>NZ_DASZGI010000398.1:0-17321 GCF_035938995.1 Actinocrinis sp.
GGCCGCTGGTTGCCCGGCCAATGGGCGTCGAGGCAGGTGCCGTCGGGAAGGATCTCGCCCAGGTCGTCGAAGACCACGACACCGTTGCACAGCACGCTCCAGCCCTGCTCGGGGTGGCTGGCCACGACGCGGGCGGCGGCGTGGTCGGCAGCGGCGGCGGACGGGCACTGCGGCACATGACGGCACGGGCCATGGGTGCGGACGACGGGCTGGTCGAAGGTGCGAAGCGTTGACTGGAACACTGGTCTCAACTCCTTGGAGCCGCGTACGTCTTCGTCACGGCGAACAGGGGCTATAGCTGGGTATTGAGCCGCGGTGGCCACGAATCGGTCACGGTCGTGTCGACGTACGCCTCGCGACTCCGCAGCCGACGCTTCAGCTGGATGCGCCGGCCTGGCGTGCTTCTCTCGTCGTGTTGCCGGTTGCTCATCTGACCGCCTCGAGCCGGGAACAACATGACTGACACCTGAATACTCGTTCAGACCACCGGTCCGATTCATCCGCCAGCTGAGCAGACTTTGCCGGGGTTGGCGCACATCTTTCGACGCGCAGGTGCTCATTCGTACGCGGGTGCGCGGAGGGTGAACGCACGCGCAGACGTGTAGCCCGAGGTCCCGGGTGTTCGCGAGGTCAGGTGAGTGCGACGGCGGCCTCGGTGGTCTGCGGGATGAACGTGAGCGATTCCTGGAAGTAGAGCTGCACCGTTTCCGCGTCGTGGGCGAGGTAGCCGATGGAGACGTCTTGGCCGAGGTGCAGTTCGTAATCGCCGCCGCGGGTGCTCAGCAGCACGCCCGCGCCGATCGCGGGCGCCCAGATGATCTCGCCGTCATCGCCGAGGATGCGGGCGAGGTGCTGGCGGATCGGGTAGCCGTGGTCGGTAGTCTCGGCCACCGCCGTGTACGCGTCGGCGGACAGCAGCAGGCTGTAGGGCCCTGCGACGCCGGCCAAGCGCAGTGCCGTGAGCGCCTTGGCCACCACGACCGGGTACTCGCGCGGGTCGGCGGGCAGGGCGATCGACGGGTTCGACGCGGCCTGCCGGATCCCGGTGATCCCGGCCGCGGCGAACCCGTCGACGATCGCCCGGTCCTCGGCATAGGCGAGCTGCTTGGCGGCGTCCTTGACCGGCTGCCAGTCGGCGTCTTTGGCACCGCGCGCGACGGCGTCGACGGCGGAGCGCTGCACGGTGACCGGGACGCGGAACTGCACGACGCTGGCCACCTCGTAGCAGCCCGCCTCCACGCCCGGGCTGGGCGTGTCCAGGCGGCGCAGGTGTCCGGTGCCGACCGCGGCGAGCGCGACGCCCGCGGGGCCGATCACGTCGACGACGCGGCGGGCGGCCACGTGCAGTTCGAAGGTGCGGCGTGCCTCGGCCTCGATGTCGGCCCAGGCCTCGGCGGAGATCGGCGCGAGTTCGCGGTGCAGGTTGTTCACGGTGCCAGGCTCCTTCTGAGGCTTCCGATGCCGAGCGAGCCGTCGGCGAGGGCGGCGACGGCGGCGACGTCCTCGGCCGGCGAGGGGGCGGGGACGGATGAGGCGGTCGTCGCGGACGCGTCGGGTGGGTCGTCGAGGAAGTCGGCGCTGGGGCAGAAGAACAGGGTGCCGGTGACGGCGGTGGAGAACTCCAGGATGCGGTCGGTGTGTCCGGGCACGTCGCCGAGGAACATGCGGCGCAGCATCCGCTCGGTCACCTCGGGGGTGGCCGAGTAGCCGATGAAATAGGTGCCGAACTCGCCGGCGCCGACGTGTCCGAAGGGCATGTTGTCGCGCACGATCTGCCGTTCGCGCCCGTCCTCGTCGACGATCGTGTTGAGCGCGACGTGCGAGTCGGTGGGTTTGACCGCGTCGTCGAGTTCGATGTCGTCCAGCTTGGTGCGGCCGACGGCGCGCTCCTGCTCCTCGACCGGCAGGCGGTTCCAGGCCTCGAGGTCGTGGAGGTACTTCTGCACGATGACGTAGCTGCCGCCGGCGAAGTCCGGGTCGGCGTCCTCGGGCACGAGCGCGGCGGCGAGGGCGGCGGGGCCCGTGGGGTTCTCGGTGCCGTCGACGAAGCCCAGCAGGTCGCGTTCGTCGAAGTACTTGAAGCCGTGCACCTCGTCGACCACGCGCACTGCGCCGCCGAGCCGCCGCATGATCTGCCCCGCGAGCTCGAAGCACAGGTCCATGCGCCGGGCCCGGATATGGAACAGCAGGTCGCCGGGGGTGGCCGGTGCGGCGTGCCGAGGGCCGGCCAGGGGCTGGAACGGGTGCAGCTCGGCCGGGCGCGGCCCGGCGAACAGCCGGTCCCAGGCAGTGGAGCCGATGCCGGCGACTACAGTGAGCCCGCCCTCCGGGATGCGGAAGCCGACCGAACGGGAGAGCCCGGCGAGGTCGGCGAGCACGTCGCGGACCACCTGCTCGCCCCCTGGCCCGATCGTCGCCACGAGGAAGATCGCCGCCGCGGTGAGCGGCGAGAGCACCGGCTGCGGCTCGGCTGGCGGTGCCATCACGGCGCTCCTCGGCGTTCGGGTGCAACACAGACCAAGACCAATGTAAGGGCATCCTCGTCGCCGAGCAGGATGGGAGAACTCGCAGGGCACGCGGACGAGCATCTTGTCGGTGCCGGTGCCCAGTGCCGTTGAGGAGGCCGAGGAAGGCGTCGACCGTTTGGGTGATACCTCGGTACGACCTCCCAGGAGGATGCCGTCATTTGGCCGACTGACAACGAGACAGGCGTACTCGGCGGCAGGGACAGCACTCGGCGGCATCCTGCACGAATACGAACACGCCGCCTGACGTGTGCGGGCGGGGTTTTCGCAAGGGCAGGGCTCAGTCCGCGCGGGCTGTGAGCGACCGGATGCGGATGACTGCGGCCGTCGACAGCAACAGCACGACGGCGATCTCCGTCAGGACGCTGAGGAGGGCCTGCGGCGCGGGTTGCAGGCCGCGTTCGGTGAATCCGAACACCCCGACGGTGCGCGAGGCGACGAACCCGGCGAGCGCGCCGAGCGCCGCGCCCGCCGCGCCGAGCGGGACCAGGACGGACGGGCGCACGAACACGGCGACGAGCAGCAGCAGCGCCAGGGCGAACGAGGCTGCGGACTGCACCAGGAACAACACGCCGACGACGTGGATGAACCGGTAGCCGTCGGCGTAGAGCTGCCCGTGGATGTAGCCGCTGCCAGTCAGCGCAGCCGCCGCAGCGACGTACAGCGCGCGCACGGCTGTGCCGCGGGAGCCCGCCGGTCCGCCGGGTGCGGATCGTCCAGGCAGGAAGCTCACGGCAGGCAGATGCAAAGAGCGGCGGCCGGCGGCAACGGGTTTCAAAGTCATGAGCCTGACTCTCTGGTGGGCCGAATCTACGGCGGTGATACGGAAGATGGACAAGTGTGCATCGGGCAGGAAAACGGGGCGCCGGGGGCACATGCGAGCGCCCTGGCACCTATGAAGGAATACGAGCCTGGGTTACACCTGAACCGCCTGGCTTGGGTCCAAGTCTGGGGCCGAGCCGGGCGGCTCATATCGCGTGACCAGCGCGAGAGCCGGGAACCATGCCGCATCCGCAGCGGGACACGCACCACTTCGAGCCCCGATCTCGGCACCTGACGGTCTCCGGGCGCCCGCAGATTTTGAGTATCAGATTACTCATTTCCGGCGGATTCGCGGCGCTTACGATGGGGCGCGGGTTGTTGGCTCGCACCCGTCTCCGGGGTGGGCCGTGAGTGTCGCCTGCAAGGGGTTCCATGACAGTCATCGAGTGCGACGCGCCGGCGGTGTCCTTGCGCGACCGGGAGCTCGACGCGGTCGGGCTCATGCTGGAGTCGGCGCGGGACGGGCGCGGCGCCGCGGTCTTCGTGCTCGGCGAGGAGGGCATGGGCAGGACCGCGCTGTGCCAGGAGGCGGCGCGGTGGGCCGAGGCGTCCGGCATGCTCGTGGTGCGCGGCAGGACCAGCCGGATCGACCGCGGCATCCCGCTGCGTCCGCTGGCCGAGGCACTGCTCGACCTGGTGCGCCGTGCCGATGTGCCGCTCGATGCGCTGGGCGGATACCTCGGTGTGCTCGGCCGGGTCGTTCCGGACTTCGGGCCGCCCTCGCCCGCGGCGGGTTTCAGCCCGGTTCTGCTGGCCGAAGCGGTGCTGCGTCTGCTGGCGCTGGCCGGGCGCTCGCGCGGATGTCTGATCCTGCTCGAGGATCTGCACGACGCCGATCCGACCACCCTGGCCGTGGTGGAATACCTGACGGACAACCTGGCCGCGCAGCCCGTCGCCGTGCTCGCGACCGTACGCCTCGAGCCCTGCGCAGCCCTCGACCTCGCGCTGGCCGCTTCGCGCGGCGCGAGCGCGACCGCGGTGACGCTCGAACCGCTGGACACCCGACGGATCCGCGAACTGACGGCCATGCAGTTATGCGCCGAGGAGCGGCAGGTCACCGACGAGCTGGCGCAGCGGGTGGCAGCGGTCAGCGGCGGAAACCCGCTGATCGCCCGCGAGTTCGTAGACGCCATGCGACTGTCCGGCGAGGCGTTCCGCGAAGTCGAGGACACGGGAATCGGCTGCGGGAATCCAGCTGCCTGGTGGCGGCTGCGCTCCGGCGTGTCCACCCCGATACCCGACTCCGTGGTGCGGTTCATGACGCGCCGCACTGACCGCCTCGGCCCTTACAGCAGCACCCTGATGTCGGCGGCCGCAGTGGTTGGCGGGTGTTTTCCGGCGGCGCTGCTCAGCGAGGTGAGCAGGGTCGGCGAGGCGGAGCTGCGGGATTGGCTGCGCGACGCAGTCCACGCGGGTCTGGTTGAACCCTGCCGCAAAGCGCCCGGCTGGTACGAGCTGTGCCATCCGGCCCTGCGTCCCGCGTTTCTGACGCAGACCTCAGACCGCGAGCGGGGGCTGTGGGCGCGGCGGGCGGCCGCCGCAGCCGCCGGCACCGGCTCGGGCCTCGGCCATGTCGGTCTGGTTGCGCGGCTGCTGGGGACGGTGCTGCAGGAACTCTCCCGCTCGTCCGCCAGCGAGGCCCTCGGCCGGGCGCAGGCGCAGCGTGCGACCGCCGAGACGCTCACGGTCCTGATCCCCGCGCTGGCGGATGCCGGGGAGCCGGACGAAGCGCTCCGGCTCGCAGACTGGACCCGGTGGATCGCTTCAGAACTTCCCGCTGAGCTCGCGGCTGCGGTGGCGCTGCGGGCAGCATGGGTCGCGGTGCTCGTCGGGCGGCGCGAGGAAGCGCAGGTCTGGATCAAACAACTGCACGGGCTCGGCGGATCCGACCACGACGGCTCATTCGTCCTGGAACGGGATCTTGTGGCCGCCTGGGCCGCGCTCGACTCGCCATTGGGCCATGAGAGTGAACGCGCCGCCGAACGCCTCATGGCAGAGATACAGCAGCTCGAGGCGAAGTGGCCCGACCGGCGGCGCGTCG
This sequence comes from Actinocrinis sp., assembly GCF_035938995.1. Classification (GTDB taxonomy): domain Bacteria; phylum Actinomycetota; class Actinomycetes; order Streptomycetales; family Catenulisporaceae; genus DASZGI01. The sequence continues at coordinate 5,389 of NZ_DASZGI010000398.1, forward strand.
AAACCCGTGCCGTACTGCTGCTCGGGCAGGCTGCGCGGCGGCGCGACGCCCGGGCCGCCGCGCGGTGGTTCGCGCACGCCGCGACACTCGCGCACCAAGACGGACCGGCCGTCGACCGAATACGGTCACTGATCTCAGCGGGCGAGCAGGACTGGCTGATCGGTGCTCCGTCCGATCGCCTGGAGCGGGCGGGCGACGAGGCCCGCCGCGTCGGGGCGCTGGCTCTCGCCCGCGCCGCGAGGTCGAGCATGCTGCTCAGGGACACGCTGTGGGAACGCGAGGTTGGCGGCGGCAACGAGCAGACAGACGGGGTCGGGACAGAGGTCACCGCGATCGGTGCGGGCTTGCGCGGGGACCGGGCGACGCTGGAACGGATGCTGAACCGCGACTCGGTGGACTGCGACATCGCGGACCGGGACCGCTCGGACTCGTTTCCCCTCGACCGCGGGATAGGGGCGGCGTTCTGCGCCCTTCTCGAAGAAAAACCCGGACTCGCCCTGCACGAAACGCACTTTGCGACAGCCGAGCGACGGGATCCGCGTGAGTGCTGTCCGCTCGTGGAACCAGCAGGGCTGGACCTGCTGCTGCGCGTGCTGTACGAGGGCGCGGGACGGCGCGAGTATGACGAAGCACTGGCGCAGTCGGTCCGCGGAGTGTGCTGGAACGACCAGTTCACGCACCTTGCCGACGCCGTCCTGCTCGGTCGCGCAGGTCGCCGTCGGCAGGCGGCCGCGGCGGTGGCCCATGCGGAGCTGGTGGCCGAGTCCTTTCCGACCGCGCATCATCTCGGGTTGCGCCTCGTCGCGGACGCGGCGATCGCCGACGGCTGGGGAGAGCCGGCGCTGTGGTTGCGCCGCGCCGAGGACCACTTCCACGCCCTTCGCGCACCGGCTGTCGCAGATGCGTGTCGTGCACGGCTGCGGCGGTTGGGAGTGCGGATACCACAGCACCGCCGGGACGCGGAGCGGGTGCCCGCCGCACTGCGCGCGCGCGGCGTGACAGTACGCGAATACGAGGTGCTGCGGCTGCTGGCGGGCGGAGCGGGAAATCGGCAGATCGCCGGGGCGTTGCAGATCTCCCCGCGCACCGTGGAAAAGCATGTGGCCAGTCTGCTGATGAAGAGCGGCCACGGCGACCGCGCCGCCCTCGCGAGGTTCGCCGACGTCTGACCCGGCCGGCTGCCAGCTCACGTAGATGGTTGAACCGTACACCGGATGCCCGTCGTTGTAATGAAGACAACTGCGGATCCGGAGGGGGTGCGCCTGAGGGTGCTGTTTCCACAGAGCCCTGCTGGTCAGAGTGGGGTGTGGGATTCACGTGTGACAAGGGGGGAAGACGCGATGGCCGTGACACGGAACCCGGAACCGATCGCGGCGCCGTGGCCGCTGCTCGACCGCTCCGGCGCGCTCGCCGAGGCGCTTCAGGCGATCCGCGGCGCGATCGGCGGTGTGGTCTGGTACGGCGAACCGGGCGGAGGCCGTACCCGGCTCGCCCGAGAGGCGCTGGCACAGGCCGGCGCCGCCGGTCGGGATACGGCGTGGGTCGCGGGGTGCCGGACCGTCGCCGCAGTGCCGTACGGCGCTCTCTCAGTCCTCTTCGCTGCCAGGGGCGCCGCGGGTCCGCAGGAGTTCGTCCGCCACGTGGCGGCCGGGCGCCAGGCTCCGCTGGTACTCGTCGTGGACGATGCGCACCTGTTGGATCAGGAATCGGCCGCCCTGGTGTATCAGCTCACGGTGCGGACACTCGTCACACCGCTGGTCACGATGCCGAGTGGAGCAACGGCCTGCGACGCGGTCACGGCACTGTGGAAGGACGGGCTCGCGCTTCGCAGTACCCTGCCCCCGCTGAGCGACGAGGCGGTCGAGGCGCTGATCGGGCACGCCCTGGGCGAGGTCGACGGCGTGACGCGGGCGCGCATCCACCGCCTCGTCCGCGGCAATCCGCAGGCGCTGCGCGAGCTGATCTCCAGCGCCGTCCAGGAAGGCTCCCTGGCACATCGCGAAGGCGTGTGGACGTGGGTGCACGGGCGGCGCTTGGGACAGGGGCTGCGGGAGCTGGTCGGGACGCGGCTCGGCCGGATCAGCCCGGCGATCCGGCGGGTGCTCGAGGTGGTGGCCTGCGGCGAGCCGCTGCCGGTCGCGCAGCTCGGCCGGCTCGTGCAGGCCGGGTGGCTCGATCAGGCCGCCCTGGACCTGGTCGAGGGCAGCGACCTGCTCACCTTCGAGTGGCGCGGCGCGCTGCGCACCGTGCGGTTCGCCCTGCCGCTGTACGCCGAGGTGATCCGCGGCGAGCTGACGACGTTCAGGGCGCGCGAGCTCGCCCGCTGGCTCGAGGGCACCGCCGCGGGACTGCCGGACGTGGACGGCGCGGAGCTGCTGCTCAGGGCGACGTGGCAGGTGGATGCGCAGATCGACATGAACGCGCCGCTGCTGCTCGCGGGCGCCGAAGAGGCCGTGGCCCGCGCTGAGACGGCGCTGGCTGAACGGCTGCTTCGGGCGGCCCTCGAGTGCGGAGCGGACGTGCCGGCGCGGCGGCTGCTCGCCCGACTGCTGAGTGCGCAAGGCCGGCATGCGGAAGCGATGGCACTGCTGGCGCCGGGGCCGCGGCGGTCGCCCGGGGAGGTCGCCGTCGCGGTGGAGACTGCCGAAATCCTCTGCTGGGATCTGGGCGAGCGATCGCGCGCCAAGGCGCTGCTCGCCGAGACCGCTGCGGCAGGCGGTCCGGAGGCGGCCCGGGCCGGGGTCGCGCAAGCCAGGATGCTGCTGTACGACGGTCGCTGCACCGAGGCGCTCGATGTCATGCGCGGCGTTCAGCGGTGCGCCGCAGCACCGGAGGGCGCCGCGAGCATCGCCGTGTACGCCGATGTTCTGGCAGGCAGGCCGTGCAGCGCGCTGGCGGTGTACGAATCCGGCGGCAGCATGCTGCGACGGCCTTCGGTGCGACGCGACCCGGGTGCGGGCCTCCCCGACCCGATTGACGCCGTCCGCTGCTTGGCGCTGCTGGTCAGCGGTCAGATACCGGCGGCTCGGCAGCTCGCCGACGAGGGCTACGCGAGCGCGGTGTGCCGCGGCCATCCCGCGGCGGCGGCCGCTTGGTCCCGCTTGCGCGGCACGATCGCGCTACTGCAGGGGCGTCTGGCCGACTCCGACGCCTGGCTGCGCGAGGCGCTGGCCACGGACCCGGGCGCCGATCGCCCGCGCACGCACGACGCGGTGTTGGCCGCACTCGCCACCGTCGCGGCACTGCGCGGGGACGCCGCCGAGGCCGCGGCCCGGCTCGCCCGCGTGCGCCGACGGCAGGGCGGCGCGGGCCGGGTCTTCGAGCCCTGGATCGAACTGAGCCGCGCATGGGTCTCGTACGCGCATGATGCGCCGGGCCGCGCTGTCGGGCACGCTCGCCGCGCCGCGCAGCTCGCCCGGGTCGGCGGGCAGTTCGCGGTAGAGGCGGTCGCCTGGTACGACGTGGCCAGGCTCGGGGCCGCCGCTACAGCCCAGCCGCCGCTGCGCGCGCTCGCCGACCGACTGGAAGGAGCGCTGTTCCCTGTGCTCGCCGACGCCGCGGAGGCGCTGGCGGCCGAGTCCGGCGCCCGGCTCGACGCGGCGAGCGAGCGGTTCGGGGACCTCGGCCTGCCGCTGCACGCCGCCGAGGCTGCGCTCGCCGCGCAGCGCGCGCACCATAGCGCGGGTCGGCGCGCGGGCGCGATCGCGGCCAGGGAGCGCGCGATGGCGTTCGCCGCGCACTGCGACCCGGCCCGTACACCGCTGCTGTGCGATGCGGCAGCCGAGGACGGGCTGACCGAACGCGAGCGGGAGATCGCCCGCTTGGCCGCGGCCGGGCTGCCGAGCAAAGCGATCGCCGGCCGGCTGACACTCTCCGTGCGCACCGTCGACAACCACCTGAACAGGGTGTATGCGAAGCTCGGCATCTCCAGCCGCACCCAGCTCGGGCGGTTGTTCGGAATCAGCACCGCCTGATGTTCGAAACGACCCTGATATCCGAGGCAGCGCAGCTTGAACGCGCCCCCGACTGTTGACGCATGCCCAAGGCAGCACCGAACTCAAGACAGCACCCTGCTCAGGGCAGAGGCAGCGCATGATACTCGCGCTCGAAGAAGACCACGGGCTCTGACGCGTCGCCCAGCTCGCACCAGCGCACGGCGCCGAGCACCAGGACGTGGTCGGCGGCCGGCACCATCCGATCGAGCCCGCAGACGGCCACGGCCGCGGCGTCCCGCAACAGCGGCACGCCGAGCTCGACGCGCCGGGCCAGCCCGGCGAACCGGTCCGCGGCGGGCGCGGCGAACCGCGCGGCCAGCCCCCGCTGACGCCAGGTCAGGATGTTGACCCCGAAGGCGCCCCGCCCGGCGATCGCGGCGAGCGTCCCGCTGCCCTCGGCGAGCGAGACCAGCAGCAGCGGCGGGCTCAGCGAGACCGAGAGGAAGGCGTTGACCGTGCAGCCGCTCGGTTCGTCGGCCGACCCCGACGTGATCACCACGACGCCGCTCGGCCACCGCCGCATGAACCGCCGGAACTCGGCTGCCGCGGCGGTGCCCGTGCTCACGCCGCCCGTGGCCGGCGCATGCGTGGTCACGGCGCGCCGCCCACCGCGGCGGCATCGGCCAGGTCGCGGGCGGCGGCGGCCGCGTCCCCGAGCTCCGCGTGGCACCGGCTGCGCCGTTCGAGCAGCTCGGCGAGCAGCTCCGGCTCGTCGCGCGCCGCCTCAACGCCCCGCGTCAGGTCGCTGATCGACTCCGCGTACTGCCCCGCGCCGTACGCCACCTCGGCCCGGCCGCAAAGCGCGGCGACGAGGTCCGCGTCGCTCTCCAGCGCGAGGCTGAAGTCGGCGCGCGCCTGCTCCGTCAGCCCCTTGGCGAGCGCGAGCTGGCCGCGCAGGCACAACAACCGCGCGTCCCGCGGATGCATGCCCAGGCCCGCCTCGACGTGCCGCTCGGCGGCGGCCACGTCGTCCGACTCCTGATACAGGCTGGCGAGGTTGACGCGCGGGTCGAGCAGGTCCGGCTCGAGTTCGAGCACGTATTCCAGGTCGGCGATGGCGCCCGCGGTGTCGCCCAGCTCGTCGCGCAGATTGCTCCGGTTGTAGTGCAGCTCCCAGAACGGCGCGGTGATCGCCATCGCGGCCTCGTAGTCCGACATCGCGCCCTCGGCGTCGCCGAGCCTGCGCCGGGCGTCCGCGCGGTCGAAGTAGTAGTCCGGGAAATTGAGGTCCAGCTCGATGACGGTGCTGTAGTCGGCGACGGCCTGCTCCAGCTCGCCGAGCGCGTCGTGCAGCCGCGCCTTGTTGTGTACGAGCACCGAGCGGTGCAGGCGGTGCTGGTCCGGTGTCAGTTCGCGGTCGAGCCGGGCCAACCCCTCGCTCACCAGCCGCAGCGCCTCGCCCAGGTTGCCCAGGTGCATCTCGACCAGAGCCAGGCCGTTCTGGTGGAAGACGGTGTTGAACGCCCGCTCGACCGGATCCGGATCGAGGGTGGCCAGCGCGATCGCGCTGTTCATGTGGATCTTGGCGATGCGGTGGTCGCGGCGTTCCGGCGGGCGCATCCGGGTGTAGATCATCGCGAGCGCGTAGCCGGAAAACCGGTGGACCAGGGGCAAGGCGTAGCGCGAACGCAGGTCGGCGTAGACCTCCTCCGCCTCGTCGACCCGTCCGGTGATCGCCATCGCGGTGCTGCCCTTGGTGCGCATCAGCCAGTACTGCTCCGGCGTCGCGACCGGATCGGTGAGCGCCACGCCCCGCGCGCTCAGCTCGAGAACACAGTGGTAGTAGCCCATGCTGATCCCGTAGTTGCACGCGGCCAGTAGCGCCGGACCCGCGCTGCGCGGGTCGCTGCCGTGCTCGAGGTGATAGGGGATCGCGCCGAGCCCATGGCTCCAGTCGCCGTGCGCGCGCAGCCATGCGGCGCGCGCGTCGTGCAGCGCGGCGCGGACAGCTGGATCAGCTGCCTGATACGCGGCGTGTTCGGCCTCGTCGCGCGAGGCGCCGTCCGCGTCGACGAAAGCCCGCAGGAGCTCCTCGTCGGTGCGCGGCGCGGACGGCTGCGCCTCCGCGGGCACCGGATCCGCGTCGATCCGAACCGCGTGCTTGCGCAGCGCCGCGACGAGACCGTCGGACAGGCGGTCCGGGTCCGGACCCGTCGCGATGAACGTCCGGATGGCGCCCCCGCGCGAGCGCCGCAGCAGGATACTGAGAAACTCCTGGTCGGTCTGGTCCGCCTCGTCGACGTTGTCGAACACGAGGGTCAGCGGGCCGCTGCCCAGCCGGGGCGCGCAGGCGTCGAGGAATTCGACCAGGCCGTGCGCGAGGCGGCGGGTGCGCGCCAGCGCGTAGATGCGGGTCTGCTCGCCGGGCTGCGCCACCGAGGTCAGGGTCTCGGGCGCCGAGCCGATCAGCTCCTCCAGCTCGGGCGCCGCGGACAAGATCTCCAGCAGATGTGTCTTGACCAGGTCGGGGGCGACCCGGTGGGCCGCCGGCATCAGAGCCCGCAACAGGTTGCCCGCCCCGGTGTACGGGCCGCGCGTCCCGCGGTGGCATTCGACCTCGTAGTCGGGGGCGAGGTGCGGTACGGCACCGCCCACCCGGAACGGGCCGACGATCCATTGATGAAAGCTCACGAGCCGGGTTCCTTTCATGCCGGAGTGGGGCGCGCTACCGCGGGCCGCCGACGGCCGGCCGTCAGCGGAAGCACGACGAACTGGATCAGGACGAGCACCAGCGCGACGGCCGAGTCCCAGAACCGCGCCGTGCCCAGGCCCCCGTGCGCCAGACCGGTGGCCAGGCGGTCGGAGAACCCGTACAGCACCGGGATCACGATCGCTGCGCCGACGATCAGGACGAGGGCGACGCCCGCGACGGCGAGCGCCGCATACCAGGGGGCGTACTTGCGGTCGAGCGGCGACCATTCGTCCTCGTCGCCGAGCACGACAGAGCGCACGCCGGGGAGCCGGGGGAAGCGCCGGCGCAGGTAGGACATCGCCGCGTCGTGCAGGTTGGTGCAGCCCAGCGCCGTAGCCGCGACGTAGTACAGGTCGGTGCGCAGGAAGAGGTAGCACTGCCACCCGATCCGCGGAAGCGTGATGTAGGCGACGGCCAGCGCGAGGCGGCCGCCCCAACTCGCCGTCCCGAGCCCCGCGGCAGTCAGGGTCAGGCCGCTGAACAGCAGCACGTCGGCGAGGATTCCGGCCAGGAACGGCAGGTAGCGCTGTCGGCGGGGCAGGCTCAGCAGGCCGTTCATCCTGGTCTCGAACACCAGGAAGTACAGCCGACGGCTCACTCCCAGCGGCGAGGGCAGGCCGCGGCGCCGTGCCGCGAGCGCGTGGAACGCCTCGTGCCACAGCGTCCCGGCCATCTGGACCACCGCGAGCAGGACCTGCACGAGGATGAGTGAGGAGGTGAAGAACACGTTGCTCACGTGCGGCCGGAGGTGCTCGTCTCGGACCATGGCCACCGCGCACGCCGCAGCCAGCGCCGCGTAGCCGATCCAGGCCGGCGGGGAGAAGGCGGCGCGGCCGAGCCACTGGAGGCGCACCGGGGCCGCGAGCGCCGGCTGCTCTCCCGCGGCCACCACGAACCCAAGTTCATGCATCGTGTCGAGGAAGTCCGCTATGTCCACGCTCTCGCCGTAGACGCGCTCGTACCACGCGGCGGCCTCGTCGACAGGCATGCCGTCGGCCAGCTTCCGCAGCAGCGCCGCGCCGTCCTCGGGCAGGACCGCGTAGGACTCGATGTCGGGACGGCCGACCATGATGCCGTCGGGTTCTGCGACGTATGTCAGCGAATGGAACGCGAGCCCTGCGGTCGGGGCGGACATCGGACTTCTCCCTTCGGAGTCGGGCAGGCGGGTCTGCGCGCGGCGCCGCGACGCGGGCCGCGCGCAGGGTCGCCTACTAGCAGATGCAGAGGCAGTAGAAGTTGCTGGACGCGGTGAGCTTGATCGAACCGCTGCGGCGAACAGTGATCTGCTTCTTCATCGGGTGACACCTCCCCTCGGCCCATAGGGCCGCTCCGGAGCCGGAGCAGTAGCCACTGGGACAAAAAGCTGTCACCCCGCAGCGCGCACCACATGGGTGCGCCGCCCCCGTCTTCTCGGGGCGCGGCCCGCCGGAAATGGGTACCGCGCCCCCATGCCCGAGGCGCAGGGCCGACGGGATGCTGAAGGCATGCGAGACGACGCCCTCTCGATCATCGTGTCCGGCTCGAGCGCCGCCACCGGACTGCCCGGCTACCTGATCTGGCTGCGCCAGGAACTGAGCCTTGACATCAGGCTCCTGCTGACCGCGAGCGCCGAGCGCTTCCTGCCCGCCCAGGTGGCCTCCTGGTACGCGGACGAGGTGTTCACCAGTGCCGACGACGCGCTGAACCCGACCGAGTTCGCCCGGCGCTCAGTGGGCGTCGTGGCCCTGCCGGCGACCGCCAACCTGCTGGCCGGTGCCGCCTTGGGCCTCGCGGCGACCCCGGCGCAGACGGTCCTGCTCGCCGCCGACCGCCCGGCGCTGTTCTTCCCGAGCATGAACGCGACGATGTGGAACAAGCCGACGACGCGGCGTTACGTGGAGACCCTGCGCGCCGAGGGCCACACCGTCGTCGACCCGATCAGCCAGCCGGTGTACGAGCTCTGGAGCCGGGATAACACGATCGGTCCCGGAATGCCGACGCCCAACGAGGCGGCCGAGCTCATCGTGAAATGGCTCGAGCAGACGATGGCCGAGGCGTAGGCGTAATCGGGTGAAGTCCGGATAGGACGGGCTAAACGGCACCCGCTGCCAAGAGTTAGCGGGTGATGTCGAGTTGGATCTCGGTTACCCAGTCGGCGGTGTCCTCGTGTACTTCGAGGTAGATCTCCCGGGCGCTGCCGGTGGCGGTGTAGCCGTTGTCCCGGGCCCACGCGTGCAGGCGTTGGTAGGTGTCGTCGACGCCGTCCATCGGGCCGCGGTGGATCATGGAGGCGACCTGTGCCGCGGGGATGTCGATCCGGTCCAGGCCGGGCACGGATTCGGCGGCGACCGGGAAGGTGACGTGCACCCATAGCGCGTCTTCCGACTCCTCGGGGGCGGGAGTGTAGTAGGCGATGCTGGGCCCGATCGGGTTCACGCCGGCGGCGGCGAGCTGTTGCATGATCTTCGGGTACAGGGGCTGGATGACTGGGCCGACGTCCTGCTGAGTCGCACTGCCAGCCATCGCGGTGAGCCCCACCACCGTCGTGGCCGGGACGGTCTTGGTGGTGATGTTCGGATGGGCCATGGTGTCCTCCGTCTCGATGAGCCGGAGACGCGCCTCGACTCGCGCCAGCTGCTGTTCGCTGTCGCGGATCTGCGCTTCGAGTTCGGCCTGCCGCAACCGCAGCATGGCCCGCAGCTCGGCGGCGGTGAGCGACTCGTCGACGATGACCCGCACCTGCTCCAGCCGCAGGCCGAGTTCTTTCAGCGCGACGATCCGGTTCAGCCGCCGCAACTGGTCGCGGGTGTAGAACCGGTAGCCGGTGTGCGGGTCGACGTGCTCGGGCCGCAGCAGGCCGATCGCGTCGTAGTGACGCAACATGCGAACCGATACTCGGCCGAGTCTGGCGAAGTCTCCGATGGTGATCACGATGACGTCCACACTGCATGCTGACACTGTGTGAGAGTCAAGCGCTGTCGTAGGTCGGGGCGTTGTCGGGCGCGCGAAGTCGTGACACGCCGGCGGCACGATATGGCGGGCCGTCGGTTACCTTTGCCACCATCTGAGCCTGTCGGGGTGCAGGTCTGACAGGCGGTAGGCGAGTTTGTGGTGGCTGGCTCGGCAGAATGCGTCTTGAATCGCTTCCCAGTCGTCCCGGGCGGCGCTCCGGGTGAGCAGCGTCTCCACCTCGTGCTCGGCGCCGTGCGCGGTCAGGTCGATGCAGAGCGCGGCGATGCGGTCGGCGGGCAGGGTCGGGACCAGTCGCTCGAGGTGCTGGCGGACGCGCTCGCCCGTCCCGGCCTCGCGGAGCGCGACGAGCACGGGGGCGGGATGGGGTCGCCCGGTCAGCACCGTGTCCATGACGATCCTGGTTCCGTCGTCGCCGGTCGCGTCGGCGTCTGCGTCGAGCAGCACGAATAGCCGAGCGACGAGTGCGACGGCCGCGTGCACCGCGTAGTACTCGAGCAGCGCGAATGCTTCCTGGGAGAACTGGGCTTTGAGCAGAGCGTGAGCGGTCGCGTGCACCAGATCCGCGCGGCCGCAGCCGAGAACCTCTATAAGCCGCGGGAAGTAGCGTTCGAGGCCCTGTCGACGCAGCGTGTCGATCGCGTCGACGTATTCGCCGGGAGACCGGTCGCGCAGCGGGCTCGGCGGTTCGGCGCCCCCGTCGTCCAGGATTTCGATGGCGGCCATGAGTTCGACCAGCGGCCGACCCGCCAGCGAGGCGAGAAGGCGGTTGGCGTCGGCGTGTGCGGCGACGTCGGCTAGGGCACGGGCCGCCGCGCAGCAGGTTGCCGCTGGGGCTGCGGCTACCTGGCGCAGCAGTCGATCGGCATCGGCCGGTCTCCCGTCGTCGCGCAATGCCTGAAGCATGCCGACGACGAGAGCAGGTCGTGCGCTGATCACGGAAATGAGCAGCGTGCTCGCGTTCTGCCGTTGTCCACGCCTAGAGAGCGCGTCCGCATAGGCGATTGTCGAGCGTGGTGGGCGGTTCATGGCCGCAGCCGCGAACGCGGACCCGGCGAGGTTGCCGAGCCCGGCAGCGCTCAGACACGAGGTCAGCATCCGGAGCACAGGGTCGGATTCGTTCGCCGCGACCCCTTCGATAAAGCGCTTGGCGAGATCGGGCTGGCCTGCCGCGCACAACACGACCGCCAGACGCGCGCACGAGGGCGGCGAGGAACGGTAGGCGCTCACCGCGGCGTCGACCGCCTCGTCGAGCGGTTGTCCGGCGCCGGCGTCCCGCAAGCGCAGCATGAGTGCGGCTGCCTGCTGTGGGGAGCTGCCTGCGGCGATGTTCTGGCTCGACACGCCCGACTGCGCGCGGTGCGCCGGGTCGGGCCGCGCGGTGGCACGCGGCGCTCGGTGGGCCGGCCTGCCTGGCATGATCACCTATTTCCCCTGGGAGCGGCTGGCAGCCGTGCTGATGCGCGCGAACACGTCGTCGACCACCCGACGGGGCCGCCGGTCTGCCTGCGGACCCGGCTCACGTCGATGCGGACGGCCCACTCGTTCGGGCACGTTGCCCGGAGTCCGAGCCGTGTGCGGTCGTTGCTCAGACATCGAGGACGCCGTGATCGCAGATGTCAGCGGCGCGGATGGTTGCCATCGCCGGTCACACCGTTCCGGTCGTGCCGACGGCTGCGGCCCGCGCGGGGTCGGGGTATGCGGTGTCATCGGTCTGCGCGGAGTCGGGATCCTCGGTCGCCTCGCCGCGGTCGAAGCCGAAAAGGAGCGAGGCGACGACGAAGGAGACCCCCGCCGCGATGGCGACGCCGAGGAACACTCCGGCGTAGCCGCCGCGCGGGGTCTCTGCGGCGTAGGCGAAGATGCTGCCCGGGGAGGGGGAGGCGACCAGGCCCGCGCCGGTCGTCTCGAAGGTGGCGATCCCGGCGGCGCCGCCCGCGATGGCCGCGAGCACCAGGCGGGGCTTCATCAGGATGTAGGGGAAGTAGATCTCGTGGATCCCGCCGAGGAACTGGATGATGATCGCGCCGGGCACGCTCGGGCGCAGCTTGCGGGGGCCGAACAGCAGGTAGGCGACCAGGATGCCCAGGCCCGGGCCGGGGTTGGACTCCAGCATGAACAGGATCGACTTGCCGTGTTCGAGTGAGTCGGGCACCCCCAGCGGGTCGAGGACGCCGTGGTTGATGGCGTTGTTGAGGAAGAGGACCTTGGCGGGTTCGATGACGACGGAGGCCAGGGGGAGCAGGTGGTGGTGGACGAGGGATTGGACGCCGTTGCCGGCCCAGGTGGTGACGTGG
>NZ_DASZGI010000399.1:0-2481 GCF_035938995.1 Actinocrinis sp.
TATCTCGACCTCGACGCGGGCCACGACTTCGACTCGAAGATCGTGGTGAAGGTCAACGCCCCCGACGTGCTGCGGCGCGAGCTGGCCCGGCCGTCCTGGACCCGCGAGCACGTCGCGATGGGCACGAACGTGGACACCTACCAGCGCGCGGAGGGCCGCTACAAGCTGATGCCGGGGATCATCGGGGCGCTGACCGCGGCGGACACCCCGTTCTCGATCCTGACGAAGGGCACGCTGATCCTGCGCGACCTCGACCTGCTGCTGCGCGCGGCCGATCGCGTCCAGGTAGGGCTGAACATGTCGATCGGGTTCGTGGACGAGTCGCTGTGGCGCGCGGTCGAGCCGGGCACACCCAGCCCTCGCCGACGGCTCGAGGCCGTGCGCGCGCTGGCCGTATCAGGCCTCGGATGTGGGGTGCTGATGGCGCCGATCCTGCCGTACCTCACCGATTCGCCGGAGCAGCTGCGCTCCACGGTGGAGTCGATCGTGCGGGCCGGCGCGCGCTCGGTCAGCCCGATCGTGTTGCATCTGCGGCCAGGCTCACGCGAGTGGTTCGCGGCATGGCTCGCCGAGCGGTATCCGAACCTGCGCGGCCGTTACCGTGCCCTCTACGGCAAGGGCTCCTACGCGGCGAAGTGGTACCAGGAGGAGATCACCCGGCAGGTCCGCGGCTACGCCGAGGAGTTCGGGCTCGCGCCGCCGAAGCCGCCGAGGAGGCTCGAGCCCCCGGAGCCCGAAGTCCAACCCGATCCGGCGAAGCCCGGCCGCGGCGCGGCGTCCCGGGACGGCGACGACGGTCCCGACCGCGGCGAACAACTGACGTTGATGTAGTCACTCCACGGGCAGTCCGACCAGGTCGCCGAGTGTCCGGCGGTGTTTTTCGGCGGTGCCGAGGGCGATCGCGTCGGCCTTGGCTCGCTTGAGGTAGAGATGGGCCGGGTGCTCCCAGGTGAATCCGATCCCGCCGTGGAGTTGCACGCACTCCTCGGCGGCGCGCACGGCTACGCCTGAGCAGTACGCCTGCGCGATCGCGGCCGCCTGCGGGGTGTCGCGGCTGCCGGTCGCAATGCACGCGGCGGCATACCGGGCGACTGCGCGGGCTTGCGCGACGGCGGACCAAAGGTCGGCCACCCGGTGCTTGAGCGCCTGGTAGGAGCCGATGAGACGGCCGAACTGACGACGAGTCTTGAGATAGCCGACCGTCATGTCGAGGCAGGCTTCCGCGATACCGAGCTGCTCGGCCGCGAGCACGATCGCGCCGACCGTGAGGGCGAACCTGAGCGCGTACTGCGCATCGCTGCCCGAAGCGAGAAGCCGGGCGGGAGCCGCGTCGAGGCTGACATCGCTCAGCGGGCGCGTGAGGTCGAGGGAAGTGACCGGGGAGAGCTTGAGGCGCTCGCCCGCCCTGACGGCGTCGGTGAGGTAGAGGGCTGGTTCGCCATCCGGCGCGAGCGCGGGCACGAGGAACACGTCGGCGGTGCGGATGTCGGCGACGCTGGTCACGGCGCCAGTCAATCGGCCTGAGGCGTCGGCGCGTACTGATTCCGGGATCGGTGCGTTCGGAACTGTGCTGAAGGGGACGACAAGCGCCGCGGTCGTCTGCCCCTCTGCCAGTGCCCTGATCGCGTCGAGCACGTCGGTCTCGGCCTCGCATGCTGCGCCCAGGAGGACCCGGCGCAGCGCGAGGAACGCTGCGGTGGCGATCGCGGAGCTGCCGAGAAACGGCGTCGGAGCGGCGGCACGCCCGAGTTCCTCCGCCACGACGGCGACCTCACGCCACGAGGCGCCCGCACCGCCGAGTTTCTCGGGGATGGCGAGACCGGCGCAGCCCACGTCCCGGGCCAGCAGCCGCCACAGCGCCGGATCGTAGGGCTCGTCGGATTCGCTGCGCGCCAGCGTGGCATTCCAGGGGGCGCGGGTGGCGAGCAGATCGCGGACGGTCGCGCGCAGGTCTTCCTCGGCCTCGCCGGGCAGCAGATCGGGGACGGCCGGATCGGGTGCCGCAGTGTTCGATGACCGCTCGCCGGCGTTGCCCGGAGTCTCGGGATTCGATGTCACTGGGCCAGGTCCTTCCACGGGACGTCGGTGTCGACGCGGCTCTCCGGAGGCAGGCCGAGCACTCGCTCGGCGATGATGTTGCGCAGGATCTCCGACGTGCCGCCCTCGATCGAGTTGCCCTTCGCGCGCAAGTACCGGTAAGTCGCGGAGCGGCTCGCGAAGTCGACCGTAGTCGGGCGCTCCGTCGCCCACGTGTCCGAAGTCCACGTGTCGTGCCGAAGCGCCTCCTCCCCCAGCAGCTCCATTTCGAAGGCGGAGATCTCCTGGTTGAGCCGGGCGTACGCGAGCTTCGCGGCCGAACCCTCGGGGCCGGGCTGCCCGGCGGCGAGCGACTGCCGCAATCGCGCAGCGGTCAGGCGCGTCGCCTCCGCTTCGACCCAAAGGCGCATCAGCGTGTCGTGCGCGGCGGCGGTGCGCAGTTCG
>NZ_DASZGI010000400.1:0-8052 GCF_035938995.1 Actinocrinis sp.
ACGCGTGGGTGTGGGACATGTACCGCCCCGCCCGCTTCGTCAAGAACGTCAAGGTCGTCACCTTCAAGGACGTCAACGTCGAGGAGCTGGCCAAGGCTGACCTCGAGGTCCCGACCGACTGATGCCCGCGACGTCCCGACCAGAGGTCTCGACCGGCTGGCGCCCTGCGACGGCCCGAGACCGACTGACGATTTTCAGAGCCCCGGCCGCCCGACGGTCTGCGACGTCCCGGCTTGTCGGCGGCTCTCGCGCCATGACTAGCCGTCGGCTGGTACGGCAGTCGGACTTCGTGATCTGACGTGTCGCCAGCGGGCCACTGGCACCCGGTGATGGGCAGGCAGCTCGCCGGACCGACGCCGTGAGCGAACCGGCATCGACGGCAGTCGCGGCGCGCGGCCCAGCGCCTGTGCACGGACCGGTATCGACGGCAGTTGCGGGGCGCGGCCCAGCGTCGCCCGCTGATGGGCAGGCAGCTCGCGGGCCAGCGCCTGTGCGCGGACCGGTATCGACAGCAGTCGCTGCGCGCGTCCCAGCGTCGCTAGTGCCCAGCCGGCCAGCCAGCGCAGCGCCGTGGCCGAGAGCCAGTCGCCGTGTGAGCCCTGCTTACCTGCTCGACTGGGCCGCGTGCCTGCTCCTGAGCTCTGCGTGCCTGCTCCTGAGCTCTGCGCACCCGCCCGGCCGGGCTCTGCGTACCTGCTCCTGAGCCCCGCGCGCCAGCTCGGCTGAGCTCTTGCGCGCCAGCACGGCCGAGCTGCTCTCTTGCTTCCTTCCCTCGCCCTTCCCTCTTCCTATCGCTTTTCACCTATCCGCTCATGCCTTTCCCTTACCGCTTTCGTACTGCCACCTTTCCGCCGCGTCCGATAATCACCTAATCCCCAAAATCGAGAGTTATCCACAACTCTCAAGAAACCTCTCCCCAGCATTCTCGAAATCCCTCAAGGTTGATCTTGCGGGTCGCGCTCGGCATCCGCACGGAGAAGAGGGGTGCCACATGGGAATCTCGGCAACGAGCCCGATCGGCGTCAGATCGAGCAGCCCGACATACGCGAAACCCAATACCCGCGCCTGGGGCCACTGGCTCGGCCGCTACGGGGAGGAGGCGGCCGCGCGCTATCTCCACGAAGCCGGTTACCACGTGCTCGCCCGCAACTGGGTCTGCCGCCAACCGGACCTGCGCGGCGAACTCGACCTCGTGGCCCGCTACCGCCGCATCATCGTCGCCTTCGAAGTCAAGACCCGTGCTGGCGGGCGGCTGGCCCATCCTGTGCAGGCCGTCACCGAGGAGAAGCTCGCCCGCTTGCGCCAACTCGCGGGCGTGTGGATCCGCGACTTCCATCGCAACTCGCCCATGCTCACCCGCCGTTCGCACATCATCCGCATCGACGTGATCGCCATCCGCACCGAGCCGCGTCCGCCCTACAAGATCCAGCAGCTCGACCACATCGTCGGAGTGGGCTGATGCTGTGCTGTCAGAGCTGTCTCCATCGATCTCGCCCCCATCGGCGATCTCGGCCTCGTCCCCATCCCGGGGGACTCTGATGCCCGGCTTCGGGCGCGCGTGGTCGGTCGGACTGCTCGGCCTGCGCGGGACGCCTATTGAAGTCGAGGCATACTGCGCCGCCGGACTGCCGAAGTTCACCCTGATCGGCTTGCCCGACTCGGTGCTCTCCGAGGCGCGCGACCGAGTACGAGCCGCGACGCTCAGTTCTGGCCTGGACTGGCCGCAATCCGTGCTGACCGTCAGCCTCTCTCCGGCCTGGATCAAGAAGCACGGCTCAGGCTTCGATCTTGCCATCGCGTTCGCGACCCTGCGCGCCACGGGTGCGGTTCCCAGTGCCGCGCTTCCGGACGCGGTCTTGATCGCCGAGCTCGCACTCGACGGTCGCGTAAGGCCCATCCGGGGTGTGCTGCCGTGCGTCGTCTCCGCCGCTCGTGCGGGGCTGACCTCGTTCTTTGTCGCCGAGGCCAATGCGGCGGAGGCCAAGCAGGTGCCGGGCGTCACGGTGATCGGACTCCGCTCGCTGCGCCAACTCGCCGCGCTCGCTAACGGCGCGCCGGTGCCCGACGAGCCGCCGAGCGAGCCCGATCATGTACCACCCGACGGACCGCCCCCGGAGGACCCGGGCTACGAGCCCGATCTTTCCGAGGTCTTGGGGCAGTACGAGGCCCGCCGCGCTCTCGAACTGAGTGCGGCAGGCGGCCATCACCTGTTCATGTGCGGCGCTCCCGGCTCGGGAAAGACGATGCTGGCCCGACGGCTCCCCGGGATCCTGCCGCCCCTTGATTCGGCCGCGGCACTCGAGGTCTCCGCGATTCACTCGCTCGCCGGGACGCTGCCGCCTGACAAACCACTGATCGACCGTCCGCCCTTCTGCGCCGTGCACCACTCGGCCACGGTGCCGTCGATGGTGGGCGGCGGTGGCGGCGGCCAGATCCGGCCGGGTGCCGTCTCACGCGCCCACCGCGGCGTGCTCTTTCTCGACGAGGCTCCAGAGTTCGGGCGAGCAGTACTCGACTCTCTGCGGGAACCGATCGAGTCGGGTGAGGTCGCGATCGCGCGCGCCAGCGGCATTGCCCGGTTCCCGGCCCGCTTCCTTCTCGTTGCGGCGGCGAATCCGTGCCCTTGCGGCCGCGCGGGCAGCCCGGCGGCCAACTGCGTATGCGAACCGCGCCAACGCGTCGGCTATCTGGCCAAGATCTCCGGGCCCCTGCTCGATCGCATCGATCTGCGAGTCGACATCGCACCGGTCGGTCCGGCAGAGCTGCTCGACGCCGCGTCAGGCGGCCAAGCCGGCGAACCGAGCAAGGTCGTCGCTGAACGTGTCGCGCAGGCCCGCGAGCGCGCCCGCCGACGTCTCGCCGGGTCACCGTGGACCTGCAATGCGGACGTCCCGGGTCAAGTACTGCGCAACCACTGGCCGCTCGGCACTGCCGCGCTGGCCAGCGCCGAGCGTGCGCTGCACGCGGGTGTGTTGTCGGCTCGCGGACTCGATCGGGTGATCCGGGTGGCCTGGACTGTCGCCGACCTCGCGGGGGCCGACCGTCCGGATCGCTCGGCGGTCGACACGGCGCTCGGCTTCCGGCTGGGCCTCCAAGCGCTGACCGGTTGCTGACCGAGGAATCCGATCATGGCCGAACACGACTCCGACAACGCTGCCCGCGAGAACGACCGACTCGCCCGCCTCGCACTCAATCAGGCGGTCGAACCGGCTGATCCCGCCATCGGCCGGCTACTCGAGCATCACGCGCCGAAGGACGTGCTTTCCGCGATCCACGAGGACCACCTCGCCGAGCTCGAACCCGATCCCACCCGGCGCGCCAGGCTGACCGAACGCGCGGTCGGCTTTCGACTCCGGCTGGAGCCCGGCCGAGTCGAACTGGCTCTTGCGGCAGCCGATGCGGTCGGCGCGCGGTTCCTCGTCCCCGGAGATTCGCAGTGGCCTGCGGCTCTGGACGACCTCGGTGAGCAACGGCCGATCGGCATCTGGGCAGTAGGCGGCTGGCCGACCGCGTCCGTGGACGCGATCTCTATCGTCGGCGCGCGTGCCTGCACCGGTTACGGCTCGTACGTCGCGGGCGCTCTCGCCGCGGACCTCGCCTCGGCCGGTGTCGCAGTCATCTCAGGCGCCGCACTCGGGATCGACGCAGCTGCACATCGGGGCGCGCTCGCCGTCGGCGGGCCGACCGTCGCAGTTCTGGCATGCGGGATCGATCGGGTATACCCGAGGGCACACGAGGTGCTGCTGCGGGCCATCGCTGAGCGCGGCGCCGTGTTGTCCGAACTGCCGCCCGGCTCGACGCCGACCCGGTTCCGCTTCCTGCATCGGAACAGGATCATCGCCGCGCTCGGGAGCGGCACGGTCGTAGTCGAGGCGGCCCGGCGCAGCGGCTCGCTGGTCACCGCACGGCTCGCCGCCGAGCTCGGCCGGGTCGTCATGGCCGTCCCCGGGCCGGTGACCTCCGATCAATCGGCTGGTACGCACGAACTGGTCCGTGATGGCGCGATGCTCATCACCGGGGCCAGCCAAGTAAGAGAGGCATGCAGCAGCCTGACTGCCACGCCGGGCCCGACGTCCGCCACCACCCCGAGGGAGTCGGATTCCGGAGGCCGCCCAAGCAGCGAAGCGCTTGACGACGAGACCATCGATCCGATCGAGGAACTCGTCATCGAGGCCCTCCCCACGGCTCGCGCAACGGTCGGAGCTGACGTTCTGGCGCTCGCCCGGGCGACCGGAGTGGCGCCCGAGACCGTCTTCGCCGCTCTCGGGAGACTCGCCGCGACCGGGAGGGCGGTGAGAGCCGGTTCCGGCTGGACCCTCGCGGCCGGGCGTCGATGATCGGCTCCGGCGCATCCGTGGACTGATCGCGCCCTGACCACGGCGCCCGGTGAGTCGGCCGCAGACTCGCCGCGTGCCGCACCGTCGCCGCGTGCCTTCACAGTGGTGCCGTGCCGCCATACCGCCGTGCCTATGGAGCTGCCGCAACACGCCGCAGAGACAGCCATAAGTGCCCCGCTGAGCTCTCACCTGATCGGGCAGCGACGTGCTGGTTACCGTGGAGGACGATCTGGTTACGCTACGCTCAGAGGGCGGCCGAGGCAGTCTCGAGAAGGATCGCGTGGTTGAGTGGATCAAGGCGAGTGATGCCCAGGAACAGCCAGGTCCGTGCGACCAGGTACGACGAATCGGACTACCCGGCCCGGAACTCCGCCGGTGTCCTGCTGGACGCATTGTGGGCCGAATTCAAGGCCACTCGAGATCCCCAGCTCCGGGAACGGTTGATTCTGCACTACTCGCCGTTGGTGAAGTATGTCGCCGGACGCGTCTCGGTCGGTCTCTCCGGCACGGTCGACCAAGCCGACTTCGTTTCCTATGGCATCTTCGGCCTCATCGACGCCATCGAGCGGTTTGAACCGGACCGCTCCATCAAGTTCGAGACTTACGCCGTCAACCGGATCCGTGGCGCCATCATCGACGAGTTGAGGGCGCTCGACTGGATCCCGCGCTCGCTGCGCCAGAAGGCCCGCGAGATCGAACAGGCGTCGGTCCGCCTCGAGCATCGCCTGGGGCGGACCCCGACGGAGCGGCAGATCGCGGATGAGATGTGCATCACCCTCGGTGAGCTGCATCACATCTTCTCCAGGCTTTCTCTCATCAATGTCTTGGCGCTCGACGAGGTGCTGACCCTGTCCACCGGCGACGGAGACCGGCTCAGCCTGGTCGAGACGCTGGAAGATCTCACCGCCGATGACCCGGTTGAGGCCTACGAGAGCCGCGAGACGCGCCACATGCTCGCCAGGGCCGTCAATACTCTGCCGGACCGGGAGAAGACGGTGGTCACCCTCTACTACTTCGAGGGCATGACGCTGGCCGAGATCGGACAGGTGCTCGGAGTGACCGAGAGCCGCGTCTGCCAGATCCACGCGAAGGCGGTCCTGACCCTGCGCACACGCCTGGCCGAACTGCGCTAGCGGAAGATCCGATCTCTCCGTGAGACGGTGTATCACCTCCAGCAGTGGATCGGCTCGACTACTCTGGACACGTGCCCAGGATCAAAGCCCCGACGGTTGCCGAGCATCGAACGATGCAGCGCACGGCCCTCCTGGACGCGGCCCGGGATCTTCTCGCCGACGGCGGGATGTCCGCGCTGACCTTCGCCGCGTTGGCCGAGCGGGCCGGGTTGGCGCGCTCGTCGGTGTACGAGTACTTCAAATCCCGCGCGGACGTGGTCGAAGCGCTCGCGGTGGAGGACTTCCCGGCGGCCGTGGCAGACATCAGGGGCGTGATGCTGGCGCAGCCGACGCCGGAACGGCAGATCGCCGCATACGTGCGCCGGCAACTCGAGTTGGTGGCGCAGCCGGGTCACCGCAGCCTGCTTGCCCTCTCGGTGTTGGAGCTGGACGGGCAGGCGCGCGAGCGGATCCGGACCGCGCACGGGATGCTCGTCGACCTCGTCGTCGGGGCGTTGCGCCGCCTCGGCCATCCGGACCCGCGAGCGGCGGCGGCAGTCCTGCAGGGCGCAGTGGACGGCGCGGCGAAGCGCATCGACGCCGGAGCCGATCCCGCGGCGGTCATCGAGAGCGCGCTCACGCTTGTGTTGTTCGGCGTACGTGGGCAGCGCCGCGCCCGCTGAGCCCGTCATGCCAGGCGCGCGGCGCCGGTGTTTACGCAGGCATCGCCGACCGATGCGACTGGCACATTCGACACTCGGTTAGCCCGCGCCTACATCTCTAAGCCAGCTACTGCAGTGGCGAATCGCCAGTCACATCTGACAGCGATATCTGGCTGAATATTCCAGGGAGCCCTAGGTCGCGGCGCGCCGATATTCATACTTTCCTGAGTTATCCACAACCTTGTCGAAAGCTCTTCCTGGAGTATTGCGGATTCGGCGATCCTAGAGGCATGAAGATCATCGCCATGTTCGCCCTGCTCCTCGCGACCGGTCCGGCCTGGGTCTCGCCCGCGCCGTTCCACGACCTTGCCAACACGGCGGCGGCAGCGCGGGCGTCGGCTGGCGAGGCGTCGAAGTCAAGAGGGTGGGACGGACTGCACTCACGGCTGCGCCTCGGCATATGGCAGTGGCCGGTCTATGACATTGGGGGCGGGTCGCCGCAGATCTTGCGAGGATTCCACCCGCCCGCGCAGCGGTGGCAGGCCGGGCATCGAGGGGTGGACCTCGCAGCCCCGGAGGGTGCACCCGTGCTCGCGGCGGGCCCCGGAACGATCTCGTACGCGGGGACCCTGTTCGGCCAGGGCATTGTGGTGATTTCTCATGGGAGTGTCCGCACCAGCTATGAACCCGTGACGCCGAGCGTGCACGTCGGCGACGTCGTGGCCCGAGGGTCGCCGATCGGCACGCTGACGGCGGGGCATTGCGCGGGGCAGGCATGCCTGCACTGGGGATTGCTGACTGGGCACCGCCACGGCGTGCGGTACTACGACCCGTTGGTGCTACTCGGGCTGTCTCATCTTCGGCTCGAACCGGTTACGTGATCGTCGCTCTGTGATCGGGTGAGGAGGTGTTCCGGCTCTGGGCGGCCGTGGCTCTGCTGGCCGGGAGAATGCGGTTCTCATGCCGGGTGGCCTGCTGCTTTCCGCCAGGTGGTCGTGTCTCTCCGCCGGGGCAGCCCTGTTTTCTCTTCGGTTTCTCTCCGCTCCGGTGGCGATCGGCTTCGGGTGCTGGTGGCCCTGGCTCTGCCGCCTGGGGCGTGGGTGCGGTGGGTGGTGCGATCGAGTGCGTTCCGGGACTGCGCGGACCGGTTAAACTTGCTACACGGTCCGCTCTGTCGGACCGACTTCGCGCGTCCGGCGACCGGGTCCTCCACAGTGTGGCGAGCCCCCTCACGACATCCGCCCGGTCCGCTTCACCGCCCGTCTGACGGCGGCGGGGGAGCGGCGCGGCCGTCCGGCCGGACGCCAGGCGCGGAGCCACCCGGCTCCGCACTGAACCGGACGAGATCGAGGAGGACACGGCCGTGGCCGTCGTCACCATGCGCCAGCTCCTGGAGAGCGGCGTGCACTTCGGGCATCAGACCCGACGCTGGAACCCGAAGATGAAGCGCTACATCTTCACCGAGCGCAACGGCATCTACATCATCGACCTGCAGCAGTCCCTGTCGTACATCGACCGCGCCTACGAGTTCATCAAGGCCACGGTCGCGCACGGCGGCACCGTGCTGTTCGTCGGCACCAAGAAGCAGGCCCAGGAAGCCGTCTCGGAGCAGGCGACCCGGGTCGGCATGCCCTACGTCAACCAGCGCTGGCTCGGCGGCATGCTCACCAACTTCTCCACCGTGCACAAGCGGCTCCAGCGGCTCAAGGAGCTCGAGGAGATCGACTTCGACGACGTGGCCGGCTCCGGCATGACCAAGAAGGAGCTGCTCGTCCTGCGCCGCGAGAAGGACAAGCTCGACAAGACCCTCGGCGGCATCCGGGACATGCAGAAGGTCCCGTCCGCGGTGTGGATCGTCGACACCAAGAAGGAGCACATCGCGGTCGGCGAGGCGCGCAAGCTGCGCATCCCGGTCGTCGCCATCCTGGACACCAACTGCGA
>NZ_DASZGI010000401.1:0-4898 GCF_035938995.1 Actinocrinis sp.
TCCCGCTGGATCAGCGCGTCGAGGGAGAGCTTCGCCAGCGCCGGAGCGGCGCCCGCGATCCCGGCCAGCACCATCACCATCGGCAACCCGTAGAAGAACGCGGCGATGACGGCGGTGACGGCGGACAGCGCGAGCGACGCGGTGACGATGGCCTCCGGCGCCCTGGCCTTGAGCCAGCCGCCGAGCGCCGACCCGATGCCGCTGCCGAGCGCGATCAGGCCCGCGATGAGGGCGATCGCGGTCAGGTCGCGCACCCCGCCGACCGGGTGGCGGCGCACCAGGAACGCCATGAAGATCCCGAAGTAGCCGGAGAAGAGCTTCATCGCGGTGTTCACCCGCAGCGCGAGCACCACCGACGGGCCGACCGAGCGCAGCCGCCGGTCCGGAGCCGGCTCGGCGGACTTCGCCGGGACCGGGGCGCCGCGCTCGCGCTTGCGCAGCCGGGCCTTGACCTCGCCCTCGCTCGAGTCGACGAACCTGGGCAGCCGGATCGCCAGCCAGATCTGCAGGAAGTACACCAGCGCCGCCAGGCCCAGCGGCCACGCCGCACCGAGCTTGCCGAGGCCGAGGGCGATCGGGGTGAAGACGGTGCTGGCTGCCAGCGCCGACATGGAGATCCGCGAGTTGGCCCGCACGAGGGTGGACCCCTCGGGCAGCACCCGCGGGATGACCGCGGACCGGCTGATGCCGAATGCCTTAGATGCGACCAGGCAACCGAACGCCGCCGGGTAGAGCGCGAGCCCGCCGCTGCTGATGGTGCGCGCCATGACCAGTGACAGCAGCCCGCGGGTCAGGGCGGTCAGCGCCATGGCGAAGCGCCGGCCGCCGCGCAGCCGGTCGAGCAGCGGGCCGATCAGCGGCGCCAGCAGGGTGAACGGGACCATCGTGATGAGCAGGTAGAGGGCGACCTTCGTGCGCGCCTCGTCCGGCTTGACCGAGAAGAAGAGCGAGTTGGCCAGCGCGAGGGTGACCAGCACGTCGCCGACGCTGTTCACCGCGCTCATCTCGATGACGTGCGCGAGTCCGGACGGCCCGGCGCCGTCCTTCTGCGTCACCCGCTGGATTCGGCTGTAGACGGCCCCTGCGGTGCGCTCCGCGCCTTCAGCGCCCTGACGGACGACACGCAGGCCGCGGCGCAGAGCTTCTTGGCTCCCGGTCGCGGAGGCCGCCCCGACCGGCTCGCCGAAGTCCGGTTCCCCGACCCGGGTCGCCTCGAGCCCTATCGACTCCGTCGCTGCCGACCCCGGAAGCGCCTGCCGCTGACCCGCGACCCTCGTCCGTGCCAGCGCCGTGTTCGCCAGCTCGGTGTCGGCCAACGCCTGGTCAGCCGGTTCCGCATGATCCGACGGCGCACGATCCCGCGCGGTGGCGTCCCGCCCGGCGCCGCCCGCCGCTCGTGCGTCCCCGGGCCCGGCGGCGGCGACAGTCGGCTCGTCAGAGCCTGACTGGCCCTCCCCGTATCCGCGCGGGCCTCGCGTACCTGTGCTCACGTACCTATCCTCGCGCGTGCGCGCCCTAGTTGTCGCCGGTACCCCGTAGGTATGCCGGACCGACTAACATCGACTTCGTGACCGTTACGACCCGGACCCGGCCGACCAGGACCCCGACCCTTGACTCCGTGTGCGCCGAAGCCGTCGAGTTGGCGTTCGCCGCGGCTGAAGACGTCGCCGGCATCGGACAGGTCGGCGATCACCTCGGCCTCGTTCCCGACGGCGAACGGATCGTCACCCACTACTTCGCCGCCAGGGAGCGCGGATACGTCGGGTGGCGCTGGGCGGTGACGCTGACCCGGGCGTCGCGCTCGAAGCAGGTGACCGTCGACGAGACCGTGCTGCTGCCGGGCGACGGGGCGATCCTGCCGCCGCAGTGGGTGCCGTGGAGCGAGCGGATCCAGCCCGGCGACATCGGCGTCGGAGACCTGCTGCCGACGTCCGCCGACGACGCGCGGCTCGAGCCCGGATACACCGGAGCCGACGACGGCGAGCCGCAGATCCTCCAGGACGCGCCGCCACAGCCCGCCGGCGACTTCGATCCGGAGACTCCGCAGCGCGACTCGCTGCCCTTGATTTCATTCGAGCTCGGACTCGGCCGGGCCCGGGTGCTCTCCCTGATCGGGCGTGAGACGGCCGCAGAGCGCTGGTACGAATCGTTCGGCCCGGCGTCGGCGATGGCGCAGGCCGCCCCGGCGAGCTGCTCGACCTGCGGCTTCCTGACCGGGCTGCGGGGCGCGCTGAGCCAGGCGTTCGGCGTGTGCACCAACGAGTACTCCCCGGCCGACGGCCACGTGGTCGCCATGGACTTCGGTTGCGGCGGCCACTCAGAAGCCGCAGTCGTTCCGGAGGCATCGGAGGTCGGTACCCCGATCGTGGACGAATTCACGGTCGATCAGGTGCAGCTTCACCCAACCGGCTCAGTCGCCGTCGGCGCGCCGGAGGAAGAAGGGCTCTCCGTCGAGGACGATGAGGCCCCCTTCGGCCACTCCTGATCCCCCTCCACCTCCGCACCACCGTCATCCCCACGCCCCCAGTTACTCGGCGACGTGCTTCCTTCAATGCCCCGTCGGGTCGTACCACCCGATCCCGTTGCACACCGCGCACTCCCGCAGCGCCGCCGTCTCCAGCATCAGCGGCCGATGCACGAACGTCGTCCGCACGGCGCCGAAGGTGACGAGCGTGCGGCCCTCACCGTCGCAGTCCGGGCACAGCGCCATGATCGCCCCGGTTCGGGACCGATCCGCTGCGGAGCGTGGTGGTCGCACATCGGACAGTATATGGCTGCCTTAGCGATCAGGCGACTACGCAGTGTCGTAGTTTTAGCGGCGTCGAGCGCGCCTATAGGTGATGCCCAAGCCCATAAAGCCCAGCACGACGCCTGATAGAGCGATCCACGGCCACCGCCCGTGTCCGGCGTGTTCCAACGACGTGCGGAAGGGCAACAACACCACGAACGCGATCGCGTACAGGACGGTGCCGATCACGACGATCTTGAAGATGTCGACCTCCATCGGCTTGATCTCGCGCGGAGTCACGCCGTCCGCGCCGCCGTCCGACGTCGATTCCTGATCATGGGGAGCGCTCATGGGGACCAGGGTATGGAACCCTGAGTCCGGCCGTATACCCGGCCGCGGATCGTCCCGCCGACGTGAGGGAGCACGCGACGATGACCACCAGTACCGAGCTCGAGACGCCCGCCAGACCGTCCGGCGGCGCGGTGGACCGCTTCTTCCGACTGAGCGAGCGCGATACCTCCGTGGCCCGCGAGATCCGCGGCGGCGTGGCCACCTTCTTCGCCCTGGCCTATATCGTCGTGCTGAACCCGATCATCCTGGGCAGCGGCAAGGACCTCTACGGGCACACGCTGAACCTCGGTCAGCTCACCGCCGCGACCGCGCTGGTGGCCGGCGTGATGACGCTCATCATGGGCGTCGGCGGGAACCTGCCCCTGGCCATCGCGGCGGGTCTCGGCCTTAACGGCGTGGTCGCCTTCACCATCGCGCCGACGATGTCGTGGCAGGACGTGATGGGCCTTGTCGTGCTCGAGGGCATCGGCATCTGCCTGCTCGTGGTCACCGGCCTGCGCAGACTGATCATGGACGCGATCCCGCTGCCGCTCAAGAAGGCGATCGGCGTGGGCATCGGCCTGTTCATCGCGCTGATCGGGCTCGTCGACGCGGGATTCGTCAGCCGCATCCCGGACGCGGCGCAGACCACCGTGCCCGTCCAGCTCGGCCCGAGCGGCGAACTGACCGGCTGGCCGATCCTGGTGTTCTGCCTCGGCGTGCTGGCCACCTTCGCCCTATTGGTGCGCAAGGTGCCCGGCGCCATCCTGATCTCGATCGTCGGCAGCACGATCCTGGCGATCGTGATCAACGAAGCGGCGCACCTGAAGGCGCAAGACTGGGGCCTGATCCAGCCGAAGCTGCCGCACAACATCGTCGAGACCCCGAACTTCCACCTGCTCGGCCACTTCTCCCTGTTCGGCGGCTTCGTCCACGCCGGAACGATCACCGCAATCGTCTTCATCTTCACCCTGATCCTGTCCGACTTCTTCGACGCGATGGGCACGATCGTCGGCGTGACCGGTGAGGCGGGTCTGCTCACCGAAGAAGGCGACGTCCCCAACATCAACCGGGTGCTGTTCATCGACGGCCTCGCAGCAGCAGCCGGCGGCGCAGGATCGGTGAGCTCGAACACAACCTTCGTCGAATCAGCAGCCGGAGTCGGCGAAGGCGCCCGCACCGGTCTGGCCTCGATCGTCACCGGCGTCCTGCTCGCCCTCACGTCGTTCCTGACGCCCCTGGCCACCATCGTCCCCCAGCAGGCCGCCGCCCCCGCCCTCGTCGTCGTCGGCTTCTTGATGATGACTCAGATCAAGGACATCCCCTGGGACGACTGGTCCATCGCCGTCCCCGCATTCCTCGCCATAACCCTGATGGCGTTTACCTACAGCATCACCGTGGGCATCGGAGCGGCCGTCATCGCCTTTGTCGTGGTCAAGTTCGCGGTCGGCAAGTTCCGTGAAGTCAGCCCGCTGCTCTGGGTCGTCGGTGCGCTGTTCGTGGCCTACTTCGCCCTCAACCCGATCCAGCAGGCTCTGAAGGTTAAGTAGCCAGTCCACAGGCGGCGCGCGATCCCTTCTCGCGCCGCCTCGCTGCGGCTTGCGGGCGTGGACGCTGTGGTTCTCATCGCGCGTGCTTCTGCTTCGCAAGCTCCGCCGTCCGCGCACCCGCGCTGACGCCTGCGGCTAGCTTCCGGCTCCGCCGGGACTGAGGCCCACGCGCCCGCCGTCCACTCCGCGGCCCCTGACCCGCTCCGCGGGAAACGCGGGCGCCCGGCTCCTCGCGTCGGGGCGTGACGCCCCTTTGGCTCCGGGGCCGGGCGCCGCTGACACATGGTGGT
>NZ_DASZGI010000402.1:0-5996 GCF_035938995.1 Actinocrinis sp.
CCGCCCCACGCGTTGTACGCCTGCCAGGTCGTGACACCGGCGACGAGGATGACCCGCCCGGCCGTCTCGGTCGAACGAACCGTGATCGGCACATACCGCTGCCCGACACCGTTCGAAGCGACCAACTTGATCAGATAATCGCCCTCCGGCCAACCCTTCGTATCAACCGTCAGCGAAGGCTTCCACTGGCACTCGACGGTGTTGGTCGCCCGATCGATCGTCTGCGCGGTCTGGAGCGCGCCGGGCGTCGGCGGCGACTGCCACTGCTCGCGTGCTCCCGCGCCGCCGTAGTAGCCGATGCGATAAGCGGTCGCGGTGAACTGCGGCGCGGTGGTGGAGACGTAAAGCTTGAACGGCTGTCCGGAGGTCACTGAGACCTGGTCCGCGTATCCCTGGATGGCGTTCTGAGGGCCGACGGCGGACCCACCGATCGCCCAACCAGGCGTGCCGGGCTTGGCATTCTCGGCGGCGACGTCGAATCCGGAGGCGGTCCCGGATGGAGACACGGCGGTGGAAGCGGATGAACCGCTGGTCGCGGGCTCGACGTTGCTTCCGCCAGACGAAGTCGTGCACCCGGCGAGGAGCGCGGAACCGACGAAGGTCAGCACTGCGCACACGATTCCGTGTAACCCCGTGATACGTAACCCAGTGTTACGTGCCACCGCCTGTGCCCCTCCTTCTCGCCGAGATGCCAGGATAGGCCCATGAGCAGAGCGTCCCTGGATAAGGAGCCGCATGAGGTCGCGGCGATGTTCGACGGCGTCGCGGAGCGCTACGACCTCACCAACGACGTACTGTCACTAGGTCAGACCAGACTGTGGCGGAATGCGGTTGCCGCGGCGGTCGACGCGAAGCCGGGCGAGCGGATCCTCGACCTGGCCGCCGGCACCGGAACCTCCTCGACGCCCTTTGTCCAGGCCGGGGCGTCCGTGGTGGCCTGCGACTTCTCCCTCGGGATGCTGAAGGTGGGTCAGGCGCGCAATCCACACCTCGACTTCGTGGCGGCCGACGGGATGAAGCTGCCCTTCGCGGACGGCGTGTTCGACGCGGTGACCATCTCGTTCGGGCTGCGCAACATCGCGGACACCACGGCCGCGCTGCGCGAGTTGCGCCGGGTCACCAAGCCGGGCGGGCGGCTGCTCGTGTGCGAGTTCTCCCATCCGACCAACGGGCCGTTCCGCACCGTCTACCTCGAATACCTAATGCGCCTGCTGCCCGCGATCGCGAACAAGGTCGCCTCGAACCCGGACGCGTACGTCTACCTGGCGGAGTCGATCCGCGCCTGGCCGGACCAGCGCGGGCTGGCCACGCTCGTCAAGGCCTCGGGGTGGTCGCGCGTCGCCTACCGGAACTTGACCGGCGGGATCGTCGCGCTGCATAGGGCATACGCGGGCGCCTGATCAGGTCCAATAATCAAGCACAGCAATCAAGCACGATGGGTGATGGTTCCGCCGAGGACTGTGGCGATGCACCGGTGCTTCTTCGCCGCGGCGGCGTCGAGCAGCGCGGCGTAGACGGCATCCGTGTCGACTGTGCCTAAAGCGGCATCCATCGACGCCTCAGCGGACTCGGAGAGGGCGAAGACCGCGAGGTCCGCGCGGGCGCCCTCCGCCAGCCGGCCCACATCGCCCAGGCCCATCGCCGCCGCGCCGCCGAGCGTGGCCGCCTCGACGATCCGGCGGTCGAGGTCCGCCGCCTGATACCCCTGGTCGCGGGCGAGAGCGCGCAGCGCCGCCGCCTCCTCGAGCAGGTCGAGGGACGGGGAGGAGGCCAGCGAGTCCGTACCGATCGCGAACGGCGAGCCTTCGCGCAGGTAGGCCGCGATCGGAGGCTCCCCGGCCTGCAGGATCCGGTTCGAGCGCACGCACAGCGCCGCGTAGACGCCGCGGGTCCGCAGCAGTTCGCGGTCCTCGGCGTCGCAGTGCACGCAGTGCGCGGCGTGGACGTCCGGCCCCAGAGCGCCGATCTTGTCCAGGTAGCCCGCCGGGCTCAGGCCGCTGCCGCCGTCCCGGACCAGCTCCATCGCCTTGCCCGCTTCGGTCATGGACTGCGCGAACGGTCCCGTCCCGGACCAGACGTACTCGACCTCGGCCTGGGATTCGGCCACGTGAGTGTGCGTGCGCAGACCGCGCTCGCGGGCGATCGCGATGCAGTCCGCGAACACGGCGGTGGCGATCGTGTACGGGGTGTGTGGCGAGACGCCCACGGTCCGACCGCCGGGCGCGCCGTCCAGGGCGGCGAGCATGCGTACGCGTCCGCCGTCCGACCAACTGCGCGCGTCCTCGAAGACCGCCTCGAGGTAGGAAATCCCGGCGATACCAGACCGCGCGGTGGGCACGAGCGCCTCAGGCTCGGTGACGATGTCCGCGACCGCCGTCGTGCCGCTCTTGAGCATCAGGTGCAGGCCGCGCCGGGTGGACTCCTGCCACATCTGCGAGGTGAAGGTCGGCCGCTTGGCGACCATCCGGCCGAGCCAGACCGGGAAGGGCGCGTCGAGCGAGTTGAGCTCCTCGAAGTCGGTGTACTGCAAGTGCGCGTGCGCGTTCACCAGCCCGGGCGTCAGCACGCCGGCCCAGGCTCGCTCGCGGACGTCCGGGTGGGCCGCGGCGAGGTCGGCGCGCGGGCCGACCGCGGCGATCCGGTCCCCGTCGACCAGGACGGCCCCGTCGGCGATCGCCTCGGCCGAGACGGGCAGGACTATCGGCGCGCTGTGCAACATGAGCATGGACCGAGCCTATCGAGCGCGATCGGGCGCGCACGCACGGTTGTCACCGGCTTGCCACATCCTCATGCGTTTCATAGGCGACCGCGGCCCGGTCGCCTACGAAACGTGGAGGTCGAAGAAGTCCCGGTCGATGTTGATGCGCACGCCGCCGTAGGTCGCGTCCGCGCCGCCCTGGTACTGGTGAACCCTTAGGTGCGTCCACGAGCCGTTGGGTGTGGCGGCCGGGTCCGCGTCGGCGTTGCCGTTCCAGTTGGCTACGTCGATCACATCGGGCTCGGTGATCTTCCCCAAGTTGGCCACCAGGTCGGCGATGCCGCTATTTTCGCTGCTGTAAGCGGCCGAGCGGTACCCCTTCAGGTGGAGTTCGGCGGACCAGGCGGAAAGGAACGCCATAGCGGCGGCGCCCTCCGCGGCGGTCGAGTACGCCTCCATGTCGTAGTAGAGCACTGAGCCCGGGCCGAAGCCGAGCGCCGCCGCCTGAACGACTGCGTCGTCGGCGCTCTGTTTGCCCAAAACCGCAGGCGGGGTCTGGGTGAGCGAGTCCCAGGCGGCCTGCCAGCCGACGTACAGCGGCATGAAGCGCCAGCCGGCCCGAGACTCGGCGCTGATCCACGACGCGGTCAGATTCGGCTGAGCGCAGGCCCGCTCGCTGCCGCCGATGTAGATGCCGATGGCCGTGAACGGCGAGGCGGGGGCGGTCCAGGCCGACATCTGGTCCGAGCTCGGCGCGGTGCAGGCGTCGAAGCCGACCCCGGTGATGACGCCGGTAGCGCCCGTGGGCAGCCCGCCGACATCCGGGGCCGGGAGGTCGGGTGCGGGCTCCACGACCGGGCTCGGCAGCTGCGCGGCGGAAAGGACCGCGACAACGGCGGACCGGTCATCGGCGCCGTACGACGCGGTGATCGAGACGCCGGGCGCTGTCGCGTCGATCTCCGCCGACGCCGGGCGGTCGACCGCCACGGTGCGTACAAAAGCGCCGCGCGGCGAGGAGACCGGTCGGATGAGGATCGCGCCGGTGCGCCGCCCGACCCCGCGGGCGGGGCAGTCCTGCTGCGTGCCGGGCGTACCGAGGTAGATCGCATGCACGTCGAAGCGGATGCAGGCGGTCGGGTCCGTGGCCAGGTCCACGACGCGCCACCCGGTGGGAACGGCGAATCCGTGGCCGAGGTAGCCGATGGTCTTGAATCCCGCCGCCGGACGGTCCGCTGTGCTGATCGGGTCCGTCAGGGAGCCGCCGCCGCGCGCGGTGACCACCACCGCCGCGGCGAGCAGCGCGCCCAACCCGGCGAGAGCGCCGATCCGCAGTCGGCGCGACCTGCGTGCACTCCCCATCCGGTCCCCCAGTCACCCACTCAAGAGGTTGACCAACGAGCAGTCGATAAGCGGACGGTATCGGAGCCGGAACGCGAAACGGTCCGTCGCCTCCGCACCGGGCGGACACGACGGACCGAATGCACTAATACTTCAGATCAACACACAGTCAGATCAACACCGCATCAGACTGTGCCTCAGATCCTCGGCAGGTCCTGCACGTGGTACTTGACGACGGTGTCCAGCTTGTCGACGTCGAGACCGAGCAGGGTGAGGATGGACGGGGCGATCTGGGTGGTCAGCACCGGGGTGGCGTTGTAGTTCATGCCGTCCGGGTCCACGCCCGCGCCGGAGACCACGATCGGGACGTCGCGGTCGGCCGGGTTGGCGCCGCCGTGCTCCGCGATCTTGGCCTTGCCGCCGGTGTAGACGGTGCCGATCTGCGCGACGCCGACCAGGTCGGGCACCCGCGGGTCGCTGTGGCTGACGCCGTAGTAGTCGGCCGCAGCCTCACCCGCGTAGACGGTCGTGAGACCGGACGAGGTGTACGCCTTCGGGTTGCCGTTGATGTCGTTGCCGACGCCGCTGTGGCTCAGCAGGAAGTTCTTCGCGAAGTCCGCGGCGGCCTGCGAGCGGTCGCTCAGCCACCACTGCATACCGTCGTCGTCCGTGGCGAGGGCGACCAGCGGGGCGGCGGTCGGGTGCAGGTTCGCCCAGGCCGCGTTCACCGCGTCGATGATCGGGCCGTCCGGGATCCGGGTCAGGTCCGACGGCTTGGTCGGCGACTGGCCGTGCTTGGCAGACACGATGATCGTGGTCGACTTGTCCAGGTGCTGCTTCTTGATCTCCGTGACGAACTTGCCGAGCTGCTGGTCGAGCCAGTCCAGCGCGTTGGACAGCAGCGGGCCGGGGGTGACGCCGTCGGCCAGGTAGCCGCCGGTCAGACCCTCGGACACGGGCAGCTTCTGCGCGGTCGAGATGGTCTGGAAGTTCATGCCGAAGATCGCCGGGACGTCGGCCTTGGTGGTCCCGCTGTGGTCGTAGCCGTCGATCTCGTTGAGCACGGCCTGGACCTTGTAGCCGTCGTACTGCCGGGTCGCGGCGTTGGACGTGGTCCAGTCACCGGTGGTGAAGCCGGAGGCCGAGGCGTTGGAGTTGATCTCCGGGGTGAACAGGTCGTCGATCGACGTGCCGCTCTTGCCGTCCAGGATCGCGTAGGCCGGGTGCTTGTCGGACCAGGCGGTGCGCAGCCCGGCCTGATGGATCACATCGAACACACTGTTCACGTACAGATAGTTGTTCGGGTAGACCGGCTTGCAGGTCTTCGGGTTGACCGGGAGGTTGGCCGGATCGAGCACGGTGAGCGGGTTGCCGGTCATCTGCAGGATCGAGCCCGGCAGCCCGGACAGGCCCTCGCCGGCGTCGATCGAGTTGAGGTTGTAGTCGGCCGCCTCGGTCCAGGCGACCTCGGTGCCGAGCGGGACGCCCGTGCA
Organism: Actinocrinis sp.; assembly: GCF_035938995.1. Lineage (GTDB taxonomy): Bacteria > Actinomycetota > Actinomycetes > Streptomycetales > Catenulisporaceae > DASZGI01. Next base: position 5,530 of record NZ_DASZGI010000402.1, read on the forward strand.
GTTCGTGGTGCCGGGGGGCAGCAGCGCGTGGTTGTAGGTGTCGTCGTAGTAGACGCCGCTCTGGCCCGCGGTCGCGCCGGTGAACTGCGCGATCATGCCGGGGAACGAGTCGGACGGGTTGGTGGTCTGCGCGGACGTGTAGTCGATGCCGTCCTTGACCAGGCCGGCGAGGACGGAGTGCGGGTGCTGCGCCACGTACCAGGTCAGGTCAGCCTGGTGCAGACCGTCCACCGAGATGAGCAGTACATGCTTTGACGCGTCGCGGTCGTGCGCCGACGCGGCGCCGGGGGCGAGGACGGCGGCCGACACCAATACCGCCGCGCTCGCCAGCCCCGCAGCCCGCCACGGGAATCTCGACATTCGCTACCACTCCTGGACTCCGGCCGACCGGATGTCAGCCCCGAAGGCAATTGGTAGTCGGGCCGACTGGCAGTGTGGCTGACTCATTGTGAACGAGCCACGAACAG
>NZ_DASZGI010000403.1:0-29024 GCF_035938995.1 Actinocrinis sp.
CTTCTCCAACCTCAACGCCGCCAACGGATACACCCAGCACAGCTACAGCCTGGCCCCGTACATCGGCCAGAGCGTCTCGCTGAAGTTCACCGGCACCGAGAACTCCTCGCTGCAAACCTCGTTCGTCCTCGACGACACCGCACTCAACGTCGACTAACCCCGACAAAGAAAGCCGGCCTGATCAGGAACCGCCGGGCGCAGCGGATCACTGCACCGCCCGGCGGCTCTTTTCTTGCCACGGCGCGGGCCGCGGCGGCGCGTGCGGAAAGCACGGAGCGTAGGCGGGGCTTAGGGCTCGTGTGATAGGGACTTCGAGGGACGGTGGCCATAGCACGAGCACGAACGCGGAGTGGCGTATGAGTCAGCACATTGATCATCTCGAGCCTGAGTCGGATGTATCCGGCGAGACGATCGCGGCGATCGAGTCCGTGCTGCGGTCCGCGCCGCTCATCGACGGCCACAACGACTTGCTCTGGGCGCTGCGGAAGAAGGTCGACTGCGACTTCGACGCGCTCGACATCGCCGGCCCGGTCCCCGAACTTCACACCGACCTGCCGCGCTTGCGCGCCGGGGCGGTCGGGGCCCAGTTCTGGTCGGTCTACGTTCCCGACGACACGACACCCGAGCTCGCCGCGATCGCGACGTTCGGGCAGATCGACGCCGCGCGCACGATGTTCAAGAAGTACGCATCCGACCTCGAACCCGCCCTCACGGCGGACGACGTGGAACGCGCCGTCGCGGCGGGGCGGATCGCCTCGATGATCGGGATGGAAGGCGGGCACTGCATCGCCGGATCGCTCGCCGTGCTGCGCTCGATGTACCTGCTCGGCGCTCGCTATCTGACTTTGACGCACAACAGGACGACATCCTGGGCCGACTCCGCCACGGACGAGGCGAGGCACGGCGGGCTGACCCCGTTCGGCGTCGGCGTCGTCAACGAACTCAACGACCTGGGGATGCTCGTCGACTTGTCCCATGTCGCCCCCGCCACCATGCACGCCGCGCTCGACGCCACCCGCACGTCCGTGGTCTTCAGCCACTCCTCGGCTCGGGCCGTGTGCGACCACCCGCGCAACGTGCCCGACGACGTCCTGCGTCGGCTTGCTGTGAATGGCGGGGTTTGCATGGTCACGACGGTGCCGGGGTTCGTGTCTCAGCTGATCGCCGACGTGTGGCTCGCGGAGAAGGACGAGAAGGGGCGGCTGCGGTCGCAGTACCCGGACGATCCCGGCGAGGCCGGTCGCCGAGTGGACGCGTGGCGGGAGGCCCACCCGTTCCCGCCGGCCACCGTGGCACAGGTCGCCGATCACTTCGACCACGTCCGCGGGGTCGCGGGCATCGACCACCTCGGGATCGGCGGCGACTACGACGGGGTTGGCGTCCAACCGGTCGGCCTGGAAGACGTGTCCTGCTATCCCCGGCTGTTCGAGGAATTGCGGCGGCGCGGCTACAGTGATCACGATCTGCGGCGGATCGCGGGTCTCAACGTGCTGCGCGTCATGCGTGACGCGGAGCAGGCGGCAAAGGCGGCGTGAGCGCGGCGGTACGCAGGTAGAGCAACGGCGGCCGGCGGCCAGAACTGAGTCTGGACGCCGGCCGCCGTTGTCGTGCAGAGGGAGCCGGTGGTCAAGGACGCAGAGTCCTTATCCGACGCTCACGCTCGACGCGGTGACCGTGCCGAGCGCGGAGGCGTTGTGTGACGTGACCGCGACACCGGCGAGGAGCGTGCTGCCGAATGCCACGGTGTAGCTGGAGCCGGGGATGAGCGTCCACGTGACGCCGTCAGTGGAGGTATAGGCGGTGTACGTGTCGCCGGCGCGGGTGACCCTGAGCCAGACCGGAGCCGTGCCCGTCGGGTTGGCGAGCTTCGCGGTGGTCGCGCCCTGAGCCGAGCGCTTCTGCACCTTGATTCCCGCGCCCGGCGAGACCAGTACGGCGTAGTTCGCCGCGCCCGGATCGTTGCTCACCCGCAGCATCACTCCGGCCTTGGCGTTGGAGCTGCTGTCGGACTGGCTGGCGATGTAGGCGGTGACGCTTCCGTCGCCGGTCAGCGGTTGCGACACGAAGCGGAACTGATCGCTCGTGCCGGTGATGTCGGTGCCGCCCGCCGTGATCGTCCAGGTGTTGCTGCTCGGATCGAAGTACTGCGATCCGGTCAGCGCCGGGCCGCCGATGTCCTGACAGGTCCACGGGGCGGGGCAGGGGAGCGGCGGGGGCGAGGTGAAGGAGCCGACGGTGGTGACCGTCGCCAGCAGATCGTCCTGCCCGGTGCCCGCCGGCAGGTACATGAAGGACGCGTTGCCGTTGGCGTCGGTGACCGCGTTCCACGTGGTGCCGGAGTCGGGGCCGCCGATCGCCTTGAGCTGGACCTGGACGTTGGCCAGGCCGTAGCCGCCGCTGTCCAGGAGGATCGCGGTCGCGGTGTACGGGATGCCGGCCATCACGTTGGGCGTCGCGTTGTCCAGCGAGAGCGACGCGTCGTGGGAGCCGGTGACACCGGTGCCGATCGGCCGCCACTGGATGGACTCGTTCTGGTGGCAGAAGCCGCGGTCGATGCCGTCGGTGTCGAGCACGTGCGTGGTGTCCAGCAGCGTCGTCATGCGTCCGCCGATGGTGACCAGCACCCGGGGCGCCACGGTCACCGGGGTGCAGATGTTCGGCGGGTAGCCGCTGGTGTCGAAGTTGTCGTAGGACGGATCGTTGGCCGGCGGGTTGGCGGCGAGGATGACGCTCTTGCCCGCGGGCACCGTGAACGCACCCCACAGGTTCGTGAAGTACTTGCCGCCGCTGATCGACGAGTGGATGTCGATGTCGACGCTGCTGACGGTCACCGGGAACCAGCCGGGGTTGTCGAAGCGGATGGCCCCGGTGTCATAACACGTCGTCAGCGAGCCGCAGGCGGATTGCCCCGGCACGCTGTTGCCCAGGAACGTGATGTTGGGCGAGCCGACCCAGGGCGTCGGGAAGGCCGCCGGGTCCGGGGTGTTGGTCTCCTTGTCCTCGGCGTAGCCGACGGAGACGACGAGCCCGGAGACGGTTGACGAGGAAGGCGGCATGGGAGCCGTCCGGGCGGCGGGGGCCGGGACGGCGGCGGGCGTGGCGCCCGCCGCCGCTGCCGGGCCCGCGCCGAGACCCGCGCAGACCGCCAGAACGGTCAGCGCGCGCAGGCGCTTAGGCATGATGTCGTGCCCCCCTTAGCCCGCGGTCCAGCTGACGTTGTCGAACGTCGCCGTGCCGAGTGCCGAGGTGTTGTGCGAGCACTCGAACAGGCCGACCGTCGCGGCCGCGGTGATGTTGAGTGTGCTCTTGGACAGGACGGACGTCCAGGTGACGCCGTCACTGGAGAGATAAGCGGTAAAGGTGTTGCCTACCCTGGTGAGCTTCATCCAAACGTTCGGGAAGGCGTATGTGCCGCCGCCGACCGATCCGTTGAAGTTGTACTGCACCTTGACTCCGCCGCCAGGCGCCTGCGCGATCAGGATGTAGTTCGACCCGGCGGTGGTGGACTGCTTCCAGATGATCCCGGCCTTGGCGTTGGAGCTGGTGTTGGACTCCGAGGTCAGCCGGGCGATCATGGTGCCGTCGCCGGTGGTCGGCTGGTCGACGTAGTGGAACTGGTCGCTAGTGCCATAGATGTCCGCTCCGCCGCCGATCACCGTGTAGACGCCGGTCGTGCTGTCGTACCCGGCGTTTCCGGCCAGGGCGGGCGAGCCGACGTCGGTCTGTGCCCACGGGGCAGGCAGCGGGCCGAGCGTCGGGCCGCTGCTGCTCGTGACGGACACGTTGTCGATGGCGACCGTGCTGTACTGGCCGATGTTGTGCGAGGTGTCGAACAGGCCGATGTCCACCGGCCCGCTCATCGTGACCGTGGCGATGCCGATCTGGGTCCAGTTCACGCCGTCAGGCGACTGATACGAGGTGAAGGTGTTGCCGGAACGGACCAGCCGCACCCACTTGTTCGGGGCGGCCAGCGGCGCGGTACCGCTGGGCGGCGTCTTCGAACCCGGCCCGGTGTACTGCATCCGCTCGCCGTAGCCGGTGGTGTAGAGGTTGGTCGGCGTCAACTGGCTGTCGCAGCCGTTCACCGTGCAGTTCACCCCGTTGATGTCCGGGGTGGCGGGGCTGACGTCCGGGGTGACCAGCGCGTCCACGAAGGGCGCACCCGCGGTGGTGCTCTGGCGGACGATCACGCCGGCCTTGGCCCACGGGCTGGACACCGACTGGAAGCGCACCCGCGCCGTGATGGAGCCGTCGCCGTTCAGGGTCTGGTAGGCGAGCTGCTCCTGGTCGTTGGGGCTGTAGACGTCGGCGCCGCCGCCGTCCAGGTAGAAGGAGCCGGTCGCGGGGTCGTAGTCGGTGGTCCCGGCGATGATCGGGGCGCCGACGTCGGTGGCGCTCCAGCCGGTCGGCAGGGCCTTGCCGACCTGGTCGAAGTCCGCGGTGGCGGTGGTGCCGCCGGGCGCGAGGTAGATCTGGTCGAACAGCGCGCTGCCGTCGGACCAGCCGCTGAAGCGGTAGCTGTTGCCGCTGACGCTCTGCGCCAGAGGCTGGCCGATCAGCACATGCTTGACGCCGACGACGCCAGTCTCGCTGAACGGGCCGGTGTGCCACGTTCCGTCGACGAAGTAGCCGGCGCCCGGCACCGCGCTGTTGGTCGAGAGCGTCGCGGTGTTCGGCGTCAGGTCCTTGGTGACGACGGTGGTGCTGCCGGTCGAGTCCTTCACCGACAGGGTGACCCGGTAGAAGCTACTCGGGGTCTGCGACGTGTCGGCTGGGATCGTGTAGGAGAAGCTGGTGGCGCCGGAGGTCGGGCCGCCGACCGGGCCCGGCACTTCTTTCGAGTAGAACGGCTTGACGACGCCGTTGCGGTAGTAGTCGATTTGCCAGGTGTACGCGCTTGCCGGCTCAGTGCCGTCGGTCGGGTCGGTCGCGGTGCCGGTGAAGCTGACCGTGTCACCGGCGTTGTACGTGGACGGGCCGCTGATGTTCACTGTCGGGGCCCCGGTCGCGGGCTGCGGCGGAACATACGGGTTCGGCGTCGCGGTGGGCGTCCCGGTCGTGGAGATCTCGTTGACCGTGCCCTCGAAGATGCTGGCGAAGTACAGGTTGCCGTCCGGGCCCTCGATCAGGTCCGCGATGGTGCCCGCTGCCTGGTCGAAGACGGTGTCGGAGGTCTCCGTTGAGTAGGTCGAGTCGAAGTTGACCGCCTCGATGTCGCCACGGTTGTAGTCACCGAAGAACACCGTGTGCGCGTAAGCCGGACCGAACGTGGTGCCGTTGTAGGCGAGGAGGGACGAGATCGCGCCGTCCGTGGGCACGTGCCCATAGGAATACGCGGGGTCGATGTATCCGGTGCTGTAGGCGTCGCCCTCGACGAAGTCCCAGCCGTAGTTGCCGCCGGGCTGGAGCGTGTCCAGCTCCTCGGCGTAGCTGGAACCGGTGTCGCCGGTCATTGCGCGACCGTCGGGCAGGAACGTGAACCGCCACGGGTTGCGAAGCCCGTAGGAGTAGATCGCCTTGACCGCGCCGGGCACGTTGAGGAACGGGTTGTCCGCGGGGATGCTGCCGTCGAGGTTGAAGCGGAGCATCTTGCCGTAGATGTTGGTGAGCGCCTGAGCGTTCGTGATCGACGGGACGTTGTCGCCGACGGACCACCAGAGCTTCCCGTCCGGGCCGACCTTCAGGTCGTTGCCCGCGTGATGCTGGTTCTGCGTCTGGTTGCCCTGATAGTAGATCTTCTCCGTGGCGGTGTTGAGCACGCCTCCGCTGACGGTGAACCGCGACAGGCGGGAGAACGGCTGGGTCACGCCCGCGCTGTTCGTGACGTTCACGACGTAGGAGATGTAGATGTAGCCGTTGGTGGCGTAGTTCGGGTCCAGCGCCATCCCGAGCAACCCGCACTCGCCGGCGCTGTACACGTTCGGCAGCGTCGCGAGCGGCGTCGACAGGATGGTGCCGCCGCGGTCGATCAGGATGGTCCCGGCCTGCTCGGCGATATAGAGATCACCGTTGGGCGCGAAGGCCAGCGCGATCGGCTTCGCCAGGCCGCCGGCCAGCTGGGTCTGCTGGAAGCCGGCCGGAAGGTTGGGCGGTGGCAGTGTTGCGGCGCTCGACGGAACCGCGCCCGCGACCAGGGTCGCGGCCACGACGGTCATTGCTCCCGCGAGCGCAGTCAGCGCACGTGAAATCGGTCGCAAGATTTCCCCCCTTGCATGTCTCACACATCGGACAGTCGCATCATAGAAGCGAACGGCCCCATTCGGGTGAGATTCGACGCACGACACGGTGTCCGGATCATCTCGGCTGTATCTCAGCCGCCGCACTTTGCGATTTGGCCAAAGGCCTTTTGCGTCCGGGCTGGTCTGGTACCGTCGCAAGAGCGTGATAATCGGATATCGCAGCTGATCAACGCGCGAACCGCCGACGTGAAGCAAGGGGGAGGACGTCGCCATGGCGCATGCGTGGACATGTGGAAGACGAATAGGGCCGGTGGCCGTGATCTTGGCCGTGGCCTTGGGAATCGGCTCCGGGTTGCCGGCCGCGGCCGCCGCGAGCCCCAGCACAACGGCCGGCGGTCGTGCATCCGCCACGGCCACGAGCGTGCCAAACACTAAATCTTCATCTCCGACCGCCTCGCCGAGCTCAAGCCCGAGCTCGACCGCGAAGCCCAAGCCCACGCCGTCGACGTCCAAAGCGGCGCCATCGGTGACCAAGGCCGCCGCACCGACGACCGACGACTGGACGACCGCCGAACACGACGTCTCGCGCGACGGGGCCTCCGCGGACACGACCCTCAACACCGGCAACGCGCCCACGCTGACGAAGCTGTGGTCGCTCACCACCGGCGGCCCGGTCGCCACCTCGCCCACGGTCGTCAACGGCGTCGCGTACTTCGCCTCCTGGGACGGCAACGAATACGCCGTCAACGCCGCCACCGGAGCGGTGCTCTGGAAGACGTACCTCGGCTACATGACGCCGACCCAGTCCTGCGGCAACCCGCCGTCCGCCGGGCCGTCGTCCATGGCCGCGGTCGTCGGCAACATCGTCTACGTCGGTGGCGCCGACAGCTACTGGTACGCCCTCGACACGACCACCGGCGCCGTGGACTGGCGGGTGTGGGTCGGCGGCACCGGAACGCCGGGCGTCTACGACGGCCACATGAACTGGTCGAGCCCGCTGATCGTCGGCAACTACGCCTACGTCGGCGTCGCCAGCTTCGGCGACTGCCCGCTGATCCAGGGCCAACTGCTCAAGGTCAACCTGACCACGCACCTGATCGAGAACACCGCGAACCTGGTCCCCAACGGCCAGGTCGGCGGCGGCATCTGGACCGCGCCGGCGTATGACCCGGCCACCGGCCTGATCTACGCCGCCACCGGCACCCGCAACCTCGCGTCGCAGATCTGGGCCCAGGCGTTCGTAGCCATCGACAGCACCACGATGGAGGTCGTGGACTCCTGGGCGCTGCCGGACCAGGACGCCGTGGTCGACTCCGACTTCGGCACCGACACCATCCTCTACACCGACGAGACCGGCCGGAACCTCGTCGTCGCGGTGAACAAGAACGGCTACGCCTACGCGTTCGACCGCGCCCACCTCTCCGTCGGACCGGTCTGGAAGGCTCAGGTCGCGATCGGCGGCACCTGCCCGACCTGCGGCGCGGGCCCGGTCGCCTCCGGCGCGTTCGGCGGCGGCGCGGTCTACTTCGGCGAGGGCACCGGGTCGATCAACGGTCAGGGGTATCCGGGCACGGTTCGCGCGCTCGACCCCGCGACCGGCGCGTATCTGTGGCAGCACCCGACCACCGGTCTGATCATCGGCGGGATGGCCTACGACAACGGCCTGGTGATGGACGGCGCCGGATCGGTCTTCGAGGTGCTCGACGCGAGCACCGGCCACCGTCTTTACAGCTACGACACCGGCACGATGATCTACGGCGGCCCGTCGGTCGCGGAAGGCATGGTCTTCGTCGGCAACATCGGCGGTCAGGTCACCGCCTTCGGCCTGCCCTCCAGCACCACCACGCCGCCGGCGGACCCGAACTGCCCGGCTGGCTTCACCTGTCAGGACATCGGCAGCCCGACCCCGGCCGGCAGCGAGACGGTCAGCGGCACGGGCGGCACGGCTACGTGGAAGGTGGTCTCCGGCGGCACCGGCCTGAACGGCACCTCTGACAACTTCCGTTTAGTCAGCGAGCCGACCGCGGGCGACACCCAGGCCACCGTGGAGATGACCGCGCAGCCGTCCGGAGGCAGTTCGCTCAGCGGCGTGATGATCCGCCAGAGCAACAGCCCCGCTTCGCCGTACTATGCGGTGTTCGAAGGCCCGAACCATGTGCTGAAGGTGCAGTACCGTTCGAAGCTCGGCGGCACGGTCAGCCAGGTGTACAACGCCACCGGCCCCGCGCTTCCGATATGGCTGACCGTGCAGCGGGTGGGCGACCTGTTCCAGGCCGGGTACTCCGCCAACGGCACGTCCTTCCAGCTGATCCCCGGCACCAATGCCACGCTGCCGCTGCCCTACTCCTCGCTTGCCGGCATGGCCGGTATGGCCGGGGCCACCGGGATCACCGCGACCGCCAAGTACACCGGGGTCTCCATCGCGGCGCCCAGCGTCGCGATCTCCCCGGCGCCGTCCGCCGATCCGTGTCCGACCGGCTGGAACTGCCAGGACGTGGGCAACCCGGCCAAGGTCGGCGACGCCACCCTCAGCGGCGGCACCTGGAAGGTGACCGGCGCGGGCGGCGACATCTGGGGCATGAGCGACCAGTTCCACTTCGTCTACAACCCGGTGAGCGGTGACACCACGGTCGCCGCTCAGGTCAGCAGCCAGACGAACACCAACGCGGGCGCGAAGGCGGGCGTCATGCTGCGCGGCAGCACCGACCCGACCTCCGCCTACTACGCCGCGTACGTCACCCCGAGCAACGGCATCGAAGTCCAGTACCGCGACACCAACGGCGACAACGCGGTCCAGCTGGCGAACCCGTCCGGCGCCGCGCCCGCATACCTCGAAGTGGCGCGCTCCGGCACCTCGTTCACCGCCTACACCTCAACCGACGGCAGCAACTGGACGCCCGTGCCCGGCACGACCGTCTCGCTGCCGAACCTCAGCGGCACGATCTTCGCCGGGCTCGCCGTCGGCTCGCACAACACCGGCTCGCTGAGCACCGCGACCTTCACCGGCGCGACGATCGGCAACACCGCGCCCACGCCGCCGAACCTCTGCCCCACCGGCTGGTCCTGTGAGGACATCGGCTCGGCCCAGCCGCCCGGCAGCCAGACGTACGCCAGCGGCACCGGCGCGTGGAGCGTGCTCGGCGGCGGCGGCGACGTCTGGGGGTCCGCGGACCAGCTGCGGCTGGTCTCCCAGCAGCAGAACTCCGACGGCACCACCATCGCCCAGGTCACGGCCCAGCAGAACACCAACGCGTGGGCCAAGGCGGGCTTGATGACCCGGCTCAACGACTCACCGGGCGCGCCGTACTACGCCGTCTTCGTCACGCCGTCCAATGGGGTGATCGTGCAGTACCGCATCACCCAGGGCGGCAGCACCGTGCAACTGGGCGGCGTGAGCGGAGCAGCGCCGATCTATCTGGAAATCGGCCGCAGCGGTCAGACGTTCACCGCCTACACCTCCGCCGACGGCGTCAACTGGACCGCCTTCCGCAACTCCGCTCAGACGATCAACGCCCTGGCTGGAACGTTGCTCACCGGAATGGCGGACTGCTCCCACAACACCGGGTCGACGAGCACGGTTGCGTACTCCGGGGTGACCATCACCGGGACCGGAAGCGTCAACGGACTGCCCTATCCATGGTCTGACACCGATGTCGGCAGCCCGGCCATGGCCGGCTCCGCGAGCTACGCGAACAACACCTTCACGGTGCAGGGCGGTGGAGCGGACATCTGGGGCAGCACCGACCAGTTCAACTACGTCAACCAGCCCTTGACCGGCGACGTCAGCCTGGTGGCCCGGGTCACCTCGCAGAGCCCGACCGATCCGTGGGCCAAGTCCGGCATCATGATCAAGCAGAGCACGACTGCCGGTTCTCCGTACGCGATGGTAGCGGTGACACCAGGCAACGGCGTGGTGTTCACCTACGGCTTCAACTACGTGTCCGCATCCGCGAGCTACAGCTTCCCGAATGCCTGGATACGCCTGGACCGTACCGGCAACGTGTTCACCGGCTACACCTCCGCCGACGGGCTTAACTGGACCAAGATCGGCCAGGCGGCCATCACCATGACCCCGACCGTCACCCTCGGGCTCGCGGTCAACGCGCACAGCACCACCACGCTGAACACGACCACCTTCGACAACATCCTCGTCACGCCGATCGGCGGCGGCCCGCTGCCGAGCCCGTGGACGAGTACTGACATCGGCGGGCCGGGCATCCCGGGCTCCGCCAACTTCTCCGCGGCCAACGGCAACGTGTACACCGTCAACGGCTCGGGCGCGGACATCTGGGGCAGCGTCGACCAGGAGCAGTACGTCTACCAGGCGATGAACGGCAACGGCAGCATCACCGCCCGGGTCACCGCCCAGGACATCACCGATCCCTGGGCGAAGTCCGGGGTGATGTTCAAGGAGTCGACCACGGCGGGTGCCCCATATGTCCTGCTCGCTGTGACGCCCGGCAACGAGCTGCACATGGAGTGGGGCTACAACACCGATGTCGCGGTGGGCAACTTCACCTTCCCGAACGGCTGGCTCAGGCTGGTGCGCAGCGGCAGCACATTCACCGGCTTCACCTCGCCGGACGGCAACACGTGGACGGCGGTCGGAAGCGCCACCGTGACCATGGCGACGAACGCGACGGCGGGCCTGGAGGTCTGCGCGCACAACAACAACGCGCTGAACGCCACGACCTTCGACAACGTGTCCGTGTCCGGTGCGCTGCCCACCGGGTGGACCGACGCCGACGTCGGCAGCCCGGCGCTGGCCGGCTCCGCGAGCGCCCTGAACGGCACGTTCACGGTGAGCGGCGCCGGAAACGACGTCTGGGGCAGCACCGACCAGTTCAACTTCCTGTACCAGACGATCTCCGGCAACGCGACCATCACCGCCCGGGTGACCGCCCAGCAGAACACCAGCTCCTGGGCCAAGTCCGGGCTCATGGTGAAGCAGAGCGCGACCTCGGGCTCGGCCTACTCCGCGCTGATGGTCACTCCGGGCAACGGCGTCAACATCCAGTCCAACTTCAACTCCAACCAGAACATCACCACCGCCGTGACCCTGCCGACCTGGCTGCGCATGGTGCGCGTCGGCACGACGGTGACCTCGTACACATCGCCGGACGGGACGACCTGGACCCAGGCCGGATCGCCGGTGACCGTGAGCCTGACGGACCCGATCACGATCGGCCTGTTCGTCTGCTCGCACAACGGCGGCCAGCTCAACACCACCACGTTCGACAACGTCACGCTGACCAGCCCCTGAGCACAGAAGGCGCACGGCCGAAGGGCCGGGGACCGCGTGGTCCCCGGCCCTTCGGCCGTGCTCTTCCTGGCTGAGTTCGAAGAGCTCCTACGACACCGACTCTTCTTCGACCAGGCCGTGCTCGGTCAGCTCCCAGTAGTGCCGCCGGCTCGGCCGGATCAGCTGCCCCATCGCCTTGAACGACGCCACGCTCATCAGCCCCCAGTACAGCGGGACGCTCAGCATCGCCCGCACCCCGCGGTGCAGGCCGCGCTCCATGCACCCGGTCATCAGGCAGTAGCACATCAGCAGGTTGCCGATCACCATCGTGGCCATGCCCAGGTAGAGCACGGCGGCCGGGAACAGCACGGCGAGGTACTTCGTGCCTGTGGTCAGGTAGAGCACGGTCAGCGCCCAGAACACCGGGTTGACCAGTGTGGTGAACGTGGAGAACCCGACGGTGAGGTGGAACGCGAGGAACCGTTTGGTACCCAGCTCCCGCCACAGGCGCCACGGGTTGCGCATGTGCACCAGCCAGGTCTGGTAGTAGCCCTTGATCCAGCGGCTGCGCTGCCTGATCCAGTTGCCCAGCTTGGAGTTGGCCTCCTCCTCGGTGACCGAGACCATCATCCGCACGTCCCAGCCGCGCCGGGCGATCCGGATGCCGAGGTCGGCGTCCTCGGTCACGTTGTACGGGTCCCACGCGCCCAAGCGGCGCAGCGCGTCGGTGCGGAAGTGGTTGGAGGTGCCGCCCAGCGGAATCGCCAGCCGGTGCCGGTCCAGCCCGCGCAGCGAGAGGCTGAAGTTGGTGGCGTACTCCGCCGCGAAGCACCGGGTGAGCCAGTTGGTCCACGGGTTCCAGTACTGGAGCTCGGCCTGGACGCACACCACCCGGTCGGGCAGCGTGCGGAACGCGAGGACCGCCTTGCGCAGCTGGTCGCGGTCGGGCCGGTCTTCGGCGTCGTATATCACGCAGAACTCGCCGCGCGCCCGGCGCAGCCCGACGTTGCACGCCTTGGGCTTGGTCCGCGGCCCCTCCGGCGGGATGATCACCGTCTCGAACTGCGGTCCGGGATCGAGCTTCGCCAGCGCGCCGAGGGTCTCGTCGTCGTCCTGCTCGATCAGGAGCAGCACTTGAAGCTTCTCGGCCGGATAGTCCAGGTCCGACAGCCGCTTGAGCAGCGTCGGCAGGACGGCGCCCTCGCGGTGCAGCGGGACGAGCAGGGTGTAGAGGGGCAGCGCTTCGTCGGGCAGCGCGGTCAGGTCCTCGTCCTCGAACCTCAGGACCGGCGCGCCGCCCGCGCCGAAGACCAGGGCCAGCTTGAAGCCGATGACCGCGACGTAGATCACCGTGACGACCGCCACGGCGGCCTGGCCCCACCAGGCGAGGGACGGGCCGAGACCGGTGGCGGCGCGCAGCGCGAGCGGCGCCACGACCGCCAGCGCGGTCAGCGCCATGCCGACGGTCTGCGTGGTGCCCAGCAGACGCCGGGCGCTCAGCTCGTCGGGCAGCGTCGCGGTCTCGGTGGACTCTGAAGCGGTGACCTGGCCACGCATGGGTATGTGGATGATCGTCATCGGCCGTCCTTCCTCCGGTAGACGACGCGATCGGCGTCTTTGTACATGAGCTGATAAACGGTGCCCAGCTCGGGATTTCCGCTGAGCACCAGATCGGCGTCGTCCTGCTGACCGGGGGTGGTTCGCAGGTAGATCCATCGGATTCCGGCCGCCGCGGGGTCACGCAGCGCCGGTCCCCACATCTTGAAGCTGCCCTCGTAGACGATGTTCTGGGTGGGAATCCGCGACTCGAAGGTCACCGACTCGTTGCCGAAGGACTCCATGAGTACCTGGCCACCGTCGTAATGGGCGCGCAGCCAGCTGGCCGCGACCGTGTTCGCCTGCTCCGTCGGGGAGCTGCGGAACGCCTGCGCCTCCGCCAGCGTGGCCACGCCGGGCGTGCCGAGCGTGGAGACCACCACGCCCACACCGAGCGCCAGGCCGAGAGCCCGCCGCCACCGGTTGGGATGCCTCTTGAGGTGCGACTTGCGCACCGCGGCCATGGACATGCTGACCAGGTACCCGGCGAACACCGCGGTCGGCAGCAGCATCGCCGTGCCGAAACGCACGTTGTAGAGGCTCAGACCGCCGACTTCGGGCACGTGCAGCGGACGTTGCCCGGAGTAGAGCGAGTAGACGTAGAAGGGAAGGAGGGCCAGCAGCGCATACGGCGCGACGTCCGTGGACGCCAGCCTTGTGCGCACCAGATGGCAGAACAGACCGGCCTCGGCGAGCAGCAGTGCCGGAATGCCGATCACGTCCCGCATCGCGATCAGATAGGTCTTGAGCGCCGCGCCGAGGTGACCGATCGCCGGCTCGCCCTTGGCGACCCACAGCGACGGCTTGGCGAAGGCGCCGTCCTGCCAGTACATCGGATCGTGGAAGATGACCGCGTTCCAGGCCAGCCAGGCCGCGATGCCGGACAGCGCGATCAGCCCGAAGAAGATGACGTGCGCCTCGAGCATGCGCCAGTTGCGCCGGTGGCGCAGTCCGACGAACGCCACGACGCACAGGATGGCGATGCAGGTGATCCAGCCCTCGTATCGGGTCAGGGTCCCGAGCAGCGCTGCGGCCGAGCACGCGGCCAGGTCGCTGTATCGGCCGGACCGGCACCACCGGTCCAGGTAGTCGACGGCGACCGCGGCGCAGGCGAGCATGAGCGTCTCGGTCATGGCCGTGCTCTGCAGGTACAGGGCGTTGGCGTTAAGCATGAACACGCCAGCGGCCGCGTAGCCCGCCAGGCGCATGCCGCCGGACATCCGGGTCGCCAGCAGGTACAGGTACCGGGCCGTGATCACGAAGGCGAGCATCGAGACGACGCTCCCGGCGAAGCCGGACTGGTACCAGCCGCTCACCCAGACCAGCGGTAGTTCCAGGACTCCCGGCAACGGAAGCCAGACACCGCCCAACTGCGCCACGCCTGCCGTGGGACTCGCCACGACCCGCCGCGCGATCAGGACATGGGATAACGCGTCCGGGTAGGCGAGAGTCTGCCCCTGACGGCTGTAGTAGACATATGCGCCTATTGAGACGAAAAGCGCGGCGATGGTGACAAACGCCGCCCCCGTGTCCCGGGGCCGAAGCAACCTGCTGGTCCACCGCCATTTGTGGCCGGCCCGGGTCAAATCGGCGTATACCCGCAACAGGCCGGCGAGCGAGCGCAGGATGACCGAGAGCCGGGCCCCCGTCTGCTCGCCGTGGACGCGGGGATAGTGCCGCACCGGGTGCTCGAGGACCCGGGGATGGCTGATCCGGATCTTCGCCAGCAGTTCGGGCGATATCGCGGCGGCCTCGCCGTGCAGCTCGACGTCCTCCAGGCACTGCCGGTCGATGAGCTTGTAGGCGCAGTCCACGTCGCGGCTGCCGTGGCCGAGCAGCATCCGGCTGAGCACGGTCCACAGCCTCGCGTTGACCCGCCGGCGGATCGGGTCGGCCCGCTCCTCGCGGTAGCCGATGACGACGTCGGCCAGTTCCTCCTGCTGCACCCGCAGGAAGTCGAGCAGGTCGTCGGCTTTGAACTGGCCGTCGGAGTCGGTCAGCAGCAGCCGCCGCAGCTCGGTTTGCTCCATCGCGGCCCGGATGCCGGTGCGCACTGCGGCGCCGTAGCCCATGTTCTGCTCGTGGTGCACCGCGAGCACGCGTCCCGGATAACGGTCGGCGAGCGCGTCGAGCACGTCACCGGTGCTGTCCGGGCTGCCGTCGTCCACCACGACGACGCAGTGCGCGTGGCCGCCGCTCTCCAGGGTGCTGAGAAAGTCCTCGACGGTGGAGGCGAGATTGTCCTCTTCGCGGTAGGCCGGCATGACCACCGCGACCCCCTCTGTCCACCGCCGCACCAATACTGGTGTGGTCACCGGCCCTCCTTCGCCAAAGCGGGAACCAGCTCGGTGGCCGGGGCGGTGGGGGGCAGCTGCACGCCGCGGCGACCGCGGAAGACCACAATATCGCAGAGCGCGTAGTTGCCAACCGCCGCGACGAGGACGCCGAGGGCGCTGGCCCCCAGGTCGCCCAGCGGGCGGCACAGCTGGAATACACCCGTGTTGATGGCGAGGGTCAACAAGATCGAGGCGTTGAACGAGAGCCAGCGCGTCCTCACGGAGCTGGTGAAGGCGCCTTTACGGTCACCCCACGTGAACAACGTGCTGAGAGTGAAGTTCAGCTGCGCCGACAGCGCGAAGCCGAGGGCGTCGGCGGCTGTGGCGGGTACACCCGCAGCGGTGAATAGCCGCAGTACCAGGTACTGGAGCGAGAAACAGACGATGCCGACCGCCGCGAATCTCAAGGCACGGCGATACTTTTGTAACAATAGGCCCATGGCCCCCCCTTTGGATCATCAATTTGGCACACGTCATGCCTGGGACGATGACCGTCAACCCCGCCGATCCTAGTCGCTTGGTGTGTCCTCCTGCTTACGATTCAATGACTTCCGCGGCGATCTTTCCCGGGCGCCCGATGCATCCCCCGTAACATTCAGCGCGGATTGCGCGCCGCGTCAACCCCCGCACTCGTACAAATTATCCAAGCAAGGGCGCGAAGGTGCACGCGCAGATGAGCGGTGGCGACCTCGCGCGTCCGCGTGCTCCGGAGCGCCCCGGACCCGGGCCGTCGAGCCGCGGTGCCGCCGCGCGGGACGTGGCCGCCGGTCCGAAACGCGTGACAGGGAGAGCCCATCCACTACACTGAAGCATGCGCCTTCTGGAAATCGTCGGCGCTCTATGGCTGGCGTCCTCTGTTTTCGTACTCGCGGTGGTCAGCCTCAACGGCCGACGACTTAATCGACACGTTCCGATGCCCCACGAAGTCAGCGATTCCCCGGATTCGAGTGAATCTGAACATTGCGAATCCGCGGAGTGACCGCTCGTTGAATTCCGAAATTCGTCGGATGAATTTACGCGCCTGCGAAGCGTGCGACGGGCACCGCGGCGCCGACGGTCAGCGGTCGATGATCTGAGCGCGTACCTCCGTCGAATCAACTATTTGAGGTATTTGCGCGTTTTGCGTCGGCGAACATCAGCTCGAACCGAGGGCGCGCAGCCGCCTGTCACAGATTTGATGTTGTGACAGTGGGAGCCTTTGCGGGCTGCCGATTCCGGACCTTGAGGCGCGACTCTCCGCCCAAGAGCGCCGCCCCATCGCGCAGCCTTCGCTCGGCGCGACGGCGGGCTGCTCGCGGATCTGGCGATTGAGACAAGAACGTGACATCTCCGTCGCGGCCCCGTGCCCTCACGATGTTGACAACGTAAACTCGTAAGGTGACGAAGTCGTCGATATCGGTGGGTGAGGACGAACGTGGCCGTTGACGTTGCCCAGCGGGACAGCTACCACCACGGGGATCTGTACAACGCCCTGGTCGAGGCGGCCGTGGACCTCGCGCGGTCCGGCGGGCCGGAGGCGGTGGTGCTGCGGAAGGTAGCGCGCCGGGTGAGCGTCTCGGTGACCTCGGCGTACCGGCACTTCGCCAGTCAAGCGGCGGGGAGAATGCCCTCCCCGCCGCTCGGTCTGCGCCGGTTGACTTCCTACGCTTGCGGTTCAGGCTCCCGCACGGGACGGGCGGCCGCCGCCTGCTGCTCCGCGAGCTGCGCCGCCTGCGCCCGCTCGTAGGCACTGACGCGGTGGCGGCCGGTCCGGTCGTAGAAGACGCTGACGGCGAGGCCGATCACGAGCGCGGCCACCAGCCAGAGCGCGATCACCGCCACGCTGCCGGCGAGCCCGGGTCCGCCGGTCGGGAAGATCAGGACCCTGGTCGCGTCGGTGACGTGCCGCATCAGCAGGAACTGGCCCAGGTCGCGGAACGCCCCCGGCTGCAACGCGGGCGGGACCGAGCCGCCGGACGACGGCACGCCGAACACCAGCAGGACGATCGTGGCCACGAGCGCTCCCGGTGCTCCGATCACGGCGATCAGGGCGAGCGCGAGCACCCCGGCGGTGATGACGCCGAGCACGGACACCGCCCACAGGCCGAACGGATGCTGGACTGGCATGCCGAGCGCGAGGGTGGAGAGCAGTTCGATTGCGGTCGCGGCCACCACGCCGCACCCGGCCATGACGACCGTCTTGGCAAGGAGGGTCTGCGTCCGGTTGATCGGCAGCGGCGGGTGGGTGGACCGCTTGTGCAGGAATTCGCGGGCGGCGTACCCGAGCGCGCTGTCGACGCCGGAGCCCAGCAGCTGGGCGATCAGGAAGCCGGCCAGGATCAGGACGAGGGTGTAGTAGAACGGCGACATCCCGTTCGCGCTGTGCGTCGGCGTCGCGGCGATCGGCGCGACGGTGACCTTGATCGGATCGGACAGCAGCAGCCTGCCCGCTCCGGAGAGACCGGCGGACGGCGGAACCTGCGCGACGATCTGGCTGCCCAGGCCCTGCGAGAGCGAGGCGAGCACTCCCTGCGCGGTGCCATCGGCGACGCCCATGGCCGAAGGGCCGGCATACGGATCGCTCAGCACGGTGATCTGCGCCGGGGCGGGCGTGCCCTGCGGATCGGTGAGCGCGAGGACGCGCGCGGTGAAGTCGGCCGGGATCACGACCGCGGCGTAGGCCGTTTCCCGGGTCAGCAGATCACGGGCCTGCGCCTCGTTGCCTGCCAGGACCCATTGGGCGGCGTCGCGCGCTCCTCCGGTGGTGATCTGCGCGGTCAGCGCGGCACCGAAGTCACGACCGTCCGCGCCGCGGTCGGCGTTCACCCACGCGATGGGGATCTTCTGGCCGGGGGCGTCGGAGTTCAGCGAGCCGCCGAGGTAACCGACGGCAAGCACAATGGACAGCAGCGCCCCGAACAGGGTGAACACCCAGATCTTGGGGACGCGCAACAGCGCGGAGGCACGCATGGATTCCATCCTTCGTGGTTCGGGGACCGCGGGCCGGCCGGAGAGATCGCCTGGTATTTACGCCGTAAACATAGGCGATGCGAACAGTGTCAACATTGGGGTGCGTGACGCCGGCCGCCCGCCCCAGCGGGTGGCTCGGCCTGGAGATCCCCGGCTCGGACTTCAGCGCCCGCCCATAGCGTGAGCGGTCGCCACACAGGCCGACGGCGCGGTCGTACCCGACCGCGGCCGTGGCCTCGATGCCCCGAATTCGAGGTTCCTCGCAGTTCGCCTTCGCGCTGTACGCCTTGTCCGCCGCCCCCCACCGCGGACGGGTTCGCGTGCGCCCGACACCGACACGCAGCACTCCAATAGCCTCCAAAACCGCGCTAAACCGCGGGCTGTGGCCCGGGCCTGGCCGGTGGTCTTGGTGGTTGAGGATTTCCCCTCAGGGATCTTCCCGTCAGGAGCCTGCGACACACGCCGCGATCCCCGATTTGTCGTGGAGTTCACCGGCACGAAACCGCTCCGGCGCGGCGGGGCGCGCAACAAACGGCGGCCTCCCCAGACAGGAATCTGGGGAGGCCGCCGACTGGCCGCACGGTCAGGTCGTGCAGAGCATGATCACGCGTCACTCCGAGGGCGGCACGTCACCGCCGTCGGCGCCGGACTCGTCGCCGTACGCACCGGCGTCGCCGGACGATCCGGGATCGCCGCCGGACGAGCTCTGCGCGCTCGAGTCGTCGCCGGAGGAACCCGTGCCACCCGTGCTGGAGTCGTCGCCGTTGATGAGGTTGTAGGCCGTGTCGCCCAACCAGTTTCCGGCGGTCTGCAGCGCCCCCTGGATCGTGTGGTGCGCGTCCGTGCTCTCGCCGCCGCCGTCGGCCGCGTTCGTGAGATCCCAGGCGCCCTCGGCCAACCCGAGACCGCCATAGGTCGCGACGTTCCCCGCCGCCTCCGCCATGCTCAACGCGTGGTCGGCGGCTCCGTCCCAGTCACCCTCGATGGCGCTCCCGATCGCGGCGCCCGCGTGGTAACCGGTCTGCAGCACACCGGCGACCTCGCTGATGCCGGGAATCACGTCGGCGTCCGAGGCGACCAGCTTCGCGGCGTCCTCGGCCGTGGCACCCGCCGCCTCGAACGCGCTCGCCGCCTCCTCGCCCGTCGACTCGATGAAGTGCCCGGTCGCCTCCAAGGCGCCGTCGACGGTGTGCTCGACGCCGTCGAACCAGCTGCCGCCACCGCTCTCGTCGGTCTCGCTCATCCTGCGGCTCCCCTCCTGCCTTGCCTGCGCGGCCCCCGCGATACCGGGCGGCCCTCCGATGCCGATGACGGTAGGGATGGCGCTCAATAGGCAGCAATGGACTGCGGCACACCCTGCCTCGATGGCCGCGATGTCTGCCCGAAGGCGCATCGAGGTGCACGTTCGTGCCGCGCGGCGACCTTGTCCGGACCCGGCGGCGCCGCGAATTCCCGGATGGGCGGCGGCTCGGCGCGAGCCGGATCAGGAGGTGGTGTCTTATTTGTTCTTCGAAGTCGAGGTTAGTCTGGCGCCATGTCGGATCTCGTACGCCTGCGCCCCATCGTCGAGAGCGATCTCGACGCCGCCGAACGTCTCTACGAGGACCCCGAGGAGGCCGGGGAGTTCGACTTCTTCGGCTTCCGCAACCCCGGTTCGCTGCGGCAGCAATGGGAGCGGGGCTTCCTGTCCGCGGAGGGCGGGCGTCTGGCGGTCGCCGCGGCCATCGACGGCCGCTTCGTCGGCGAGGTGCAATGGCACCAGGTCCTCCAGGGACCCGCCTCGCCGTGCTGGAACATCGGCATCTCGCTGCTGGCCGTCGAGCGCGGCAAGGGCTATGGCAAGCGCGCCCAGCGTCTGCTCGCCGAGTACCTGTTCGCGCACACCAAGGTCAACCGGATCGAAGCGGGCACCGAGGTCGTCAACATCGCCGAGCAGCGGGCGCTGGAGTCGGCCGGCTTCACCCGCGAGGGCGTACTGCGCGGCGCCTGCTTCCGCCGCGGCGCCTGGCGCGACATGGTCAGCTACTCCATCCTGCGGTCCGAGGTCCCGCTCGACGGCTGACCAGCGCGAACAACGCTGCGCACGACGATCGCGGGGGCCGTCGGCCGCGCGCGTCAACCCGTGGGTTGACGGCGGAGCCAACCCGCGGACCAACCCCGCGGCCGACGAATCCGGCCCGCCGCGGCGGCATTCTCAAGCCATGACCACTACTGATTACGTCATCGCCGCCGTGCTTGTCCTTCTGGTCGTCCCGCAGATCCGGGGCACCCGGCTCACCCTGCGCAACCTCATCCTCCCGGTCGTGCTGGTCGCCGCGGCGGCCGCCTACTACCTCAAGTCGGTTCCGACCCAGGGCCACGACGTGCTGCTGGACGTCGTCTGCGTGGCCGTCGGGGCTCTGCTCGGCATCGGCTGCGGGCTCGCCACCCGGTTCGTGCGGGACTCCGGGGGATTCCTGGTCGCCAAGGCCGGGTTCGTGGCCGCGGTGCTGTGGATCGTCGGCATGGCGTCGCGCACGGGCTTCGAGTACGCCGCGACGCACAGCGGAGCCCACGCCATCGCGGACTTCAGCCGCAGCAACTCGATCACCGGTTCCGACGCCTGGACCGCGGCGCTGCTGCTGATGGCCCTGGCCCAGGTGATCGCCCGCCTCGTCACCGTCCGGCTCAGAGGGCGCGTCCACGACGCTCGTCCGGCCGCGCTCGCGCGGGCCTGACCCCATGGCCGCCGAGCCGATCCGGCTCGCGCCGCACACAGTGCTTGTGCAAACCGCGCCTATGCAAACCGCGCTGCCGACCAGGACCCCCGCCCGCGGGATCCGGTCGGCGGCGGTCGCGCCGCTCCACCGCCGTTCCGCTCCTATTATTCAGACCGTGACGGACTCTCCCACCGAGGCGCCTCCGCCGCTCAGCCCGCGGATGGCCCTCGCCGTGGCCCGGATCCGCGACCGGCGCGAGCGGTGGAGCGCCAGGATGCGGCCCGTGCTGTGGGCGGTCCTGGTCTCTCTCGCGGTCGCCTCGACGCGCGGCCGGCCGGCGCCCGGATGGTCGGGCGCCGGCCTGGCCGTCACCATCGTTCTGGCCGGCTGCCTCGTGCCGATGATCGCCGCCGCGGCGAAGCGATGGCCGCTGGAGACCGAGGTGCAGTGCGCGGCGCTTTCCGTGTGCATCGGCGGTTTCGGCATCGCGTTGGCCGCCTTGCAGGTCAACGGGGTCGCGACGCTGCCGGTGTCGGTGGCCGTGATGACCGCGTTCATGTTCCTGGAGCGCAAGCTGGCCGCTCTCGTCGGCGGGGCGGAGCTCGTCGGGCTGTTCGCGGCCATCCTCCTGGAGCCGAACGCGAGCCTGATCAACGCCCTCACCCTGGCTCTCTTCTGTGCGGTCCTGGGGGTGGCGGCCTGGTCCATGCGCCAGGCGGGGCAGAGCACGGACCGCGCCGAACTGCTGCTGGCCCAGCTCGAGGACGCCCGAGACGCGGAGGCCGCGGCGGTCGCGCTGGCCGAGCGGACCCGGATCGCCCAGGAACTGCACGACGTGCTCGCCCAATCGCTCTCCGGTCTGGCGATCCAGATGGAGGCGGCGCGGCGGCTGGCCCGGCGCCCGCACGTGGACGAGAACCTGCGGGAGCTGATCGACCGCTCGGGGAAGCTGGTCAAAGAAGGGCTGGCCGACGCGCGCCGCGCCGTCGGAGCGCTGCGCGGCGACGAGGTGCCGTCGGTGGACCGGCTGTCTGAGCTCGTCGACCGCTACCGCTGCGATCTGGAGCTGGACGTGACGCTGGCCGTCACCGGCGCCCGCAGAGACCTGCCGATCGACGCCGGGTTCGCGCTCTACCGGGGCGCCCAGGAGGCGCTGACGAACGCGGCGCGTTACGCGCGCGGCTCGCAGACACAGGTCACCCTGTGTTACGGCAAGGATGTCACGATCTTGACTATCGAGGACCGGCGGACCGATCCCGGCCCCGCCCTCGCGCCGGTAACGACCGGATCGGGCCTGGGCCTGACCGGGATGAGCGAGCGCGTCGCGGCGGTCGGTGGCACGGCTACCGCCGGACCCACCAAGCAGGGCTGGCTGGTACGGATGGAGATTCCCGCATGACCGGCGAGTACGGCGACGGGCCGGACCCGATCCGGGTCCTGATCGCCGACGACCAACGGGTGGTGCGCGACGGACTCGTGCTGCTGATCGGCCTGCTCGACGGGATCGAGGTCGTCGGCGCGGCGCGCGACGGCGCAGAGGCGGTCAGTATGGCCGAGCAGCTGAGGCCTGACGTGGTGCTCATGGACTTGAGCATGCCGGTGCTCGACGGTACCGCCGCGACGGCGGCACTGCGCGAACGCGCCCCGGAAAGCAATGTGTTGGTATTGACCACCTATGCGGACGACAACGCGGTCTTCCCGGCACTGCGGGCCGGAGCGCGCGGCTACCTGACGAAGGACGCTGACAGCGACCAGATCGAGACGGCGATCCGGAACATCCACGCCGGCCGCACTTGGCTCGATCCGATCGTGCAGGAGCGGCTCGTCGCAGCTGCGCTGGGGTCCGGCGGCGGCGCGACCGGAGCGGCCAGGGCGAGCGCCGGGCAGCCGGGCACAGCCGACGAAGACACCGCCGGGCCGTGCGCGGACGCGGCGGGCGGGCGCGTACTGCCCGACGGCCTGACGCCGCGCGAGGCGGAAGTCCTCGTCCTGATCGCGGACGGCCTCTCCAACGCGCAGATCTGCGCGCGGCTGGTGGTCAGCCAGGCGACGGTGAAGACGCACATCAACCGGATCTTCGCGAAGATCGGCGCGCACGACCGAGCGCAAGCCGTGCGATACGCCTACCGCAACAATCTCGCAGGTCAGGACTGAGCCGCCGACCAGCCGGCGAAGCGCGTCAAGGCTTCAGCGCGCTCGGCCGACGTGAAGTCGGTGTTCGCCAGCTGCGCGGTGTATAGCCTCGGCAGTTCTTCGAGCTCGTATTGTCCGGGCCGTCTCGGTTCGAGCAGATGGACGGCGACGAGCTGGTCGACAGCCGCCCGAACCCGTGCGGTGTCCGGATCTCCGGTGAGCGCTGCGGCGGCCGGAACGCTGATCGGCGGTGCCGGCACGATGCCGAGCAGTCGGAATAAGCGGTCTGCCTCCGGTGACAGGGTTCGACGTGAGGCTGTGAGCGCCGCACGGATGTCGCCCGCCGGGTCCTGATTGTTGGCGAGGATGTCAAGCCTCGTATGCTCGTCGCGCGCCTGCTCGACCAGGCTGGACAGCCGGAGCCGCGGATCGCGGCTCACCCGTTCCGCCGCGATGCACAGCGCCAGCGGAAGACCCGCGCACAGGACGGCGAGTTCGGCGACCGCCTCCGGTTCGGCGGCGGCGCGCGGCGCCCCGATCTTCGCGACGAGCAGATCGACCGCGGCCCGCTGTGGCAAGCGCGCCAGCGTCACGCGCTGGGCGCCGTTGCGGGAGGTCAGGCCGCGCAGCTGATTGCGGCTGGTCACCAGGACGTGGCCGCCTCGCCCTGGAAGCAGCGGCCTGACTTGATCGGCGTCGGCGGCGTCATCGAGCACGATCAGGACCCTGTGATCCGCCAGTGTGCTGCGGAGCAGGGCGGATCGATCGTCCAGCGTTTCCGGCAGCCGGTCGGCCGGGACTCCCAGCGACGCGAGCAGCATTGCGACCGCCACCGTCGGCGGAAGCGGAGCCTGCGAGCTGTCTGCACAGAAGCCGCCCAGGTCGAGGTAAAGCTGCCCGTCGGGAAACCGGTCTCGGACCCGGTGCGCCCAGTGCACCGCCAAGGCGCTCTTGCCGACCCCGGCCGGTCCGTCCACTGTCGCGAGGAACAGCGCCGAATCCCGGGAGCGCGCAAGGAGGGCATCAAGGCTCTCCAGCTCCGCTTCCCGGCCGGCGACGAAGCCGAGGTCCGCGCGAAGTTGCCGGGGCGGCTCGCCGCGTCTCGTGCCGTGTCCGGGATCGCTGTCGGGAACTACCGTCCGGCTCGCCACGCCGGGTTCGGCGGATACCGGACGGGCCGTGAGCAGCCGCTGATAGACGGCGCGCAGTTCGCGGGAGGGCTCGATGCCGAGCCGGTCCGCGAGGTGTCTCCTGGCTTCGTGATAAGCATTGACCGCCTCGGCCGGTGCACCTGCCTGCGCGAGCGCGACGAGCAACTGGCGCCACAGTGACTCGCGCAGCGGATACCTGGCGGTCAATGCCCGCAGCTCAGGCACAATCAACGCGCCTCGGCCGGCTGCCAGATCGATCTCGAGGCGCAGTTGGTGTGCGCCGATCCGCTCCTCCTCCAGCGCCAGCGCCACCTCGCCTTCCGCGGTCCTGATGCGCAGACCTTCGAAGGGTTCGCCCCGCCACAGCCGGAGCGCCAAGGACAGCAACTCGCTCGCCTTGGCCGGGTCGTCGTCGCGGGCCGCGTTCGCCTCCGCGACCAGGCGGCGGAACCTCCACAGGTCGACGTGTTCCGGATCGACGTCGAGGGTGTAGCCCGCCGCGCTCGTCGTGATCGTAGGCGTGTTCAGGGTCTGGCGAAGCCGCATGACGAGGCTCTGAAGGCTGCCGCGCACCCGGTTGGGCGGGTTCTCGCCCCAGACCGCGTCGGCCAGCGCCTCGACGCCGACCGGTCGGCCCGCCGACAGCGCCAGCAGCGCCAACACCACGGCCGGGCGGTCCCCGCGCAGTTCGACCGACGCCCCGCCGACCCGCACCTCCAGCGGACCGAGCAGCCCGACCCGCACATCCGCCACGCCGACCACCGCACTCCCGAACGCCTCCGGATCGGCGGCGATCACGGTGCGGGGCGAGCCGCCGGGAATCTCCGCCGTGCGCCCGATGATCGCACCCCCTCGGCAATCACGCTGACAGCGCAGATAGTCACTCTCCTCCACGTCGCCGACAAGCGCGAATCGTTATCGGGTTATCTCAGGACCTGTCGCCGTCGAGTTCTTCGAGCAGCTCTCGCACGTCGCGTACGGCGGCGCCGTCCGCCGCGGCGACCCCGCCGAGGAGTGTCAGGGCTCGGGACAGCGCCTCGCGGCCGGCATCGCGCTCGCCGCCGTCGGCCAGGATCCGGCCGAGCAGAATCAGCGCGGTCACCTCACCATCCACGTTGTCGATGTCGCGGCAGATCTGCGCGGCCTCCCGGACCGCGTCGACCGCCTGCTGATGGCGGCCCAGACAGTGTTGGGCCTCGGCGATGTTACACAAAGCGCGGGCGGCTGTATCGCGCTCGCCGCGCTTTCTGTGCTGCTCGAGCCCTTCGTATCCGTACGCGAGAGCGTCCTCGAACTTGCCCAACGCCCCATAGGCGCCGGCCAGATTGACACGCACCGGGAGATCGTCGGCGTAGCGCGAATCCAACGCCTCGTGGAGCGCTGTGACCGCCTGCTCAGCGTCGCCCGCCATCAGCCGCGCCAGGCCGATCTGGACGAGGACGGTCGGGCGCTCGACACCGTCGTAGTCGTCGGGGATAAGGCGCAGGGCTTCGGTGTAGAACGCGAGCGCGTCTTCGCGGTGTCGCTGGTACAGGTAAGTGGTCCCGAGGCTGCTGTACAGGCGCGCCTCGGTCAGAGCGTCACCCGAGCCGCGCGCGAGCCGACACAGGGTCGCCCATTCGTCCCAGTAAGGTCGATTGTTGTAGAAGGCCCGCATCTGCCAGAGAAGGTCAGCGGCGACGGACTTCGAAGCCGGTGCGGACTGTTCGGCCGTCCGGCGGATCAGCGTGACCAGATTCGCGTGTTCGGCGTCGAACCACGCCAGGGCTTCGCCGTAGTCGCCGAATTCGAGCGGTGCGATCGGCTCGGGCGCCGCGGGGACGGCTTCGGAAGTCGGCCGCAGACGGTGCTGGGCCCGCAATGCCGTGGCGAGATACCAGGCGGCGAGCCGGTCGGCCGCGTCTCGGGCCTCGGCGTCGGGCTCCTCGTGACGCAGCCGGTCGAGCGCATACGCCCGCAGCAGGTCGTGCATCGCGAAGTGGTCCGCGGCTGGGGTCTCGACCAGATGCGCGGCGACGAGTTCGTCGAGCTGGGGGAGCGCCTTCGCCGCAGGGACGCCCACGAGCGCGGCCGCCGCTCCGACGTGGATGCCGCCAGAGGGGTGGAGGCTGAGCAGCCGGAACGCGCGTGCCGCCGACGCGCTCAGGCGCCGGTAGGACCAGGTGAACACGGCGTGCAGGTCGGCGCCGGAGTCCTCGTCGGCGCCGAGTGTGTCCAATCGTGAATGCTCGTCGCGCAGTTCGGCCGCGAGGTCGGCGAAGGACGCGTCGGGCTGGCGCTGGGCGTATTCGGCCGCGATGGCCACCGCCAGCGGCAGCCGGGCGCACAAGTTGACCAGCTGCGCCGCGGCCTGCCGCTCTCGG
The DNA here is from genome assembly GCF_035938995.1 of Actinocrinis sp. Taxonomy (GTDB): domain Bacteria; phylum Actinomycetota; class Actinomycetes; order Streptomycetales; family Catenulisporaceae; genus DASZGI01. The sequence continues at coordinate 26,649 of NZ_DASZGI010000403.1, forward strand.
TCGGTGCGTTCGGCCCCGGCGATACGGCCCAGGAGCGTGATCGCCTCCGGTTCGCCGAAGGCACGGAGGGTGAGGCGGTGGGCGTCGTTGACGGCGGCGAGTCCGCGCAGTTGGTCGCGGCTCGTGGTCAGTAGCAGACAGCCGGGGCCGGGCAGCAGCGGCCGCACATGCTGGCTGTCGCGCGCGTTGTCCGCCACGATCAGGATTCGGCGCCCGGCCGTGGCGGCGCGGAAGAGGGCGGCGCGTGCGCCGAGCTGCTCGGGGATCTGGTCGGCCTTGTGCCCGAGCGCGACGAGGAACGACGCCAGGACGCTCGTCGCCTCGGTCGGCGCGTCGAGGTCGTAGCCGCGCAGGTTCGCGTAGAGCTGGCCGCCGTCGAACCACTCGGAAACGCTGTGCGCCCACTGCACGGCCAGCGTCGTCTTGCCGACCCCCGCGGTGCCGTCGACTGCGAGGACCAGGTTGCGTTCGCCGTCCGGGGGCCGCTGCACGAGCAGCCGGGCCAGGGCAGCGAGTTCTTCATCGCGCCCGGTGAAGCGGGCGGTCGCGCCGGGCAACTGGCGCGGAACGCGGCGCGTCGGTGTCTGCACTTTCACCACGGCCGGTCGCGACGGAAGGAGGACGGGGTCGTCTCGCAGAATCTTGGTGTGCAGCTCGCCGACCCGCTGCCCGGCCGCGCAGTCCATTCCCGATCCGAGCGCCGCCTTCAGGCCGCTGTAGACGTGAACTGCCTCCGCGCGCCGCTCGGATCGGTAGAGCGCGAGCATAAGCTGCTCGGCCAGTCCCGCCCGCGCCGGGTGCGCCCGCACCAGAGGTGACAGTTCATTGACGACGTCAGCGTGCCGCCCCAGCCTCAGGTACCACGACGCCCGCCGCTCGCACACGCGCAGATACCGGTTGGTCAAGCTGGCAGCGGCCTCGGTGACGAACGGCGCCTCGACCCCGCCGAGCACCGGCTCGCTCCACAGAGCCAGCGCGTCGTCGAACGCGGCGACGGCTCCCTCCCCGTCTCCGGCCTCTTCCGCGCTCCGGGCCTGCGCGAGATGACCGTCGAACCGGAGTAGGTCGAGGTGATCGGCATCGGTACGCAGCAGGTAACCGGCGTCGTGCGTCTCGATCAGCCCGGGGCCGAGGATCTTGCGCAGGCGGGAAACGCCGCCGTAGACGGCCGAGCGCGGGTCGTCCGGTTCGCGCCCGCCCCACACCTGGTGGGCGATGGCGTTCGCGGACACGAGCCGGTTGGGCGAGAGGAGCAGCACGGCCAGGATCGCGGTCACGCTCCCGCGGCCGACCGCCACCTGCCCGTCCGCGCGCCGTACCCGCAGCGGGCCCAGCACGGTGAACGTCGTCTTGGACATCGGTTGCGGCGCCTCCCTCTGTCCGGACCGGTGACCCCGCATCAACCCCGGCCCGTTGTGCGCCTCACTTTACGATCCGACGGCGGGCGCAGAGACCTCCCCGCGCACGCGCCGTCGACCCACGCCGGCGCCCGGGCCACCACGCCCCCTGCTGCGTGATGGATCAGCGCCGCCGTGCCACCGAGCACCCGGCCCGCCGCCCATGACGACGGCCCCGTGACCGGACGCGCTCGGAGCAGTAACGCACGGCGTGCTGTCAGATCGCTGTCACGGCGCCGTCATGGCAGGTCGACGACCATCAGGGCCGCTAAGGCACGTAGCACATACACATGCCGGCGGAGGCGACCATGGTCGCCTCCGCCGGGTTACTCAGGGGGTTCGCTTGCTGACGGGTTCCTAGATGCCGTCGTCGCGCTGCACGTCATCACGAGGAGCCACGCGCTCGTCGGGCGTGATCACCTGCTCGCGCTCCTCGAGCACGGTGGGCATCTCCTCCGGGGTGCGCGGCGCGAGCATGCCGCCGATGATCAGCACGACCCCGCCGACCAGCGCCAGCCAGGCCCCGGCCTGCATGCTGTGGTCGGCGGAGCGGTACACCTCGACGGCGAACAGGATGAACAGCACGATGCCGAGCGCTCCGGCCAGCCGGCTGAGCCAGCCGGTGCGGTCGATCAGCCCGAGCACCGCGATGATCCCGATCAGGATGGCGATCCCGCCGACGGTCTGCACGATGTCGGAGCGGGTGGTGAAGTCGATCTTGACTAGGCTGCGGTTGGTGATGCTCGTGGCGCTCGTGTCGCGGGTCCAGTTCAGGAAGGCCCCGACGACCAGCGCGGCACCGCCGAGCAGCGTGAGCAGAAGCCGGCCTGCCTCCAGGCCGGGGCGGGCGGCGGTGTAGCCCGTCCGGTGGACCGTGTGCATGGCCATGTCGTTGACCTCCAGTTCGGGGGCACGGTTCGCCTCCGAATGCCCCGCGAACTGCGGATCAAACGGAAAGTGGCCGGAACCGGGTCGGCGC
>NZ_DASZGI010000404.1:0-3127 GCF_035938995.1 Actinocrinis sp.
CGCAGCGCTGCACCTCGCGGCCTCGGCTGCGTCCCGGAGTGGTACGGCTCCTGCCACCGGGGTACGCAGCGACGCTCGCGGATCTCGACGGGGACGGGGCGCTGGCGATCGAGGTCGTGTTCTAGACCGGCGACGCGCCACCCGAGCGGGCGACCTGGTGGCCGGGATCGAGTGCCAGCGGTGCCGCTGCTGACGGCCGACATCACCGTGACGGCGGCGATGGCGAGGGCGGCACTGGACCTGGCGGCGACCGAGGCCATGCCGATGTGCACGCGGATAGGCTCGGTCGCATGAGAATCACAGCATTGGCGGGCGGGATCGGCGGGGCCCGCTTCTTGCGCGGGCTGCTCGCGGCGATGCCGGATGCGGAGGTGACCGTCATCGGCAACGTCGGCGACGACATCACGCTGCACGGCCTGCGCGTCTGCCCGGACCTCGACACCGTCATGTACACGCTCGGCGACGGGATCCACGAAGGCCAGGGCTGGGGTCGCGCCAACGAGACGTTCTCGATCGCGGCGGAGCTGGAGGCGTACGGCGTCGGGCCGGACTGGTTCACCCTCGGGGACCGGGACATCGCCACGCATCTGGTGCGTACTCAGATGCTCGACGCTGGTTATCCGCTCTCGGCGGTGACCGAGGCGCTGTGCACGCGATGGAAGCCCGGGGTGAAGCTGTTGCCCGCCACCGACGACCGCGCCGAAACTCACGTTGTGATCGCGGAAGACGAAAGCAAGCGCCGCGCGCTCCACTTCCAGGAGTACTGGGTCCGGCTGCACGCCCCGGTGGCCGAGTCGATCGTGTTCGTCGGCGCGGAGCAGGCCAAGCCGGCGCCTGGGGTGGTGGACGCGATCACACGGGCGGACGTGGTGGTCTTCCCGCCGTCGAACCCGGTGGTGTCCATCGGGGCGATCTTGGCGGTCCCCGGCATCCGCGAGGCGATCGCGGCGACGGACGCCCCGGTCGTCGGACTCTCGCCGATCATCGGTGCGTCACCGGTCCGGGGCATGGCGGACAAGGTCTTGGCGGCGGTCGGGGTCGAGACCAGCGCTGCGGCGGTCGCCGAGTATTACGGCAACGAGTTGCTCGACGGGTGGCTGGTCGACGAAAGCGACGCGGCGGCGGTCGAGCGGGTGCAGGCGGCCGGGATCGAGTGCCGGGCGGTGCCCCTGCTGATGACCGACATCAACGCGACGGTGGCGATGGCAAGGGCGGCACTGGACCTGGCTGCGGAAGTGGGGAAGAAATGAGCGGGGTCGAAGAACTCGGGACAGAGCGAACCAGCGCGGAGGAGTTCAGGGCCGCGGGGCGGTTCGAGGTCGTCGGGCTGCCGGGACTGCCGGAAATCGAGGCAGGCGCGGACTTGGTCCGGATCATGGCCGAGGCGGCGCGAGCCGAGCGGGGCCCGGGTCTGCAGGACGGCGACCTCCTGGTCGTCACGTCGAAGATCGTGTCGAAAGCGGAAGGGCGGACGGTCACCGCGACCGACCGTGAGGCCGCGATCGACGCCGAGACCGTACGGCTGGTCGCCAAGCGCGGCCCGCTGCGCATCGTGGAGAACCGGCAGGGCCTCGTCATGGCCGCGGCCGGAGTGGACGCCTCGAACGCCCGGCCGGGCACCGTCCTGCTGCTGCCTGAGGATCCGGACCGCTCGGCAAGGGAACTGGCCGACGGATTGCGGGAGCGTTATGGGGTGTCGGTCGGCGTCATCGTCTCGGACACCTTTGGGCGGGTGTGGCGCGCAGGGCTGGTGGACCAGGCGATCGGCGCCGCGTACCTCGTGCCGGTGGACGACCTGCGCGGCCGTGTGGACAGCCACGGCAATGCGCTGGCGATGACGGTGACCGCGCTCGCCGACGAACTGGCGTCGGCTGGGGAACTGGTCAAGGGCAAGCTCGGCGGCGTCCCCGTGGCCCTGATCCGTGGGTTCGGCGCATTGGTCACGCCGGACGCAGGTCCAGGGGCGCGCGTGCTGCTGCGTCCCGCGGCGGAGGACCTGTTCTCGCTGGGGACGGCCGAGGCGAGAGCGTCGGCGGTGGCCCATCGCCGCACGATCCGCGCGTTCACCGACGAGGATGTCTCACCGGACGCCATTCGCCGGGCGGTCGCAGCGGCCATCACCGCTCCGGCACCGCACCACACCACGCCGTGGCGGTTCGTTGAGGTGCGTTCCGAGGCGGCGCGCAAGGATCTGCTGGACGCGATGCTGGCGGCGTGGGTGCAGGATCTGCGCCGAGACGGCTTCAGCGAGCAGTCGATCGCGAAGCGGGTGCGCCGCGGCGACGTGCTGCGCGGTGCGCCGGTGCTGGTCGTGCCGTGCCTCGTGATGGACGGTTCGCACACGTACCCTGACACGCGGCGTGGGGCAGCCGAGCGGGAGATGTTCGTGGTCGCACTCGGTGCCGGGGTGGAAAACCTGCTTGTCCGGCTCGCGGCCGACGGTCTCGGCTCGGCTTGGGTGTCCTCGACGATGTTCTGCCGCGACGTGGTGCGCTCAGTGCTCGATCTGCCGGAGTCCTGGGATCCGATGGGCGCGGTCGCGGTGGGGCACCCAGCGGAACCGGCGCGGGAGCGGCCCGAGCGCGGAGTCGACGACTTCCTGATCCGTCGTTAGATCGGATGATCATGCTGGCGGAGTGGTGGTGGCGGTGGCAATCAGTGCCAGCGATGGTCGGCGGGGGCCAGGCGCGGAGCACGGCGCGCCCGGCCCGGACCGGTAAGCAGGAGCAGCCGGGCGGCGCGATGCCGGTGCGGCTGGAACGGGGCGAGCAGCTCCAGCATCCGGGCGTCGTCGGCGTTGCGTTCACCCGTCATCGCGAAGCCGATTTGCTTCGCCAGGTGATAGTCGCCGACTGACAGCGCGTCAGGGCAGCCGTGCGCGCGCTGCATCGTCTCCGCTGCTGTCCACACCCCGATCCCGGGCACGACCTGGAGCCGCTTGGCCGCCTCCGGGTGTGGCAGATGGACTGTTCGCTCCAGCGCGTCGGCCAGCCGCGCCGCGCGCACCACCGCGGCGGCGCGCTTGCCGTCCACTCCGGCGCGGTGCCACTCCCAGCTGGGAATCAGGGTCCAGAGCCGCGCGGGGGGCGGCGCCTTCAGGCCCAGCGGCGCCGGGCCGGGAGCGGGG
>NZ_DASZGI010000405.1:0-33564 GCF_035938995.1 Actinocrinis sp.
GCCCTCCTGGATGAAGGTGGTGATGGTGTCCACGTCGGAGGTGACCCTGGAGACCAGGGCGCCGCGCTGCTCGACCTGCTGGTGGAGCACGGACAGGTCGTGTACGTGCTCGAACGCCTTGATGCGCAGCGTGGCGAGGCCCGATTCGCTGGCCCGATACAGGCGGCGGTTCATCAGGTAGGCCGCGGTTGCGGTCGTGACGACGGCCAGCGCCGCAAGCGCCACCATGAGGCGGACCTCGCCGACGTTGACTCCGCCGTGCGCGTCGAAGCCGTGGTCTATCGCCTGCTGCACCGCCACCGGGATCACGATCCGCCCGACGGTCGCGATGAACGCCAGCGCCATGGTGACGCCGATGCCCTTGGTGAACTCGGGAGACAGGCGCAGGCCTTTGCGAACGATGGTGACCGGGCCGCCGGTGGCCTCGGCGACCACGGCGATGCGGGACGGGCTCGTGCTGTCGGCGGCGTCCGCCGCGGCGTCGGTCTCAGTCTCGGCGACGGCGGTCATGCCAGAGCTCCCTCGAACTGCGCCGTGTCGTCGGACGCTGTGTCATTGTCATTGTCAGACGCGGTGTCACCGTCAGACACCGCGTCATCGTCGGACGCTTCCCCATCCGACGCCGCGTCTTCGGCGGCGCGGGCGTAGGCGGTGATCAGCTCCCGGTATCCGGCGCACCGCTCGAGCAGGTCCTCATGGGTGCCCTGGTCCGCGATGACGCCGTTCTCCAGGAACATGACCTCGTCGGCCAGCGCCACGGTCGCCCTCCGGTACGCGACCACGACGACGGTCGCCCCGAGCGCGCCGTCCTTCAGGCCACCCAGGATCGCTGCCTCGACGCTGGGGTCGACGGCCGAGGTGCAGTCGTCCAGAACCAGCAGCCGGGGCCGCCGCACCAGCGCGCGGGCCAGGGCGAGACGCTGACGCTGGCCGCCGGACAGGGTCGTGCCGCGCTCGCCGACGACCGTGTCCAGCCCGTCCGGCAGGGCCCTGACGAACTTTTCCGCCTGGGCGGTGCGCAGCGCGGCCCAGATCTCCTGATCGGTGCGCTCCTCGCCGAGGGTGACGTTCTCCCGGACGCTCTCGCCGAACAGGAAGGTCTGCTGCGCGACCAGCGCGACCGCCGCGGGGACCTCGCCGCGGGCCAGGTCGCGCAGGTCGACGCCGTCCAGCCGCACCGCACCGGAGACCGGGTCGGTCAGGCGCGCGAGCAGCGAGGCGAGGGTGGACTTGCCCGAGCCGGTCGCGCCGACCACCGCGACGGTGCGGCCGGGCGCGACCTTCGCCGTGACGCCGCGCAGGACGGGGTTGTCGGGGGCTGACTCGTAGGCGAAGCGGACGGCGTCGAGCTCCAGCTCGGCCGGGGCGGGTTCGGGTGCGAGGCGGGCGTCGCCGTAGTCGGTGTGCTCCTCGTCGGTGAGGATCTTCTCCACCCGCTCGTATCCGACGACGGCGCGCGGCAGGTCGCCCAGCACCCAGCCGATGGCGCGGATCGGCCAGCCCAGCAGGGTGATGAGATACGCGATGGCGACCACGTCGCCGGCCCGTGCCTGCCCGGCCGCCACCCGGCTCGCGCCCAGGAGCAGGACCGCCAGCACGCCGAGGTTCGGGATCGCCTCGATCAGCGGGTCGAACAGGGAGCGGGCGCGGCCGGCGGAGATGTTGGCGTCGCGCAGGGCGCGGGCCCGCTGCGCGAACCGCGCGGTCTCCGCGGACTCGCGGCCGAGGGTCTTGACCACCAGGGCGCCGTCGAAGGACTCGTGCGCGACCTCGGTGACGTGCGCGCGAAGTTCCTGCGAGCGGGCGAAGCGCGGGCCGGAGAAGCGCACGTACACCGTGTTGAGGATCATGACGGCGGGGAAGACGAACAGCCCGACGAGGGCGAGCATCGGGTCGGTCGCGAACATGTCGGCGACCGCGGCGACCAGCATGACCAGCACGCCGATGGTCATGGGCAGCGGCGTCATCGGCATGGCCGCCATCTCGACGTCCGAGTTCGCGTTGGACAGCAGGCGTCCGGTGGGGTGGCGCTGGTGCCAGCTGAGCGGCAGGCGCAGGTACGCGCGGGTCACCAGGCGCCGCCAGGCGGCCTGCACCCGGAACACCACGATCCCCGCGGCCAGCCGCCGCCCGAAGATCCCGACCACCTTGGCGAGGGCGACGCCGAGAATGAGCGCGGCCGCGGCGGCGAGCCCGCCCGCTCCGGCCGCGCCGCGTTTGAAGTCGGGCAGGATCACGTGGTTGGTGGCCCAGCCGACCGCCGAGGCGGAGGCGACCGTCATGGTGCCGTAGAGGGCGCCGCCGAGCACCGCCCCGGTGAACATCAGCGGCTCGGATCTGATGGCCAGGCCGAGGATCCGCAGTCCGCGGCGGGTGGCCGAGCCTTCGGTCCCGACGATGCGCCGGGGCTTCTCGTGGCCGGCCGGAGCCTCGTGAGGGCTCCGGCGCTGGTGCGGGACGGACGCGGGATTCGCCTCGGGACCGGACGTCCGCCGACTGCTTGCGCGTGCGGGCGTGCGGTCCACCGTCGGGCGGCGGATCGGCATGGTCCTGCTCCCCCTCGTCGTCTCGCGGTCCTCGTCGACCGGTGTCGGCCGACACAGTGCCTGTCGATACGGTGTCTATCGATGCAGTGTCTGTCGATGCGGTGCCAGTGGCGGCAAAGCCAGTCAATGTCGGGCCGGTCGACGCAGCCTCGACAAGTGCGCCGGACTCTTCGAGGCTAATCGGCGGCACCGACAATGTATATCGAGTTTCGCGCATGCACCCCTTACACAGGGTGTGTTGCCTCACACGTCAAGCGATCGCACTGCCTGCGTATTCCGGGATATCCTGCGGCGGCCGGGGTAGCCGGAGGGCGCGGACGAGGACCGAGAGGTTTGATCGCCATGAGCGGATTCGCACGGGCCGAACGTGAGGAACTGGCGGACACCCTGGTGCGGGTGGGGCCGGACTCCCCGACGCTGTGCGACGGATGGTCGGCGGTCGATCTGGCGGCCCACCTGGTGGTGCGCGAGAGCCGCCCGGACGCCGCCCTGGGCGGCCTGTTCGGTCCTCTCTCGGGGCACCACCAGAAGACGCTCGAGCGCACTCGGGACCGGCTCTCGTACGCCGACCTGATCCGCAAGGTGCGCACCGGGCCGCCTGCCTGGTCGCCGATGCGCTTCTCGGCGTTCGACGAGGCGACCAACACGGTGGAGTTCTTCGTGCACCACGAGGACCTGCGCCGACCGGTCGGCGACGGCCCGCGCGACCTGGACCCGCAGTTCTCGGACGCGTTGTGGGCGCAGCTCCGGCGCGGCGCCCGGCTGATGTTCCGCGCGGTGCCGGTCGGGGTGACCCTGGTACGCACCGAGGGCGCGGACTCCCCGCGGCAGACCGTGGTCGCCAAGGCCGCAACGCCCCAGATGGTCACCATCTCCGGCCCGGCGGGGGAACTGGTGCTGTTCGCCAACAACCGCAAGGACGCCGCGCGGGTGGAGCTGACCGGCGACGAGGCCGCGATCGCCCGGCTGAAGAACGCCAAGCTCGGTCTCTAAGCCAAGCTCTGCCTCTAAACGGCGTGTCCCCCTTGCTGACGCCGCACACGCGGTGAAGGCCCTCGAGGTCACCGCCGAACCCTGACGCGCGTGCTCCCTGCCTCGCTGGCGCTCGGCAGTCCGCCCGCGCTGACGCTGCGCTGCCGCCTGCGGCTTCGCCCGGCGTCCGCCGGGGCCAAGCTCCCACCCGCCCGACCCTCCGCTCCGCGGCCCCATGGGCCGCTACGCGGGGAAACGCGCCGCCCGGCTCCTCGCGTCGGGCCTTGACGGCCCTCCGCTCCGGGGCCGGGTCGAACCACCCCGCGGATCTTGTCGCTTCAGGGGAGGGCGAGGCGTTCGAGCGGTTGGCCGGTGATCTCGGCAATCAAGTCGAAGCCCATGTCGTGGTGTAGCACGGCGAGCCCGGCCAGCTCCGCGGTTGCGGCGATGATCAGGTCGGGGATGGAGGGGACGCGGTAGTGGCCGCGGTCGGCCAGTAGGGCGAGCACATCGAAGGCGCGCTCTTCGATGGCGGGCGTCAGGTATTCGACCGGCATCGCGGCCAGCGGCGGGCGGCGCAGTCCGGCGCGCAGGTCCGTTCCGCTGCGGGCGGAGTAGCCGACTTCCAGACGGGTGACGGTGGTGATGCGCACCAAGCCGCGCTCGATGCGGGTAGCCCAGGCTGCAGCGTCGGGACTGTCGGCGAGTCGCACGAGGGCGGACTTGTCGATCAGCCACGTAGTCACCGCCACGCTTGGTCCATGATGTCGGGCTCGGCCAGGTCCGCGAACTGTTCGGCGAAATGGGCCAGGTCAGCGACGGTGACCGGGGTGTCGGTTGCGGTGGCGTCCTGGGCCAGGCGGCGGCGCACGTATTCGCTGCGCGAGAGACCCAGCCGAGCGGCATGGGTGTCGAGAGCGGCGATCACGGCGTCAGGAACATCGCGGATGAGCATGTCAGTCATCGGCCCACCTCCTCGTGATATCCCACGATATCATACGCGACTGTGCAAGAGTTGCTGCCTGCATCCGTGCCGCGGACACGGTAGCCGGTCTCCTCGCGTTCAGAGGGATTCAGCCTGGTCAGAGCGTGCGCAGCTAGGCTGGACGGCGTGTCGCTGATGATCGTGGGCGGTGAGTGGCCGGCCGACGGGTCGGCGCATCAGCGGATCGGGTGCCCGGCTTCCCGCAGCGACTGCTTGACCTCGCCGATCGTCAGCTCGCCGAAGTGGAACACGGACGCGGCCAGGACCGCGTCGGCCCCGGCGGCCACCGCCGGGGCGAAGTCCTCCAGCTTCCCGGCCCCGCCCGACGCGATCACCGGGACGGTCACCTCGGACCGCACCGCGCGGATGAGTTCGAGGTCGTAGCCGTCCTTGGTGCCGTCCGCGTCCATCGAGTTGAGCAAGATCTCGCCCGCGCCCAGATGCGCCGCCCGCGCCGCCCAGGCCACCGCGTCGATGCCGGTGGACTGCCGCCCGCCGTACGTGGTCACCTCGAAGCCCGACTCGGTCTCGACGCCCGGCGGACAGCGGCGCGCATCGGCCGAAAGAACTAAAACCTGGCTGCCGAAGCGGTCCGCGATCGCGGAGATCAGCTCGGGCCGGGCGATGGCCGCGGTGTTGACCCCGACCTTGTCCGCGCCCGCGCGCAGCAGCCGGTCCACGTCCTCGACGGTGCGCACCCCGCCGCCGACGGTCAGCGGGATGAAGACCTGCTCGGCCGTGCGCCGCACCACCTCGTAGGTGGTCTCCCGGTCGCCCGAGGAGGCGGTGATGTCGAGGAAGGTCAGCTCGTCCGCCCCGGCGGCGTCGTAGGCGGCGGCCAGCTCGACCGGGTCGCCCGCGTCGCGCAGGTTCTCGAAGTTCACGCCCTTGACCACCCGCCCGGCGTCCACGTCCAGGCAGGGGATCACCCGCACGGCCAGGCTCACGAGGCCACCCGGCCGTCGCGGTAGGCGTCCACCTCGACCTCGACCAGCATCTGCGGGTCGATCAGCTTGGAGACCACGACCATCGTCGCGGCCGGGCGGGCGGTGTCGAACAGCTCCTTGTGCGCGCGCCCGACCGCTTCCATGTCGCGGGGGTGCACGAGGTACATGCGGGTGCGCACGACGTCCGCACGGCCGAACCCGGCCTCCTTCAGGGCCTTGAGGGCGGCGTCGAACGCGGTCCACGCCTGGCGGTACGGGTCACCCTCGTGGTGGACGACGCCGCCTATGACGGCGGTGCAGCCGGAGACGTAGGCGTTCGGACCCGCGACCACGATCCGCGAGTAGCCGAAGGCCTCCTCCCACGGACCACCCGAACCGAGTCGGATGACGCTCATCCGGACACCGCCTCCAGCGCTTCCTCGAGAGTGAAAGCGCCGGTGTACAGCGCCTTGCCCACGATAGCGCCCTCCACCCCGGCCGGGACGAGCGCTTGCAAAGCCCTGAGATCGTCGAGGCTGCCGACGCCTCCGGAGGCGACGACGGGGCGGTCGGTGGCGGCGCACACGTCCCGGTACAGGCCGACGTTCGGGCCCTGGAGCATGCCGTCGCGGCCGACGTCGGTGATCACGTACCGGGCGCAGCCCTCGCGGTCGAGGCGCCCGAGCACCTCGTACAGCTCGCCGCCGTCCGTGGTCCAGCCGCGGCCGCGCAGCCGCCACTGCCCGTCCTCGAACCGTACGTCCAGGCCGACCGCGATCCGGTCGCCGTGCTCGGCGACGGCCTTGGCGACCCAGGCCGGGGATTCCAGCGCCGCGGTGCCGAGGTTGACCCGGGCGCAGCCGGTGGCCAGCGCCGCGGTCAGCGAGTCGTCGTCGCGGATTCCGCCGGACAGCTCAACCTTGACCGCCACCCGGGCGACGACGTCGGTGAGCAGCGGGCGGTTCGAGCCGCGGCCGAACGCCGCGTCGAGGTCGACCAGGTGGATCCACTCGGCGCCGGCGCTCTGCCAGGCCAGCGCGGCCGCGAGCGGGTCGCCGTAGCCGGTGGAGGTCCCGGCCTCGCCGCGGACGAGCCGGACGGCCTGGCCGTCCTCGACGTCGACGGCCGGCAGGAGTTCGAGCTTGGGCACGAAGGGGATCGCCTTTCTTCGGGTCGGTCGCCGGTTTGAGGACCGGCCGCGGGGCGGTCGGTGCAGGTGGCGGATACGGGAGCGCGCCGGGGAATCGGAGCGGGCGACCGGAGCGGGGAATCAGAGCGTGGAGATCCAGTTGGCCAGCAGCGCCGCGCCCGCGTCGCCGGACTTCTCCGGATGGAACTGGGCGGCCCACAGCGGGCCGTTCTCGACCGCCGCGACGAACGGCCGGGCGCCGTAGTCGCACCAGGCGACCTTGGGCGCGGGCATCGGATGGGTCTCGGTCAGCTCCCACTTCTGCGTGGCGTAGGAGTGCACGAAGTAGAAGCGGGCGCCGTCCGGCAGTCCGGCGAACATCCGGCTGTCCTCGGGCGCCGTCACGGTGTTCCACCCCATGTGCGGGACGACGGGGGCCTCGATGCGCTCGACGGTGCCGGGCCACTCGGCGCAGCCCGCGGTCTCGACGCCGTGCTCGATGCCGCGCTCGAACAGGATCTGCATCCCGACGCAGATCCCGAGCACGGGGCGGCACCCGGCCAGGCGGCGGCCGATGATCCGGTCGCCGCGCACCTGCTGGAGTCCTTCCATGCAGGCCGCGAAGGCGCCGACGCCGGGGACGAACAGGCCGTCCGCGTCGAGCGCGGTCTGGAAGTCGTCGGTCACGACCGTCTCGACGCCCTGGCGGGCCACGGCGCGCTGGGCCGAGCGGATGTTGCCCGAGCCGTAGTCGAGGATCGCGACGCTCTTGGTCATCGCCGACCCGTCACTTCCACCGCAGCGCGCCGGCCGCGATGGCCAGCGCCGCGCAGACGCCGAGTATCCCGATGAGCACCTTCGGCAGGCCCTGCTTGGCGAAGGAGATCACGCCGCCGATCAGGAACAGGCCGAGGAAGATCAGCAGCGCGGCGGTGTAGCTACCGGTCACAGGACACCCTTCGTGCTGGGCACGCCCACGACGCGCGGGTCGTACGCGGCGGCGTCGCGCAGCGCCCGGGCCACCGCCTTGAACTGGGCTTCGACGATGTGGTGGGCGTTGCGGCCGTAGGGGACGCGCACGTGCAGGCAGATCTGCGCCTGGGCGACGAAGGACTCGAAGATGTGCCGGGTCAGGGTCGTGTCGTAGGCGCCGATCATCGGGGCCATCCGCTCTGGCTCCTCGTGCACGAGGTAGGGGCGGCCGGACAGGTCCACGACCGCCTGCGCGAGCGTCTCGTCGAGGGGTACCCGCACGTCGGCGAAGCGGCGGATCCCGGCCTTGTCGCCCAGCGCCTCGCGGAACGCCGTGCCGAGCGCGATCGCAGTGTCCTCGACCGTGTGGTGCGCGTCCACGTGCAGGTCGCCTGCGGTCTTCACGGTCAGGTCGAACAGGCCGTGCTTGCCGAGCTGGGCGAGCATGTGGTCGTAGAAGCCGACGCCGGTGTCGATGTCGACCTCGCCGGTGCCGTCGAGGTCGATCCCGACCAGCACGCTGGACTCCTTGGTGGCCCGCTCGACCCGTCCGACCCGGCGGCGCGCAGACTCGCTCAAAGGATCTCCTTCAGTGCGTTGAGGAACGCCCCGGTCTCCTCCGGGGTGCCCGCGGTGACCCGCAACATCCCGGGTAGGCCGACGTCGCGGACCAGGACGCCGCGGTCCAGCAGGGCCCGCCAGACCGCTTTCTCGTCGGCGCGCTCCGCGCCGTCCCGGGCGAGCGCGAAGCAGACGAAGTTCGCGTCCGACGGCACGACGTGCAGGCCCATCGCGGTCAGCTCGGCCACTATTCGGTCGCGCTGCGCCTTAACCGCGTCCACGGTACCGAGCAGCGCGTCCACGTGCGCCAGCGCGGTGCGCGCAACCGCCTGGGTGAAGACGGAGAGGTGGTACGGCAGGCGCACGAGCAGCAGCGCGTCGATGACGGCGGGGTCGGCGGCCAGGTAGCCGACGCGGGCTCCGGCCATGGCGAACGCCTTCGACATGGTGCGGGTCACGATGAGCCGGGGCCGACCGGGCAGCAGCCGCAGGGCCGAGGGGGTGCCGGGGCGGAAGAACTCCGCATAGGCCTCGTCGATCACGACCATGCCCGGCGCGGCGTCGACGATGGCCTCGACCAGTTCCCGCTGCGCGGCGGTGCCGGTGGGGTTGTTCGGCGAGGTGAGGAAGACCACGTCCGGCCGGTGGTGTTCGATCGCGGCGACGGCGGCGTCCGGGTCGAGACCGAAGTCCGCGTCGCGCCGCTCGGCGATCCAGCGGGTGCCGGTGGCCAGCGAGATCAGCCGGTGCATGGTGTAGGAGGGCTCGAAGCCGAGGGCCGAGCGGCCCGCGCCGCCGAAGCACTGCAGGATCTGCTGGATAACCTCGTTGGAGCCGTTGGCGGCCCACAGCTGACTGCCGGTCAGTCCGTGCCCGAGGTAGCTGGCCAGGTCCTTGCGCAGCTCGACGGCGTCGCGGTCGGGGTAGCGGTTCGCGCCCGCCGCGGCGGCGGCCACGGCCGTGCCGAGGTCGGCGATCAGCTCGGGCGGCGGCGGGTACGGGTTCTCGTTGGTGTTGAGCAGGACGGGCACGTCCAGCTGCGGCGCCCCGTACGGGGACAGCCCGCGAAGGTCGTCGCGGATCGGCAGATCGCGCCACGAGATCGGGCCGGCCTCGGTGTGCGTCACGCGGTCTCCTGCGGGGCCGGGTCGTCATAGGCGGTGGTGTCGACGAGTGGTGTCGCCTCAGGTACTGCCGACTCAGAGAGCGCTGGCTCAGGCACGGCTGGCGGCTCGGCGGACGCGTCCACGGCGGCCTCCCGCGCGGGCGCCCCGGTGGGGAACCGGGCGGTGACCGCCTGGCCGTGCGCGGGCAGGTCTTCGGCGTGCGCGAGGGTCACCACGTGGTGGGCGACCTCGGCGAGCGCGGCCTCGGTGTACTCGACGATGTGGACGCCCTTGAGGAAGGTCTGCACCGACAGGCCGGACGAGTGGCACGCACAGCCGCCGGTCGGCAGCACGTGGTTCGATCCGGCGCAGTAGTCGCCGAGCGAAACGGGCGAGTACGGGCCGACGAAGACCGCTCCGGCGTTGCGCACCCGTCCGGCGATCACCCGCGGGTTCGAGGTCTGGATCTCCAGGTGCTCGGCGGCGTAGGCGTTGACCACGGCCAGCCCGGCGTCGAGGTCGTCGACCAGCACGATCGCGGACTGGCGGCCGCGCAGCGCGGCGGCGATGCGCTCGGCGTGCTTGGTGGCGGCGACCTGCTGCTCCAGCTCAAGCTCGACCGCCTCGGCCAGCGCCACCGAGTCGGTGACCAGGACGGCGGCGGCCAGCGGGTCGTGCTCGGCCTGGCTGATCAGGTCGGCGGCGACGTGCGCGGGGCTGGCGGTCAGGTCGGCCAGGATCGCGATCTCGGTCGGGCCCGCCTCGGCGTCGATCCCGATACGGCCCTTGAGCAGGCGCTTGGCGGCGGCGACGTACACGTTTCCCGGGCCGGTGACCAGGTCCACGGGCGCGCAGCGGGTGGCTCCGCTGCCGGCGCCGTACGCGAACATCGCGATCGCCTGCGCACCGCCGACCGCGTACACCTCGTCCACGCCGAGCAGGGCGCAGGCGCCGAGGATGGTCGGGTGCGGCAGGCCGCCGAAGTCGCGCTGCGGCGGGGACGCGACGGCGATCGCGCCGACCGCGGCGATCTGGGCCGGGACCACGTTCATCACGACCGAGGAGGGGTAGACGGCCAGGCCGCCCGGCACGTAGAGGCCGACCCGGTCCATGGGAATCCACCGCTCGGTGACGGCGCCGCCCGGCACGACCTGGGTGCGCACGTCGCGGCGCTTCTGGTCGGTGTGGACCTTGCGGGCGCGGCGGACCGACTCCTCGAGCGCGGCGCGCACCTGCGGATCGAGCCCGGCCAGGGCCTGGGACAGCGCGTCGCGGGAGACCCGGACCGATTCCAGCCGCACCCCGTCGAACCGCTCCCCGTACTCGATCAGCGCCGCCTCCCCGCGGTGGCGCACGTCGTCGCAGATGGGGCGCACCGCCTCGACGGCCCGCTCGACGTCGATCTCGGCTCTTGGCACGAGCGCGCGCAGGTCGGTCGAGCCGTCGGAAAGGTCCCTTCCGCGCACATCGATACGAGTGATCACACCGCCAGTGTAGTTCGACTCTGGACAGCGGCCTGCAGCTATTCCGGTGTGTGGACGATCAGACGTGTGAGGACGCGGACCCGCCATCCGCTATCGCTGCATGGCACCCGTCGCGCCCCCTAGGCTAGGTCCATGGCCGCCACGCTGCCGTTGTTCCCCCTCGGCTCTGTGCTGTTCCCCGGTGTGGTGCTGCCGCTGCACATCTTCGAGCCCCGCTATCGCAGGATGGTCGCCGACCTGCGGGAACTGCCCGAGGGCGAGCCGCGCGAGTTCGGCGTGGTGGCGATCCGGGACGGCCGGGAGATCGGTCCCGAGGCCGTGGAGAGCGTATACGACGTGGGCTGCACGGCGCGGATCTCGGCCTTGGAGGCGCACGAGGACGGGCGCTATTCGCTGGTGACCACCGGGACGCAGCGCTTCCGGCTGCTGGACGTGGACACCACGGGCCCGTATCTGCGCGGCGAGGTGGACTTCCTGGAGGAGAACGCCGGCCCGGACGCCGAAGCGCTCAAGACCTCGAGCACCGCGCTGCTGCTCGGCTACCAGCGCGCGCTCGCCGGGCTGCGCGGCGTGCGGGCCGGGCCGATCCCGGAACTGCCGGACGACCCGACGGTGCTGTCCTATCTGATCGCCGCCGCGATGGTGCTGGACCTGCGGGACAAGCAGCGTCTGCTCGCGACGCCCGACACGGCGGCCCGGCTCAAGCGCGAACAGTCGCTGCTGCGCCGCGAGACGCTGCTGATCAAGGAGCTGCGGACGCTGCCCGCGGTGGATCTGCTGCGCCGCGACCGCTAGAAGCACGGGACCGGCGAGCGCGACTTATAAACACTGCCGATAAACCACGGCCGATAGACACCGCCGGTGAACGCTGTGCCCGCTCGCTAGGATCTGCCCGAACGGCGCACCGGAGCGAGGACAGAACCGGAGAGGCGGGGCCTTCACGTGGCCAAGAACGCGCGGCAGGACGCCAAGACGCGCAGCGCGGGCACTCCGGCGACCGTCGCTTTGACCCAGGCCAAGGTCGAATTCACGGTGCACGCCTACGACCACGACCCGGCGGCTCCGTCGTATGGGACGGAGGCCGCGGACGCAATGGGCGTCGCGCCGCAACGCGTGTTCAAGACCCTGCTCGCGGACGTGGACGGCAAGCTCACGGTCGCGGTGGTCCCGGTGTCCGGCCAGCTGGATCTCAAGGCCCTGGCAGCCGCGGTGGGTGGCAAGCGGGCTGCGATGGCCGACCCGGCGGCGGCTGAGCGCACCACCGGCTACGTGCTCGGCGGCATCTCGCCGCTGGGGCAGCGCAAGAAACTGCCGACAGTGATCGACCAGTCGGCGCTGGAGTACGAGACGGTCTTCTGCTCAGGCGGCCGCCGGGGCCTGGAGATCGAACTGGCCCCGGCGGACCTGGTGCGGCTGACCTCGGCGCGTACGGCTGCGCTCGGCCGCGCGTAGCCGTCAGATCGTCAGGTCGCGTCGCCGGAAACCGACGAGCGCGGCGGTGAGCAGCGCGACGGCGATCACGGCCAAGGCGACGATCGGGGTCCAGCCGAAGGCACCGCCGGGCAGCTTGGGCACGTGCGTGAACGGCGAGATGTCGATGACGGCCTGGCTCAGCTTGAGTACCGGAGCGAGTTCCGCCATCAAGATGAACACCGCGACAAGACCCCACGCGACGGCGGTATAACGCGGCAAGGCCGCAGCCAGGAGCGCAGTCAGTCCGCCGACCACGGCGACCGCTGGCCACTGCGCGAGGGACGCACCGATCATCGTGGGTACCTGCCCCGAGACGTCGTGCAAGCGGATGCCATAGGCCAGGCCGGTGCTTGCGCCCATCACGAGCAGAAGGACCCCGCCGCCGAGCAGGGCCGCGCCGAAATGGCTCGCCGCGAAGCGCACCCGGCTCACGGCGGCCGCGAGCAGCGGTTCGACGCGCCCGCTCGTCTCTTCCCCGCGCAGGCGCAGCGTCGCCTGCACGATGTACACGGCCGCGATCAGGGCCATGATTTGCAGCACGCCCGCCAGGTAGGCGTCGACCAGTCCCTGCTGACCGCCCAGCTCTCGAAGGTACTTCTCCACGCTGGCGCTGGAGCTCAGCAGACCCCCGATGTCCTTGGAGACCGAACCGATGACGCCGCCGGCGAGGGCATAGGCGACGGCCCAGCCGAGCAGCGGGGCGCGGTGCAGGCGGTAGGCCAGGCCGTTGACACCGCGCAGGTCGCGTCCGGCGCGCGCGGCACCGTCGCGGGCGGCCAGCATCCCGGACCCCAGATCGCGGTGGGCGCTCAGTCGGACCGCGACGGCGGTGAGCACGAGCGCTCCGGCGATCGGGAGCGCGAGAGTCCACCACCGGTCCTGTGCGTATGCGTCGGCCTGCTCGACCCAACCGACCGGCGAGCACCAGAGCAGCCAGGACCAGCCGCTGGCGTCACCGGCGGCGCGGGCGAGGAACATCGCGCCGAGGATGGCGAACGCGATGCCGTTGGCCGCCCGCGAGGTCTCGGCGATCTGCGCGGTGACCGCGGCGAGCGCCCCGAACAGCAGGCCGCAAGCGCCGATCGACAGGCCGAGCAGGGCCGCACCCGCGGCGCCCTCGCCCAGGAACGGCAGCACGACGGCCGTCCCCACCGCGGCGATCACGTCGGCGAGCAGCGCGACCGAGAGCGCCGATGCGAGCGGCGCCTGGCGGCCCACGGCGGCCGCGCCGACCAGTTCCTGGCGTCCCGTCTGCTCCTCGGCCCGCGTGTGCCGGACCACGAGCAGGATGGACATGACGGCGGCGAGGGTGGCCGCGAGAGCGGCGATGCGCCAGGCGGTCAGGCCGCCGAGGGACGTGCTCTGCACCGGTCCGTAGATCGCCACCGCCGAGGGGGTGGCGTTGATCGAGGCGGCGAACGCCTCGCGCGAGGACTCGGTCGAGTAAAGACCCTTGAAGCTGTACGCCGTGGACGCGGAGGTGGCGATCAGCGCGTAGACCCAGACCGGGATCATGATCCGGTCGCGCTTCGCGGCCAACTGGATCATGATCCTGGTGCCTGCCAGGGACTGCACTCTCAGTGCCTGGGTGCTCAATGTCTGGGCGCTCATCGCGCCGCCACCGTCTGCGGCTCGTCCTCCGTGCCGGCGTAGTAGCGCAGGAAGAGCTCCTCGAGGGTCGGCGGGCGCGTGGTGAGCGAGCGCACCCCCGCGTCGGTGAGGACGCGCAGGACGGATTCGAGCGCCTCCTGGTCCACCTGGCAGCGCAGCGTGGTGCCGTCGAGTTCGAGGGCGTGCACGCCGGGGAGCGTGTCGAGGCCGACGGGCGGCCGGGAAAGCTCGGCCGCGACGGCGGTGCGGGCCAGGTGACGCAGCTCGCTGAGACTGCCCGAGTCGACCGTGCGCCCGGCGCGGATGATGGAGACCCTGTCGCAGAGCTCTTCGACTTCGCTGAGGATGTGGCTGGACAGCAGGACCGTCGCGCCGCGGTCGACCGACTCGGCGACGCACTCGCGGAACGCGGCCTCCATGAGCGGGTCGAGGCCGGAGGTCGGCTCGTCCAGAATCAGCAGCTCGGCGTCGGCGGCGAAGGCGGCGACGAGGGCGACCTTCTGCCGGTTGCCTTTGGAGTAGGCGCGCCCCTTCTTCTTCGGGTCCAGCTCGAAGCGTTCGATCAGCGCGTCCCGGCGCTTGGCCGCGAACCCGCCGCGCAGCGCGCCGAGCAGGTCGATGGCCTCTCCCCCGGTCAGATTCGGCCACAGCGTCACGTCGCCGGGCACGTAGGCGAGGCGGCGGTGCAGCACGACGGCGTCGTGCCACGGGTCCGCGCCGAGCATCCGCGCGGAGCCGGAGTCGGCGCGCAGCAAGCCGAGCAGCACGCGGATGGTGGTCGACTTGCCGGCGCCGTTTGGGCCGAGGAAGCCGTGGACCTCGCCAGCGCCCACCCGCAGATCGAGTCCGTCGAGCGCGCGGGTGCGCCCGAACGACTTGCACAGTCCGGCGATCTCGATCGCCGCGGTCGTCTCCATGCCGGGAACGCTACACTGATTTCACAAACTCGTGAAAGATGCGAAGTGTATGAATTCCGTAGGGCGAGCGGAGGAGGGAGAATCATCGGCATGACAGAGGACTCACCGGTCCGCGACGAGGAGGCGGTGCGCCGGTTCGTGGAGCAGATCGCCATGCAGTTCGCCGAATGGGGCTTCCCCCGGATGGCCGCCCGCGTCCTGTTCGCCCTGATGACCGCCGACGAGCCGGGACTGACCGCCGGCGAGCTCGGCGAGCGCCTCGACGCCAGCGCGGCCGCGATCTCGGGCGCGGTGCGGTACCTCGGCCAGCTGCGCCTGGTGGTGCGCGAGCCGGTGCCCGGATCCCGGCGCGACCTCTACCGGTTGGCCGACAACGCGTGGTACGTGTCCGCGTCCGCCGAGATGGGGCTTTACAAATCGCTCATCGCGACCAGCGAGTCAGTACTCGAGGCACTCGGCGGCCCGCGATCACCGGCCCGGGCGAGGGTCGCCGAGATGCGCGACTTCCTCCTGTTCCTGCAGGACGAGATGGCCGGGCTGCTCGAGAAGTGGAACGCGACGCGCGCGGCCGGCTGAGCCCGCGCGACCCCGGTCCGGCAGGAGTCAGACCGGCGCCGACGACGACTCGGGACCGGAAGGTCCGTACTCGGTCGGCTCGACATCCGGCGGAACCGACTCCGAGCGCAACGGATCTGACTGCGGTGGATCGGACGGCATTGGATCCGGCCGCACGGGATCCGAGGGCGGCGTCACGCGCGGCGGCGGTTCCCCCGGGATCAGCTGCTCGGCACCCCAGCTCGCGAGCTCGCCGGGACGGGGCGGGTCCGACGGTCCAAAAAGCAGCATCAGCAGGAAGAACAGCCCGACGGCGACGGCGGGCCAGAGCCAGATGACGCCGGTCGCCCGCACCGTGAGCGGAAGGTCGAACACGGATCCGTCGGCCAGATGGGCGACCACGCGACTCGCCGATCCGTGACCGGGGCCGACGTACGCACCGAACCACGAGGCCAGATAGCTCGCACCGTATCCGCCCAGGGCCAAGCCCACAGCAGCGCCTGTGCTGCCGCGCTTGTGATAACGCAGGAACGCGAACGTGCCGAGCAGGAGCGCGGCGATGCAGGCGAAGAGCGCGAACCAACCGTCCCGGGCGATGAACGTCTTGCCCTCGGGCGCGGCGTAGTAGGCATTGTGCTGGCTGTAGACGCCCAGGACCGGGGGCGAGACCCAGCGCCACACCGCGCCGACCGCGAACGCCAGCGCCGCACCGAGCGCGGCGGTGATCACGCAGGCCCGGATGTCGTCGAGCAGGGCTTTGATCAGCTCGGCGAGGTTCCGCGGACGGGGTTCCGGGTCCTCGGGGACGGCGCGCGTCGACCAGGGGGTGTCGGTGCTCATCCGGCACAGCCTTTCACGCGCACGCTTTCTTGTCGCGCGGGGGTCCGCACTCGGGCGGCTCCCGTTTTCGCGCCCGATGTCGGAGAGGCATGATTCGATGAATGCATGGAGCGGTTGATCCTGCCGTTCGCCGGCGCGGCGGACTGGGAGAAGTGGCTTGACGCGCATCACGCCGACACGCCTGACGGCCTCTGGCTCAAGATTGCCAAGCGGGGCTCCGGCATCGCCACGGTGACATACGCCGAGGCCCTGGACGTGGCGTTGTGCTACGGCTGGATCGACGGGCAGAAGGGCGCGATCGACGAGGTCTGGTGGCTCCAGCGGTTCAGCCCGCGCCGCGCCCGCAGCAGCTGGTCGAAGGTGAACACCCAGAAGGTGGCCGAGCTGATCGCGCAGGGCCGGATGCGTCCGCCCGGGCTCGCTCAGGTCGAAGCGGCAAAGGCGGACGGCCGCTGGGAGCGTGCCTACGAGGGGGTGGCGGAAGCGCAGGTGCCCGCGGACCTCCAGGCGGCCTTCGACGCGAATCCCGCCGCGGCAGCGTTCTTCGCGACCTTGAACAGCCAGAACCGGTTCGCGGTGCTCTACCGGATCCAGGACGCGAAGAGGCCGCAGACGCGTGCCGCGCGCATCGAGAAGTTCGTCGGCATGCTCGCGCGCGGGGAGAAGATCCTCCCCTGAGCGCCGCGCCCGCAGGGCGCTGAGATCATCCGTCGGGAGATCGTCTGTCAGGGCCGTGCCCTCACCGCTCCCTCCCGCCGCCTCCTACCCCAGGCAGGACGGGCCGAGCAGAGCCTTGAGGTCGCCCATCAGCGCCGGGGACGGGGTGACCCGCAGATGGTCGCCCACTTTGAGCGTGGTGGTGCTGTTCCGGCCACGCATCCGGACCCTGACCTCCGTCATCCCCGGGTGGCTGGCCAGCACCTCGCGTAACCGGGGCGCCGACTGCGGGGTGATCTTCGAGTCGGGCACGTGCAGCACCAGCGGGCGGCCCGCCTCGGCGTCGGACAGGTCGGGGACGGTCAGCTCGAGAGCCATCAGCCGCGGCACGTCCTCGCGCCGCTCCACCTTGCCCTTGACCAGCACCACCGCATCCTCGGCCAGGTTGGTCGCGTAGAGCTGGTAGCTGTTCGGGAAGAACATCACGTCGATCGAGCCCTCGAGGTCCTCGATGGTCGCGATCGCCCACTGGTTGCCCTGCTTGGTCATCTTCCGTTGCAGGCCGCTGATGATCCCGCCGATGGTCGCCACCGCGCCGTCCGGATACATCTGCGCCTCGGCGTTGAGGTTCGCCACCGTCGTGTCCGCCTTGGCCGACAGCACGTGCTCGAGGCCGGAGAGCGGATGGTCGGACACGTACAGGCCGAGCATCTCCCGCTCGTAGCCCAGCAGGATCGACTTGTCCCACTCGGTCGCCGAGAACTCCAGCTCCAGGCCCGGCACCGCGGGCGCCTCGTCCTCGCCGAGCAGCGCGCCGAACAGCGAGTCCTGCCCGATCGCCTCCTGCTTCTTGACCTCCACCACCGAGTCGACCGCGCGCTCGTGCTGCTCCAGCAGCCCGCGCCGGGTGTGCCCGAGCGAGTCGAAGGCGCCCGCCTTGATCAGCGACTCGATGGTCCGCTTGTTGCAGACCACCGCGTCCACCTTGCCCAGGAAGTCCTGGAAGGAGGTGAACCTCCCCTTCCCCCGGCGCGCCGCGCGGATCGACTCGACCACGTTCGCCCCGACGTTGCGGATCGCGGACAGGCCGAAGCGGATCTCGTGGCCGCGCGGGGTGAAGTCGGCGTCCGACTCGTTCACGTCCGGCGGCAGTACCTTGATTCCCATCCGGCGGCACTCGCCGAGGTAGACCGCCGACTTGTCCTTGTCGTCCTTGACCGAGCTGAGCAGCGCGGCCATGTACTCCGCGGGGTGGTTCGCCTTGAGGTACGCGGTCCAGTACGCGACGAGGCCGTATCCCGCCGAGTGGGCCTTGTTGAAGGCGTAGTCGGCGAACGGGACCAGGATGTCCCAGATCGTCTTGACCGCCTCGGCCGAGTAGCCGTTGGCCTTCATGCCCTCGGAGAACGGGACGAACTCCTTGTCCAGGACCTCTTTCTTCTTCTTGCCCATCGCGCGGCGCAGCAGGTCGGCCTTGCCGAGCGAGTAGCCGGCCAGCACCTGCGCGGCGGCCATGACCTGCTCCTGATAGATGATCAGGCCGTAGCTGACGTCCAGGACCTCGGCGAGCGGTTCGGCCAACTCCGGGTGGATCGGGGTGATCGGCTGGCGGCCGTTCTTGCGCTCGGCGTAGTTGATGTGCGAGTTGGCGCCCATCGGTCCGGGCCGGTACAGGGCGATGACGGCGGAGACGTCCTCGAAGTTGTCCGGGCGCATCTGCCGCAGCAGCGAGCGCAGCGGGCCGCCGTCGAGCTGGAACACCCCGAGCGTGTCGCCGCGGCCCATCAGCTCGTAGGTGGCCGGGTCCTCCAGCGGGATCTTCAGCAGGTCCACCCTGGTGCCGGTGCTCTGCTCGATGTTGCGCACCGCGTCGTCGAGGATGGTGAGGTTGCGCAGGCCGAGGAAGTCCATCTTGATCAGGCCCAGCGACTCACACGTGGGGTAGTCGAACTGGGTGATGATCACCCCGTCGGCGGGCCGCATCATCACCGGCACGTACTCGGTGATCGGCTCCGAGGAGATGATGACGCCGGCCGCGTGCACGCCGGGCTGCCGGATCAGGCCCTCGATGCCCTTCGCGGTGTCCACGACCTTGCGCACGTCCGCGTCGCCGTCGTACAGCGCGCGGAACTCGCCCGCCTCGTTGTAACGCTTGTGCTCCGGGTCGAAGATCCCGGACAGCGGGATGTCCTTGCCCATCACCGCCGGGGGCATCGCCTTGGTGATGCGGTCGCCCATCGCGAAGGGGTAGCCGAGGACGCGCGAGGCGTCCTTCACGGCCGCCTTCGCCTTGATGGTGCCGAAGGTGGCGATCTGCGCGACCTTGTCCGAGCCGTACTTGTCGGTGACGTAGCGGATCACGTCGGCGCGCCGGCGGTCGTCGAAGTCGACGTCGATGTCGGGCATCGAGACGCGGTCGGGGTTGAGGAACCGCTCGAACAGCAGGTTGTACGGGATCGGATCGAGGTCGGTGATGCCGAGCGCGTAGGCGACCAGCGAGCCGGCCGCCGAGCCGCGGCCCGGGCCGACCGGGATCCCGTTGTCCTTGGCCCAGTTGATGAAGTCGGCGACCACGATGAAGTAGGACGGGAAGCCCATCTGGATGATGATCCCGAGCTCGTACTCCAGCCGCTGCCGGTAGACCTCGTCGTCCGGGTAGCCGCCGGGGAAGCGCGCGTCCAGGCCGTCGTAGGAGAGCTTGCGGAACCATTCGACCTCGTTCATGCCGTCCGGCGGCGGCAGCTGCGGCATCAGGTTCTTGAACTCGAACATCCCGGCCGGATCGACCTTCTCGGCGATCAGCAGGGTGTTACGGCAGCCCTCCAGCCAGACGTCGGCGCTCTCGACGGCGCGCATCTCGTCGGCGGACTTGAGGTAGTAGCCGTCGCCGCCGAAGCGGAACCGGTTCGGGTCGTCGATGTTGGAGGCGGTCTGGATGCACAGCAGCACGTCGTGCGAGACGGCCTCCTCCTTCACCGTGTAGTGCGAGTCGTTGGTGACCACCGGCGGGATGTTCAGCTCGCGGCCGATCCGCAGCAGGTCCTCGCGCACCCGGGTCTCGATGTCCAGGCCGTGCGACATCAGCTCCAGGTAGTAGTTGTCCTTGCCGAACAGGTCCCGATATGTGGCGGCGGCCTCGAGCGCCTTTTCGTACTGGCCGAGCCGCAGCCGGGTCTGCACCTCTCCGGACGGGCATCCGGTCGTGGCCATCAGCCCCTCGTGGTGCTCGGCCAGCAGTTCCCGGTCCATCCGCGGCCACTTGCGGTAGAAGCCCTCGGTGTACGCTCGCGAGGAGAGCTTGGTCAGGTTCTTGAGCCCGCGCGCGTTGGCCGCCCAGATGGTCATGTGGGTATAGGAGCCGGAGGCCGAGACGTCGTCGGATTTCTGGCTCGGCTGGCCCCAGAGGATCGGCTTGGCGGTCTGCCGCGCCTCAGGCGCGACGTACGCCTCGATGCCGATGATCGGTTTGATGCCGGCGGCCGTGGCCTGCTTGTAGAAGTCGGACGCGCCGTGCATGTTGCCGTGGTCGGTCATCGCCACCGCGGGCATCCCGAGCTCAGCCGCCCGCTTGAACATGTCCCTCAGCCGCGCCGCCCCGTCGAGCATCGAGTACTCGGTGTGAACGTGCAGGTGAACGAACTGCTCAGAGGTCACGTCGCGGCCTTTCGATGCGTGCCGGGGGACTGGGGCTCGGCGGCATTTCCGAACGCAGGCAACGCTACCCGTTCCCACCGACGCTCAGGCGCGGTGGCCGACCAGATCATCGATCCATGCGGCGACGGCGTCGACGATCGCGTCGAGCACCGAAGGCTGGTCTTTGCGGACGGCGAACTCGTGGTTGCCCGCGGGCAGCGCGACGAGCCGGTGGGTCTTCGGCAACTCCGGGAACTCCGCGCCGGTACCGAACGGATCGGTCGCGCCCTGGACGATCAGGGTGGGAAGACCCGTGCCGAGCAGTTCGTCGGCGCGCGACTTGTCCGGCTTGCCCGGTGGGTGCAGCGGAAAGGCGAGCGCGAGTACGCCGACGGCTCCGACGGCCTGGCCGGTCCGGCACGCGACGCGGGCTCCCGCGCTGCGTCCGCCGACGATGATCGGGACCTGGCCGAGACCGCCCTTTGCACCTTCGGCGTCGCGGCGCACCTGCTCGACCACCGGCAGCCAGCCGGCGTCCAGGACCTTCGGCTGTGGAGCGATCCGCTTTCCCGTCACCCGCCACGGCTGCTCGACGAGGGCCACCTCCACGCCGCCCGGCGGCAGTGCGGCGGCGAGCACCTGGAGATCTGGCGCGTCGATCCCGCCTCCCGCGCCGTGGCCGAGAACGAGTACGGCGCGGCGGCTGCCATGGGCCGGCAGCCGGGTGATCCGGGCCTCGCCGGCGGGTGTCTGGACGAGCACTTCCATGATCCCGAGCGTAGCCCCCGCCGATGCTCGAGGGCTGCTGGGGAACGCCGCGAGGATATCCCGCCGGTCGATTGAACCAATTCGGGTTCGGCGGCGTGTCCAACCGCAAGCACGGGTTGACCGTTTATCGGTCACCCGGGGCGCAACTCGCGTTGTTTCCGGCGTGTCCGCAGGTCAGCAATGATGTGCGGGCCGGAATTCACGGCCCCGATATCAGCTTTGCGATGCCTGCTGCCCGCACATCGCGGAGATATTCGTGCTCGACGAAAAAAGGGACGCGAGTTTCGCCGAAGCGGTTGCAGGAGGGCTGGAGATCTGTAAGGTGAGGCTTACCAAACAAGTTAGGCCAGCCTTACCTAAGTAAGGTTCGCCTTATCCCTTCGAGCTGGAGCCGCCCATGCACCGCATCCGCCTTCTCGCCGCCGCCCTGCCCGCAGCCGCACTCGCGGCCGCCACCGCCGGGTGCAGCACCCTAGGCGGCAGCTCCGCGACCGCAGCGCAGACCTCCGGCATCACGACCCTGGTCATGTACAGCGGTCAGCACGCGCAGACGACCGCCGCGCTGGTGGCGGAATTCGAGAAGCTCAACCCCACCGTCAAGGTGACCGTGCGGTCGGACGACGAGGGCACGCTGGCCCAGCAGCTGCAGCAGGAGGGCTCGAAGTCCCCCGCGGACCTGTTCTTCGCCGAGAACTCCCCCGCCCTCGAAGTACTCCAGGAAAAGGGACTGCTCGCCCCCGCGCCCGCCGAGGCGCTGAATGCGATCCCCGCCCAGTACAGCTCCCCGCAGCACGACTGGGTCGGCATCACCGCCCGGGTGACCTGCCTCGTGGTCGCCAACAGCGTGCCGGCCGGGCAGGCCCCGACCACCGCGATGTCGCTGGCCGATCCGCAGTGGAAGGGCAAGCTCGCCTTCGCCGGCAGCGAGACCGACCTGCAGCCGATGATCACCGCGATCGGCGCGAAGTACGGCGTCCAGGCGGCGACTAACTGGCTCAACGGCCTCAAGGCGAACGCCGCGGCCCACCTGCTGCCCGACAACGAGACCGTCACCAAGGACGTGGACACCGGGCAGGTGCAGATCGGCGTCGTCGACAACTACTACTGGTACCGCCAGGCGGTCGGCGACGGCGGCTTCACGAAGGCGAACTCGCACATCGCCTACTTCGCCAACGGCGACCCCGGCTACGTGCTGAGCGTCTCGGGCATCGCGACCCTCGCCTCCAGCAAGCACAAGGACGCGGCCGCCTCCTTCATGAAGTTCCTGGCCTCGCCGCCGGCCCAGCAGATCATCGCCACCTCCGACAGCTTCGAGTACCCGCTGCTGCCCGGGATCGCGGCCAACAGCGCCGAGCCGCCGCTGTCCACTCTGCACCCGGGCACCGTCTCGATCTCGGCCCTGGGTGACGGCTCGACCGCGATCTCCCTGCTCCAGGCGGCGCAGCTGCTATGAGCACGCAGACTGACGCGCTCCCCATCAGCGCCGCAACCGCCGCGCCGCCCGCGCCGGCACGCCGCGCCCGCCGCCCGCCGCTGCTGCTCGGGCTGTCGGCCGCCGCCGCGGGCCTGATCCTCCTCCCGCTGACCTTCCTGTGCGTCCAGGCCGGGCAGGCGGGCTGGGACTCGCTGGCCCGCCTGCTGTTCCGCTCGCTGACGGCGCGCCTGCTGGAGAACACGATCGAACTCGCGGTCTGCGTCACCGCGATGTGCGCCGTGATCGGCACAGCCGCCGCGTACGCCACCGAGCGGACCGACCTGCCGTTGCGGCGCCTATGGTCCGCGCTGATCGTGCTGCCCTTGGCGATCCCGGACTTCATCGTCGGCTACACCTGGTCCTCGCTGTGGCCCTCCCTGCACGGGCTGGGCGGCGCGATCCTGGTGATGACCATGAGCCTCAACCCCTTGGTCTACCTGCCGGTCGCGGCGTCCCTGCGGGCGTCCGATCCGGGCCTGGAGGAGGCCGCGCGGTCGCTGGGCTTCGGGCCGGCGGCGGTGTTCCGCAAGGTGACGCTGCAACAGATCCGGCCGGCCCTGGTGGGCGGCTGCCTGGTGGTGTGCCTGGCGCTGCTCGCCGAGTACGGGGCGTTCGAGATCCTGCGCTTCCAGACCTTCACCACCACGATCTACACCGAGTTCACCGTCGCCTTCTCCTCCTCGGCCGCCAGCGCGCTCGCGCTGGTCCTGGTGCTGCTCGGTCTGGGCGTGCTGGCGGCGCGGCACTTCGCGACCTCGCGCCGCGGCCGGGTGGTGCGCGCCGGGGGCGGGGCCCGCCGCCCGCCGATCCGCCACCGCCTCGGCGTCCGCGCCGTTCCGGTCACGCTCGGCTGCGCGGCCCTGGCCGGACTCTCCCTGGGCGTGCCGATCTCCACGCTGGTCTACTGGCTCACCCGCACCCAGCCGACCACCCTTCCGGCCGTCGCCCCGGTGCCGACCGCCGCGATGACCACGCTGCTGTACGCGCTGCTGGCGGCGGCCGGCGCGACCGCCCTGGCGCTGCCGGTCGCGCTGCTCGTCGACCGGCATCCCGGACCGCTGTCGCGGCTGCTGGAGTCGGCGGCGCTCAGCGTGCAGGGGCTGCCCGGCCTGGTGATCGCGATGGCCCTCGTGTTCTTCAGCGTCCGGTTCGCCTTCGCGCTGTACCAGACCCCGATGCTGATGATCGCCGGCTACTCGATCCTGTTCTGCCCGCTCGCGCTGGTCTCCGCGCGCGCCTCGCTCGCGCACGCCCCGGCCCGCCTGGAGGAGACCGCCCGGTCGCTCGGCAAGCGGCCGACCGTGGCGCTGGCCCGGGTGACCCTGCCGCTGATGGCCCCCGGGCTCGCGGCCGGCTTCTGCCTGGTGTTCCTCTCCGTGGTCACCGAGCTGACCGCGACGCTGCTGCTTCTGCCCACCGGGGTCAAGACCCTGGCCACCCAGTTCTGGGCGTTCCAGAACGACCAGTCCTACGCCGCCGCCGCGCCCTACGCGGCCGCGATCGTCGCGATCGCGGTCGTGCCGAGCTACCTGCTGGGCCTGTGGTTCGACAAGAAACGAGGAGCCTGACACCCATGACGATGACCGCCGAACCGGCCGCCGAGACCGCCCCCGCCATGCGCATCCGCACCAGCGCCGGCGCCCCCAGGGCCGACGAGCCGATCCAGCCGCCCGAGCCATCCGCCGTCGTGCGTGTCAGTTCTCTGTACAAGTCGTACGGCGCCACATCGGTGCTGCGCGGCGTCGACCTGAGCATCCACGCGGGCTCGCTCACCGCGGTGCTCGGGCCGTCCGGAAGCGGCAAGACCACGCTGCTGCGCCTCCTCGCCGGCTTCGAGCGGGCCGACCGCGGCATGATCGAACTCGGCGGCCGGATCGTCGACGACGCGCGCTCGGCCATGCCACCGGAGAAACGCCGGATCGGCTACGTGCCGCAGGACGGTGCCCTGTTTCCGCACCTGACCGTGCGCGCGAACGTCGGCTTCGGCCTCGGCCGATCCGACCGCCGCAGCGGCCGGATCGAGGAACTGCTCACGCTGACCGACCTGGACGGCATGGCCGACCGGTACCCCCACCAGCTGTCCGGCGGCCAGCAGCAGCGCGTCGCCCTGGCCCGGGCGCTGGCCCCGAAGCCGGACCTGGTCCTGCTGGACGAGCCGTTCTCGGCGCTCGACGCCGCACTGCGGGCTTCGGTGCGCGCCGAGGTGCTGTCGATCCTGCGCGCCACCGGCTGCACCGCGATCCTGGTCACCCACGATCAGGACGAGGCGCTGTCCATGGCCGACCGCATCGCCGTCCTGCGGGACGGACTGGTGATCCAGCACGGCACGGCGCAAGAGCTCTACGACACCCCGGCCGATCCGCAGCTGGCGTGCTTCCTGGGCGAGGCCAACCTGGTCAGCGCCACACTCACCCCGAACGGCTGCGACGCGGGCGCGCTCGGTCTGCTTCCGCTGCGCGCCCGGTCCTCCTGCGACGGCGCCGCGACCGCGCTGATCCGACCCGAGCAGCTGGCCATCGAGGTCTGCGGCGACGGCGACAAGACCAACCGCCACGACGGCTGCGTCTCCGGACGTGTCGAGCGCTGCGAGTACTACGGGCACGACATGATGCTGACGGTGCGCCCGCAGGCGGACCCGGCCGAGGAGTCGTCGCCGTGTCTTCCGGACACGCTGCTGGCCAGGCTCCCTGCGAGCACGCCGCTGGCGGTCGGCACCGCAGTGACGGTCACCGTGCGCGGACCCGTCACGACGTGGGAGTCCTCACGGTCGGCAGCCGCCGCGTAGGCGAGGTGAGGCTTTCAGGCGAGCGGAGCGAGCACCTCTGCGAGAGGGGCGAGCACCGCGGGGGTGTACGGCGCCGGGAGGATGACGATCGCGAGGTCGAGTCCCTCCTGATCGAGGTCCGCGATCAGCTCGGCGCCGCGCGCCAACTCGTCGGCCGAGTCGGAGTGCAGGCGGATGTGGCTGGAGAGGGTGATCTCCTTCGGATCGCGTCCGACCTGCTCGCAGTGCGCGTACAACACGTCGCGCTTGTGCGCGAACTCCTCCCGCGTGCCGCCGACGAAGTTCCAGTGCTGCGCATACCGCGCCACCGTCCGCAGCGTGCGCTTCTCGCCGGCGCCGCCGATGCAGATCGGCGGATACGGACGCTGGATACTCTTCGGCTCGCACCGCGCGTCGGTGAGCTGGTAGTACTGCCCTGAGAAGGTCGTGGTCTCCTGGGACAGCAGCCCGATGAGCACCTGGCAGGCCTCTTCGAAGCGGTCGCTGCGCTCGCGCGGGGTGCCGAGTTCCATGCCGTAAGCGGCGGACTCCTCCTCGTTCCAGCCCGCGCCGATCCCCAGCTCGAGTCGTCCGCCGGAGATGATGTCGAGCGTGGCCACCATGTTGGCCAGCACCGCCGGATGCCGGTAGTGGATCCCGGTGACCAGCACGCCGAGCCGCAGCCGTCGGGTCGCCTGCGCCAGCGCGGCGAGCGCGATCCAGCCCTCGAGGCAGGGCCCGGCGGAGTCGCCGCGGATCGGGTAGAAGTGGTCGAACAGCCAGCCGGACTCGAACAGGTCGATCCGGTCGGCCTCCTTCCAGACCGGGAGGATCTCTTCCCACGTGGTGTGTTGCGGCGAAGTCTTGATCGCGAATCGCACAGTCCGCTCTTTCTCCGGGCGCGACATTACCGCCCGCGTCTAGTACCGAAGCGCCGCGTTAACAGTTACATCTCCCGTCGCGCCGTCGCAAGGGTTTCCAGGGAGATTATTCACAAGAATGACCAAATTTCATGTACGCGAATATCTAGGTGCCGACTGCAGGACCCGCAAACGCGTTGAGCGGCACTGTGCGCACAGCGCCGCACACTGCACCGCGAGACAGCCACGCATCGCGCACCACACAAGGTGCCACACCTCATCACAAGACCCGCTGTGACCGGCACCATCTCTGGCCGTTAGTTCGGCTAACTATCCGCTTCGACGAGGTCGAGGGCGTGCTGGAGGTCGTCCGGGTAGGGGGAGGTGAACTCGACCCAGTCGCCGGAGGCGGGGTGCTCGAAGGAGAGACGCACCGCGTGCAGCCACTGGCGGGTGAGGCCGAGGCGCTGGGCCATCTTCGGGTCGGCGCCGTAGGTCAGATCGCCGACGCACGGGTGGCGCAGGGCGCTCATATGGACGCGGATCTGGTGGGTGCGGCCGGTCTCGAGCTTGATGTCGAGCAGGGTGGCGTGCCGGTACGCCTCGATCGTGTCGTAGTGGGTGACGCTGTCCTTGCCGCCCACGACCACCGCCCATTTGTAGTCGTACTTGGGGTGGCGGTCGATCGGCGCGTCCACGGTGCCCGACATCGGGTCCGGATGCCCCTGCACCAGCGCGTGGTACCTCTTGTCCACACTGCGGTCGCGGAACGCCTGCTTCAGCACCGAGTACGCCAGCTCCGACTTCGCCACCACCATCAGGCCCGAGGTGCCGACGTCGAGCCGGTGGACGACGCCTTGGCGCTCGGCGGCGCCCGAGGTGGAGATCCGGTAGCCGGCCGCCGCCAGGCCGCCGACGACCGTGGGCCCGAGCCAGCCCGGACTCGGGTGCGCGGCGACGCCGACCGGTTTGTCGACCACCACGATGTGCGCGTCGTCGTGCACGATCCTCATGCCGGGCACCGGTTCCGGGACGACGTCCGCGACCGGCACCGGCGGGGCGGGC
Source organism: Actinocrinis sp. (assembly GCF_035938995.1). GTDB lineage: Bacteria > Actinomycetota > Actinomycetes > Streptomycetales > Catenulisporaceae > DASZGI01. The sequence goes on from NZ_DASZGI010000405.1 coordinate 27,299, forward strand.
AGCTCGACTTCCAGCCATGCGCCGCCGCGCACCCGGTCCGACTTGCCGACCGCCGCGCCGTCGATCGCGACCCGGCCCTCGGCGGCCAGCTCCGCGGCCTTGGTCCGGGACAGGCCGAACATCCGGGAGAGCGCCGCGTCGACCCGTTCGCCGTCGAGCCCATCGGGTACCGGCAGCGACCGCTGGCCGGTGCCGCTCACCGGGCCGCCCGCTCATCGGTGCCGTCGGGGTGCAGGCCGCGGAAGGCCAGCAGCACCATCAGCGCGCCGCCGACGCAGATGGCCGAGTCGGCGAGGTTGAAGATCGGCCAGTGCGGGATCTCGATGAAGTCCACCACCCAGCCGCGGAACACCCCCGGGGCGCGGGCGATCCGGTCGGTCAGGTTGCCCAGCGCCCCGCCGAGCAGCAGCCCGAGCGCGATCGCCCACCGCACGCTGAACAGCTTGCGGGCCAGGCGCAGGATCACCGTCACCACGCCGACCGCGATCAGCGTGAACACGACCGTGTAGCCGGTCCCGCCCAGCGAGAAGGCCGCCCCGCCGTTGCGCGTGTAGTCCAGTTGCAGCGCCGATCCGAGCAGGCGGATCGGCGAGCCGTAGGTCATCGTGGCGGCCACGACCACTTTGCTGACCACGTCCAGGGCGTAAACCGCCGCGGCGACCACCAACAGCACGCCGACCCGCCGCTTGCGGCCGTCGGCGCGCACGCCGTCGACCGACGATGCCTCGGGGGCTTGTGGCTGCTCAGCGTCCGATTCGTCGCCGGACACGGCCGCCGGGAGGGCGGACTCCCCGTTCGCGGTCTCCATACGTTCCACGCGGTGACCTTACCCGGTCCACACGGCTGCGCGGTTTCCCCGTACGCCCGGCGCCGTGCACAGGCGGCTGTGCCTATGCCGGCGCGGGCGTGCGACCTGCAGCACGGATTACCGGCGCTCCTGCTTCTGCTTGCAGCCCATGCACAGGGTCGCCCGCGGGAAGACCTGGAGACGCGCCTTTCCGATCGGCTCGCCGCAGCTCTCGCAGACCCCGTAGGTCCCGGCCGCGATCCGGGCCAGGGCGCGCTCGGACTGCAGCAGCATGTCGCGCGCGTTGTTCGCGATCGACATCTCGTGCTCGCGCTCGAAGTTCTTCGACCCGGCGTCCGCCTGGTCGTCCCCGGCGCCGTCGCTGGCGTCGCGCAGCAGATCGGCCAGGGCCGTGTCCGCGGAGGCCACGTCGGCGCGCAGCCGCTCCACCTCGGCGCGCAGGTCGGCCTCGACCTCGGCCACCTCCTGCGCGGTCCACGGGTCCTCACCGGGACGCACCGGCAGAGCGGTCCCCGCACGGGCCGCGTCAGCCATCGGACCATTCACCGTCACCGGCTCGGTGACCAGCGCGTCCGGCACGGTGGGAGCATCCGTCTTGGCCTTCACGGCGGACCTGCCGCGCGACGCGGGCACCTTATTGGACGGCCCCGAGGCCGGCCGCTGCGCGGGCTTGGCCGCCGTCTTCTTCACGCTCTTCTTGGCGGACGCCGCCGGGGCCGCGGCGGGCGCGGAGGCGGAATTGCGCGCGGTGGTGCTCACGGATGCATCCCTCGCTCTCGGATTGGAAACGGCCGTCCCGGGAGGATCGGTGGTGGTTGCCGGGGCGGCGCGGGCGGACGCGTCATGCAGGTTCCGGGAGCGGTTCGACGCCCGTTCACCCATTCCGCACAACGGGTTACGCGAGCGATTGGTGCCCGGCGGCCCCCGACGCTAATCACGAAACAGCAAAGATCTTTTTCCTTCCGGGCATTACTCCGTCCGAGTGGGCAGGTGAACGCCCTTTTCAGCCCGCCCGCAGCGCCGCGAGTCGCCCAATTAGGCCATTCGGGGGTGTCTTGACGGCCACGAGCTTGTCCCGGCCCGTCGCCCCCGCCACCAGCGTCAGCGCGCGTCTCGGCACGCCCAGCGCCTCGGCGAGGGCACGCAGCGCGGCCTCGGTCGCCTTGCCGTCCACCGCGCGCTCCGTAACCGCCACGATCAGCGCGCCGTCCCCGCCGTAGGCGCCGCCCGGGTAAGTCCCGCCGACGCTCGTACGCGAGGAGCCCGGCTTCACCCGGATCGCGATCCGGAGCGTGCCCGCTCCCTGAGGACCGGAGACGCCGCCGTCCGACGCGCCTCCCGCCGCCTTCTGTGCCACGCCCCCGATTCTGTCCGGAAATCCCCTCGCGGCGCTCCCCCGCGCGCGCCGTACACTGGATGCGCGGTCCGAAGGCAACGATGGGGAAAGTAGCGCCGCACGCAGCCGCGAGCGAGCCAGGGACGGTGTGAGCCTGGCGGCGTGCGCGACGTGAAGCATCACCCCGGAGCCGCCGGAAGAACAGCGGACAGCAGGCCGTCCCGGCCCGCCGACCGCCCAGTAGACCCGGCCGGACGGCACGACGAGAGGATCCGGGAGGCAGATCCGGATCAAGGAGGGTGGTACCGCGGGGCCCGTCTTCAAGGACGGCCGCCTCGTCCCTTCGCGACGCACGCCGACACGACCGCTCGCGAGAGGGACCAACAGGATGTATCGCCCGGTACCCGCCCAGGTGGACCTGGTCGCCATGGAGCACGAGGTGCTCGACTTCTGGCGGGACGAGTCCGTCTTCCGCAAGTCGCTCGATGCGACCGCGGCCGGACCCCGCTGGACGTTCTACGAGGGGCCGCCCACCGCGAACGGCATGCCCGGCACCCACCACGTCGAGGCCCGCGTCTTCAAGGACGTCTTCCCCCGGTTCAAGACCATGAAGGGCCACCGGGTCGAGCGGCGGGCCGGCTGGGACTGTCACGGACTGCCGGTCGAACTCGCGGTCGAGAAGGAGCTGGGCTTCTCCGGCAAGCAGGACATCGAGGCCTACGGGGTCGCCGAGTTCAACGCCAAGTGCCGCGATTCGGTGCGCCGCTACGTGGACGCGTTCGAGAAGATGACCGAGCGGATGGGCTACTGGGTGGACCTGTCCCAGGCCTACTGGACGCTGAACCCCGACTACATCGAGTCCGTGTGGTGGTCGCTTAAGCAGATCTTCGACAAGGGTTTGCTGGTCCAGGACCACCGGGTCGCCCCGTACTGCCCGCGGTGCGGCACCGGCCTGTCGGACCACGAGCTGGCGCAGGGCTATGAGACGGTCGTCGACCCGTCGGTGTTCGTGCGCTTCCCGCTGACCTCGGGACCGTTGAGCGGCAACACGTCTCTGCTGGTCTGGACGACCACGCCCTGGACGCTCGTGTCCAACACGGCTGTCGCCGTGCACCCGGACGTCACGTACGTCGTCGCGACCGACGGGAGGGAGCGCGTGGTTGTCGCGGAGCCGCTGCTGGGCAAGGCGCTCGGCGAGGACTGGGAGACGACCGGCGAGTCCTTCACCGGGCGGGAGATGGAGCGCTGGACCTACCAGCGGCCGTTCGAGCTCGTGGACATCCCCGACGCACACTTCGTCGTGCTCGGCGACTACGTCACCACCGAGGACGGCACCGGCCTGGTCCACCAGGCGCCCGCGTTCGGCGAGGACGACCTGAAGGTCTGCCGCGCCTACGGCCTGCCCGTGGTCAACCCGATCCGGCCGGACGGCACCTTCGAGGAGTCGGTCCCGCTGGTCGGCGGCGTGTTCTTCAAGAAGGCCGACGAGCGGCTGACCGCCGACCTCAAGGAGCGCGGCCTGCTGTTCCGTCACCTGGAATACGAGCACTCATACCCGCACTGCTGGCGCTGCCACACCGCGTTGCTGTACTACGCGCAGCCGTCCTGGTATATCCGCACCACGGCGGTCAAGGACGCCCTGCTGCGGGAGAACGAGCGCACGAACTGGTTCCCGGAGAACGTCAAGCACGGCCGCTACGGCGACTGGCTCGACAACAACATCGACTGGGCGCTGTCGCGCAACCGGTACTGGGGCACCCCGCTGCCGATCTGGCGCTGCCCCGAGGGCCACCTGACCGTGGTCGGCTCGCTCGCGGAGCTCGGCGGGCTGGCCGGGCGGGACCTGAGCGGCCTGGACCCGCACCGGCCGTACATCGACGAGGTCTCCTTCGCCTGCCCCGCCAAGTCCGACGACGGCGGAGCCCCCTGCGGAGCCGACGCCGAACGCGTGCCCGAGGTCATCGACTGCTGGTACGACGCCGGGTCGATGCCGTTCGCCCAGCTCGGCTACCCGCACGCGCCCGGCTCCGCGGAGGAGTTCGCCCAGGCCTACCCGGCGGACTACATCTGCGAGGCGATCGACCAGACCCGCGGCTGGTTCTACACCCTGATGGCGATCGGCACCCTGGTGTTCGACCAGTCCTCGTACAAGAACGTGCTCTGCCTCGGGCACATCCTGGCCGAGGACGGCCGCAAGATGTCCAAGCACCTGGGCAACATCCTCGAGCCGATCCCGCTGATGGACCGGCACGGGGCGGACGCGGTGCGCTGGTTCATGCTGGCCGGCGGCTCGCCCTGGTCGGCCCGGCGGGTCGGGGACACCACCATCCAGGAGGTGGTCCGCAAGACCCTGCTGACCTACTGGAACACGGTCGCGTTCCAGGCGCTGTACGCGCGGACCGGCGGCTGGTCGCCCTCCGCGGCCGATCCGGCAGTCCAGGACCGCGAGGTGCTGGACCGGTGGGCGCTGTCCGAGCTGAACAAGCTGGTGCGCGAGGTGGACGCGGCGCTCGAGGCGTACGACACCCAGCAGGCGGGCAAGCTGCTCGCGGCCTATGTCGACGACCTGTCGAACTGGTACGTGCGCCGCTCGCGCCGCCGCTTCTGGGACGCCGACCCCGCGGCGCTCGCCACGCTGCACACGGTGCTGGAGACGGTGACCCGGCTCATGGCGCCGATGGTGCCGTTCGTGACCGAGCGGGTGTGGCAGGACATGGTGCGGCCGGTCACCCCCGGCGCGCCCGAGTCGGTGCACCTGGCAGCCTGGCCGGTCGCCGATGACGGTCTGGTCGACGAGCGGCTGGGCGAGCAGGTGGCGCTGGTGCGGCGGCTGGTCGAACTGGGCCGGGCGACGCGCGCGGAGTCCGGGGTGAAGACCCGTCAGCCGCTCGGCCGCGCGCTGGTCGGCGCGTCCGGGTGGGCAGGGCTCGGCGACGCGCTGCGCAGGCACGTGGCCGACGAACTGAACGTCGAGGGCACGGGCGCGCTCTCGGAGGCGGGCGGCGAGCTGCTCGAGTACCACGCGAAGGGCAACTTCCGGAACCTGGGCAGGCGCTTCGCGAAGCGCACCCCGCTGGTGGCGAACGCGATCGCGGCGGCGGACGCGGCGCAGCTCGCACAACAGCTGCGCGAGCGCGGCACCGCGACGGTCACCGTGCCGATGACGGACGAGACCGGCGACGAGGGCGCGAGCGAACAGGGGCGGGAGCAGGTCGAGGTGGTCGCCGACGAGGTGATCGTCACCGAGACCCCGCGCGAAGGCTGGGCCGTGGCCACCGCGGGCGGCGAGACGGTGGCGCTGGACCTGGCGATCACGCCGGAGCTGCGGCTGGCAGGCCTGGCGCGCGACGCGGTCCGGCTCATCCAGGACGCACGCAAGTCGACAGGCCTCGACGTCGCCGACCGGATCGTGTTGCGCTGGCAGGCCACCAAGCCGGAGACGGCCGAGGCCCTGCGCACGCACGGCGACGCCATCGCGCAGGACGTGCTCGCGGTCGAATTCGCCGAAGCCGAGGACGCGGGCGCGTCCGCCGGAGCGGTGGTCGACGCAGACCTCGGCCTGACTGTCTCCTTCGCCAAGGCGTGAGCCGGCTCGCTGACGAGCAGTCCGCACGTGCCGAGGGCGCGGTGATCGCCACGTCCTCGGTCTGCTGCCTCGTTCACGAACGCCCGAGGCAGCCCGCGCTCAGGAACAGTCCGCACGCACTGACGACGCGGTGATCGCCGCATCCCCTGTCCGCTGCCTCGTTCACGAACGCCCGAGGCAGCCCGGGCTCAGGAACAGTCCGCACGCACTGAGGACGCCGTGACGTGGAAGCGGTCGCCGACGAACCCGCCCGCGTCGGTGAGCCGCAGCCGCAGAACTCCATCGGGCAGTCGCACGCCCGCCGCCGCGGCGGGCTGTACCCACTGCCCCCTGACCATGGCCTGGTTGACCGCGAACTGGGTAGTCGTCCCGGCTGCGGTGAGCTCATAGATCGCACCGCCGGAGGACGAGTCGATGGCGGCGACATAGATCGACAAGGTGCAGCGCGCGGCGCGGCGCAGATGGAACTCCCAGGTGAAACCGGCATCCGTGACCGTGGTCGAACCCGACTTGCGGAACGCCGCCGCCACGCCGCC
>NZ_DASZGI010000406.1:0-14282 GCF_035938995.1 Actinocrinis sp.
GGGCCAGGCCTCGACGGCGACCGCCAGGGGACGGGCGCCCGCTCGCTCCGGATACGACGGACGCGGCCGCAGCAGCCCCTCGTAGACGCCCACCAGGTCCTCGCCCTCGGGGCTCCGGCGGCCGTTGCCGACGCCGTAGAGGGGCACCGGCCCGACGCCTCCGTTGGCCACCTCGAGATGGAGGCGGCGCAGCGCCTCGGGAAGGACGAATCCGAGGCGCGCCTCGGCCTGCTCGATCTCCGCCGGCGTCGCCCGGGGATGGACCGGGCCGCCGCTGTCCAGGCAGTGCTCGCGAACTCGCGTGATCAGGCCGGCAAGGTCCACGATCGCCATGATCGTGCATGCTGCCTGAACGGCAGGTCGGTCTGCATGTCGCCCGGCGAACCCTCCCGGAGGGCGGAGCCCGCACGCCACCCCTGGCGCCGGCCCCGCCCGGGAGGTCAGACCGGCGGGCATGAGCAGACCCGACGCGGCCAATCATCAGGAACGCCGGCGGGCGTGGTTTTCTTGCGCTTCGTGGCGTTGGGAGTTCTCTAGGCGGGGCGATAGACCCCCGCGCCGGTGCGCTGGAACTCGTCCGCCTTCTCGCGCATCCCCGCCTCCAACGCCTGCTCGGTCTCCAGCCCGTGGGTGCGCGCGTACTCCCTGACCTCCTGGGTGATCTTCATCGAGCAGAACTTGGGGCCGCACATCGAGCAGAAATGGGCCCGCTTGGCGGGCGCGGCGGGCAGGGTCTCGTCGTGGTAGCGGGCGGCGGTGTCGGGGTCGAGGGAGAGGTTGAACTGGTCCTCCCAGCGGAAGTCGAATCGGGCCCGCGAGAGCTCGTCGTCGCGCCCCTGGGCGCCGGGGTGGCCCTTGGCCAGGTCGGCGGCATGGGCGGCGATCTTGTAGGCGATCACCCCGTCCTTGACGTCCTGGCGGTTGGGCAGGCCGAGGTGCTCCTTGGGGGTGACGTAGCAGAGCATGGCGGTGCCGTACCAGCCGATCATCGCCGCCCCGATCGCCGAGGTGATGTGGTCGTAGCCGGGGGCGATGTCGGTGGTCAGCGGGCCGAGGGTGTAGAAGGGCGCGTCGTCGCACAGTTCCTTCTGCAGGTCCACGTTCTCCTTGATCTTGTGCATCGGGACGTGGCCCGGACCCTCGATCATCACCTGCACGTCGCGCTCCCGCGCCACCCGGCCCAGTTCGCCGAGCGTCTTGAGCTCCGCAAGCTGCGCCTCGTCGTTGGCGTCGTAGATGCAGCCGGGCCGCAGGCCGTCGCCGAGCGAATAGGTGACGTCGTACTCGCGCAGGATGTCGGAGAGCTCGTCGAAGTGCTCGTAGAGGAAGTTCTCCCGGCCGTTCGCCAGGCACCACGCGGCGAGGATGGAGCCGCCGCGGGAGACGATGCCGGTCTTGCGGCGCGCGGTCAGCGGGATGAAGTCGCGGCGCACCCCGGCGTGGACGGTCATGTAGTCCACGCCCTGCTCGCACTGCTCGATCACGGTGTCCCGGTATGCCTCCCAGGACAGCTCCTCGGCCTTGCCGCCGACCTTCTCCAGGGCCTGGTAGATGGGGACCGTGCCGACCGGGATCGGCGAGTTGCGCAGGATCCACTCGCGGGTCTTGGTGATGTCGCGGCCGGTGGACAGGTCCATGACGGTGTCCGCGCCCCAGCGGGCGGCCCACACCATCTTCTCGACCTCCCGCTCGATCGAGGAGGCCACGGCCGAGTTGCCGATGTTGGCGTTGACCTTGACCAGAAAGGCCTCGCCGATGACCATCGGCTCGGTCTCCGGGTGGTTGCGGTTGGCCGGGATGACCGCGCGCCCGGCGGCCACCTCCTCGCGGACCTTCTCGGCGGACACGCCCTCGCGCAGCGCGATGAACTCCATCTCGCGGGTGATCTCGCCGCGCCGGGCGCAGGCGAGCTGGGTGTCACGGTGCCCGCGCTGCTCGATCCAGCCGCTGCGCAGCGGAGGCAGGCCGCGCTCGACGTCAGTGGTGATGTCGGCGTCGGTGTACGGCCCGGAGGTGTCGTAGAGCACGACGCTGTCACCGGTGGACAGGACGATCTCGCGCATCGGAACGCGCAGCTCGCCCGTGGCGTCGGTCAGATAGGTCTTGCGGACGGCGGACATCGCGTCCTCACTCTCCCTACGCCGGCATTACCCGGACAGGTTCATGCGGTCGGCGACACCAGTGCGCAGCGCATTTGTTCAAGCTGCGGCCAGTCGCCCTCTCAGCCCGGTCCGTCCCGAGCTCCCGCGGTTCAGTTGTCTCGCTGACTCTAGCGCGCGGCTTCGGCAGCGCAACCGCGTCCGCCGAGCACGGCATCTGTCGAACACCGCGCTTACCGAACACCGTGCTTGCCGAACATGGCGTCCGTCGAACATTCGAGCACGGCGCCCATCAAGCGCCGCGCGCCGAACAGCACGCGCGTCGAAGACCCCGCATTACCTTCTCGGTCCGCGCCCGAATTCAGGCGCGGACCTCGACTCCCCGTCGCCCCTTGCGCCGAACGCCCGTCCGCGCGCTGCGCGGCCGGGGCATTCGCGTTTCCCCGCTACGTCGCTTTAGAAATCGCGGCGGTTGCGGATCTGCCGCCGCCGGTAAGCCGGAAGCGAATTCATGAACCGGTGGTAGCCGTACCACACGAGGGCGACCGCGCCCGCGCCGATCGCGACGAAGAACAGCGCGCCGAAAATAGCGTGGACGATCGCCGCGATGACCTCCACGGCGACGAACACGCCAATGATCCCAAGTACAGCCTTGAGCCAGAATGGCATGGTGCCTTCCAACCCCTTCACTACCCGTTGCGGCACCGCACGGTGCGGCGCCTGCACTGCATATGGTGGAACGACCGGCTCGGTGCCCCCGTTCCCGAATCCACGATATATCGCGTTCTCGCTCTGCGCCAGCACCCGGTAGTGGACCACTGGTGACCGGCGGACCGCCGATGACCGCATCTGCATGATGTCCAGGCGGCGGAGCGCTCATGCGTATCCGCGCCGATTCGAACTCGCGATCGAACGGCTCCCGGCGGACGCTCTTCGAGAGCGCCGCCGCCGAGAGTGGATCAGGACATCGCCATCACGGAGCGGACGCTCTGCGGCGTGGAGGCGTCTTCATGTACTGAGGGATACGGCAAGGCGTGAGGGTCGAGGCGCCCACAAATGGGGACGCGATACCGGACGGCCGTACCATCAACGAAGAAGCGGATCACATCGCAGGCCCGCGCGCAGCAGGCCACAGGACCCGACGGGGGATCAACCGCTCGACATTCACGCGGCCCACGGCCGAGCGGAGTATTGAGTCCTGTCCGCGGACAGGACTGAGCCCGCCGGGACCTGGCGCACCCCGGCGGGCTAGGAGTGGAGGTTGTTCAGGCCTTCTTCGCGCGGGACGCGGTGCGCTTGGTAGCGGCCTTCTTGGCCGGCCGCTTAGCAGCGGCCGCTTTCTTCGCGGTCGTCTTGCGCGCCGGACGGGTCGCGGGAGCGGATTCCTCCGCCGCCACGGCCGCCGGAGCGACGTTCGCGAATGCGCTTCGGCACTTTTCCAGCAGCTTGCGCAGCGACTGCTGGTCCGCCTTGGTCAGCTGCCCACTCAGCAGCTCTTCGACCTCGACGATCTTCTTGTCGGCGCGGCCGAGCAGTCGCTTGCCCGCCGCGGTGATGGTGGTCTCCATCGCGCGTCCCTGACCCGGCACGGTGCGCCGCTCGATGAGACCTTTGACGGTCAGGTTTCCCAGAACCGTGGTCATCGTCTGCGGGGTCACCAAGCACCTACGGGCAAGTTCCGCACCACTGATACCGGGCGTGTCAGCGATCACCAACAGCGCCTGGTACTGCGGAACGGTCAGGCCCATCGGGCGCAGCGCCGCGTCTTTCGCTCCGGAGAGCTCTTGCTCAAGGCTCTTAACCATGTGGCCGAGCCGGTCATCCACTGCTGTCATGGCGTCGATCATATCCTGTGTCGCACAAAATGCCCGTTTTTGCGGCGGGCTCTGACGCGGATGGGTGATACACAACGCTCTGCGAGCGCCACCCGAACCTATCTACAACAGCTTGCCACACCTTGTTGGCCGAAGAGCAGTACTTGCGGCAACATGCGGCCATGAAGAAATTCGCGATCAAGATCCTCGTCAACGCGGTGGGTCTCTACGTGGCCTCACTCGTGGTGCGAAACGGCGTCGCATTCCACGGAACCGGGTTCCAACTCGCGGAGACGGTGCTGATCGTCGCACTCATCTTCGGCCTGGTGAACACCTTCATCCGACCGGTGGTGAAGCTGTTCAGCTTCGGAATCACCCTGGTCACGCTCGGCCTGTTCACCTTTGTCATCAACGCGCTCATGCTGTGGCTGACCTCGAAGATCTCCGAACACTTCGCGGTGCAGTTCTACGTCAAGAACTTCCTGTCCGCCCTGCTCGGTTCGCTCGTGGTGACGGCCGTCGCGCTGGTGCTGCACGCGGTGCTGCCGGACGACAGGAAGAAGTAGGCAGGCCGCGGGCCGCGTTTCCGCAGGCAGTCGCGACGACCGGGAAACGATCACGAGTGGAGAACAACACACGGACTCCGATGTACCGGGTCTGCTTTATCTGCACCGGGAACATCTGCCGCTCGCCGATCGGCGAGTCGGTGCTGCGCTCCCGGCTGCGTGAAGCGGGGCTCGACGACCGGGTCGCGGTGGACAGCGCGGGCACCGGCGACTGGCATGCCGGCGACGAAGCGGACCCGCGCACGGTGCGCGTCCTGGCCGCGCATGGATATGCGTCCCGGCACATCGCCCGCCAGTTCCAGCCCGCCGATTTCGCCCGGCGCGATCTCCTGCTGGCGCTGGACCGCGGGCATTTACGCACGTTGAGGCGCTGGAAGGCACAGTGGGAGCAGGCCGGCGCGGCGGATCGGACGGCCGGGCCAGAGCTGCGCCTGGTGCGCGAGTTCGACCCGGCGGCGACGCCCGACCGGTGGGATGTCCCCGATCCGTACTACGGTGCTCTGGCAGGCTTCGAAGAATGCCTGGCGATGGTGGAGTCGGCGATGCCGGGCCTGCTGCTGCACATCGAGTCGGCGCTGGAGGCGAGGGCACTGTGATCGTGCGGGGCGGGATCGAGTGGGCCGGATCCGCCGAGCCGGACGGGCGCACCGAGCACGGAGACACGGTATGCGGACAGAGCGCTGAGTCGTCCGGGAAAAGTTCACCGGATTGGGCCATCCGGGTGAAGACGAACCCTGTCGCGCGTCGGCGCGGCGAACGCGACGCGGGCGTGGCGCGGAACCGGACCGCGGCGTGACACGGTGTCGGAGGCTCTTCGAAGAGCAGTGTTGGAGCACGACCGGGCGGCGTGAGAACGTGGCCGCATGATCGGCGACGAGGTGGCCGAGTTGCTCGGGACTCCGGTGGCGGGCGTGACAGCCCTCGGCACCGGAGCCGGCGGCGCGGGCACGTACCGGGTCTCGCTGCTGGCCGGCGGCAACGTGTTCGTGAAGGCCACCGGCGGCCAGGACCCCGGCTTCCTCGAATCCGAGGCGCGCGGATTGCGTTGGCTGCGCGAAGCGGACGCCGTCGCCGTGCCCGAGGTGTTGGGCGCGAGCCCGAAGCTTCTGGTGAGCACCTGGATCGCCCCGGGCCGGCCCACCCCGCAGACGGCGGAGGAGTTCGGCCGCGAACTGGCCACCCTGCACGCGCGCGGCGCCCAATCCTTCGGCGCCCCAGAACCCGGATTCATCGGCTCGCTGCCGCTGGACAACACCGAAGACGAGGAGTGGACCCGGTTCTACCCGGAGCGCAGGGTTCTGCCTTATCTGCGCGGCGCGGTCGACCGCAGCGCGGTGGATCCGGAGGGCGCCGCCGTCATCGAACAGGTTTGCGCGCGCATCGGCGAACTCGCCGGACCGCCCGAGCTGCCCGCGCGGATCCACGGCGACCTGTGGGCCGGCAATGTGCACTGGGACACCCGCGGCCGCGCCTGGCTGATCGACCCGGCTGCGCACGGCGGCCACCGGGAAACCGATCTGGCGATGATGGCGCTGTTCGAGCCGCCCCATCTGGAAGCGATCCTCTCCTCGTATGACGAGGTGTATCCGCTGGCCGACGACTGGCGCGAACGGGTGGGCCTGCATCAGCTGCATCCGCTGCTGGTTCACGCAGTCTTGTTCGGCGGTTCGTACGGTGCCCAGGCGGTGGCCGCCGCGCGGCAGTATCTGTGACCGTAGGCACGGCAATCCCGGTGTCCGCGCAGGTGAAGCCCGTGTCGCGGGCACTCGTCGCGGCCCGGGTTTGAAACAATCGCGTCCCAAGAGGGCAAAGGGTCGGTCAGGCGGCGTACCTGAAACGTATGGTCCCGTACTACAGTGCCGACCGACCACTGGGCGCGGACAACCACGAACGGTCCCGGTGTACGACCGGTGGCCGGGGCCGGGCGACGCGGTCGATCCGGCAGGCGAGCGATGGAGCGTGACGAGCGGTGACTTACTGCGGCTCCTGCGGCGAGCCGGTCGAGGGCCGGTTCTGCCGGATGTGCGGCGCGGCCGTCCCGAACGGTCCCGCCGCCACCATGTTCCCCGGCGCCGTCGGATCGGCGGCGCTGCAAGCCGAGCCGACCCAGATGCTTCCGGGCGCGATGGCGGGGGCGATGACCCAGACCCTCGGCCCGCAGCCCGAGCCCATTCCCGCCTCGGATTTCGATTCTCTGTTCCGTCAGCCCGACGGAGCGGTCACCCCGCACAGCCAGACCCGGCTGCTTCCGCCGGTGAACGCGGATTACCGCATGCCGCCGCCCGGCGCAGCCCCGGACGGCCAGCCCCAGCGCGGTGCCTTTGGTCACGGTGCCGTTGATCCAGCTTCCGGTTATCCGGTCGGCGACTATCCTCCCGGCGCCGGCGGACCCGGTGGGGAAGACGACTGGTACGGCGAGCCCGGGCGGGGCCGCAAGCCGATCGTGTGGGGAACGGTCGGCGCGGTCGTCGCGGCGGCGGCCGTCATCCTGGGCCTGCTGTACGTCGGCAACCACAACAACGCCGCGTCTGCCACTACCGCCCCGCCGTCCGCAAGCGCCAACAGCATCGCCGGTACGCCCACACCCTCGGTCGGCGACATCAATCTGCCCGCGGCCGGGCAGACCTCGTCCAGCCCGTCGGCCTCCGCGAGCGCGTCGCAGTCGGCGACGGGGAACACGAACCTGCCGCTCACGCTCGGCTCGAGCGGGCGTTACGTGACCTATGTCCAGGAGCGGCTGCACCAGCTGAAGTTCTACCAGGGCCCGATCAACGGACAGTACGACCAGGCCACGGCGCAGGCGGTCGTCGACTTCCAGGGCGCCGCCCACGTGACCGGCGACCCGGCCGCCACCGTCGACCGGCCCACGCTCACCGCGCTGATCGCCGCCGGCACCCGGCCCAACCTGAGGCCCGGCAGCAACGACGGCGGCGACATCAAGCGACTCCAGCAGGCGCTCGACTCCGCGGAGAACGCCGGGCTCGCGGTCAACGGCCGGTACGACGCGGCGACCGTCGCGGCGATGGTCCGCTATCAGTCCGCCGTGGGGGTCCCGTCGACCGGTATGGCGAACGGACCGACCTGGGCGGCGCTGCAATCGGGCTCGGTGATCTGATCCCGGGCGCCGGGTTGGATCAGCTCAGTCTGGATCAGCGCAGCCCGGCCGCGTCCAGCAGCCGGTTGCGCTCGACCTGGCTGATCGCCGTCCAACGGGTGGAGCGGATCGCGCCCTCGAGGGCCAGCAGCGTGTGCACGCATTCCTCGCTCGGCGTCTGTTCCGCGATCATCGACCACACCTGCAGCGAGCCGAGCTGTCTGAGCTGCTCGAGGGTGTCGATTCCGACCGAGCGGAGGCGCTCGGAGAGCACCGGGCCTATGTTGACCGCCCGGTCCGTCGGCGTCCCCCGCGTCGATCCCACCGCCATGGCCGCACGCCCTTCCTCGATGTCCGCGCCGGGCCGGAAGCGGCCGCGTCGGCTCTTTCCTCGAGATTCGCCCACCGAACCGGCGGCGTCCAGCCTGGTCGTCCTTCCGACTGACGCGGCATTCATCCGCTTTGCCTCTTTTGCCGGGACACGCCGAAGGAGAGCCTTTTCCCCGTTATCGACGGACTCCTCGTCACGGCCCGTCCGAATCAACGCGGATTGCGCGGTTCGGGGTGTCCCCGGACACTTGGGGCATGGCTTGGCTCCTGGTCGTCGTCGCCGGCTTGCTGGAGATGGGGTTCGCCGTATGCCTCAAGCAGAGCCACGGCTTCTCCAGACCCTGGCCCACGTTCGGCTTCGCTCTGTTCGCGATCGGCTCGTTCGGCCTGCTCACGCTGGCGCTCAAGCGGCTCGAGATCGGACCGGCGTATGCCGTGTGGACGGGAATCGGCGCGGCGGGAACAGTCGTCTTCGGAATGTTGTTCTTGGGCGAAGGCGTATCGGCCGCCAAACTGGTGTCGGTGGGTCTGATCGTGATCGGGGTGATCGGGCTCAACCTCTTCGGGGCGGTGCATTGAACGGGAGCGGGTTGAGCGGGCGCGGATTGGGCGACCGTAGATTGAACCGCCGGTTGGTGGGTGCCCGTGTAGCCCGGAGGAGGTGTGTGGGCGGGCTGTGATCGGCCGGTTACCGACCGGAACATTGTGCGGCTTAAATATCGATCCTGTGTCAGAACCGTCCGACGTGGTATGGGACTGCTGCTCAGCGACTATCTTGTGCGGCGTAAGGAAGAGCAAGGAGGGGCCATGGACGTCGCCGATGCGACGCCCTCGCTGGAGGAGACGGTGGCCTCGGCCGAGGCGGGACTGGCCGAAGCGCAGATCGCCCTCGAAGTCACCAGGGTCGATCTCGACCGTCTCACCAGGATGCATCACCATCACCTGGGTCCGCTGTACGACCGGCTGGACCAGCTCGACCTGCTCATCGCGGAGGCCCGGGCGGCTGCCGGCGACGCAGAGGCAGCCCGTCGCGCGTACGCGCTGCGCTACGGGTCGGATGCGCCTGTGCCTTTCGATCCTTTGACCGACCCGCTCGCGGAACCCGAGCCGCAGCAGCCGCAGATCGATCCGGATTACGCGAGCACGCTGCGCTTCACGGAGTCCGCCGAGCCGGCCAAGGCCGACGATCCGGCGAAGGCGGTGCAGCGGCTTTACCGGGACCTGGCCCGCCGCGTCCATCCGGACCTGGCGCAGGATCCGGTGGAGAAGGAACGGCGCAACGCGTTCATAGCGCGGGTGAATGACGCCTACAAGCGCGGCGACCTGTACGAGCTGCAGCGGCTCGCCGAGGAGTGGGCCGTGATCAGCGCGAACGGGCCGGAGGTCGGTACCCCGGAGCGAGGGCTCTGGCTGCGCCAGCGGCTGATATGGCTGCGCGCCCGCGTCGCCGAGGCCCGGGTGGAGCAGGAGACACTGCTGTCCAGCCCGCTCGGGCAGGTCCTCGCAGAGTTCGGACCCGCGCGGGCGCTCGACGTGCTCTACGCCCGGCTCTGGGAGACGATCCAGCTCAAGGAACAGGAGCTGAATCTGATCTATGCGACCCCGGATGCGGGCACCGGCCACGGGATGGCGATCGGCGTTGCCCAACCGCTGAACGGATCCAACGGGCACGCACATCAGTTGCTGGACGAACATCAGTACCAAATGCATCAACCGCAATATCAGTACCCCTATGACCCGGAGTCACAGGAGTCATATCCGACTCAGGGTTATCAGACACAACTTCAGCAGATCCAGTTCTCGCAGCCCGCGCAGCCGCAGCCGGTCGAGCAGCCCGGGCAGGGCTTCTTCGGCTGAGCCGCGATCGCCGCGTGTCCGACAGATCGCCGTGTGCTCAGCACACGGCGATGCTTTTTGCGCCTCCGCCCGTCCTCAGTCGAGCCCGGCGGCCACCGCGCGGCCGGTCGCCCGGTCGAGCAAGTACGGGTAGATGTCCCCCGAGCCGCTGCGGATCTCGATGATCTCGTCCTCGATGCCGGAGCCGAAGCGGTCGGTCAGCTGCGGGGCGGCCATCGCGGTCGGGTCCGAGTCAGCCACGATGTTGAACCAGCGGCGCACGGAGGCCGGCCAGTGCCCCTGCCCGCTGCGCGGGGCGGGCTCCAGCCGGGCGAAGACCTCGTCGGACCCGCACATCGGCGCCGAGAGGGTCACGAGCGTGACGGAGGCGGCGTCGCCGAGCGCGCAGAGCGCCTCGTAGGCGACCAGGGCGCCGAGGCCGTGGCCGACCACGACCCGCGCGGCGGGCCCGATCACGCTCTGCGTCCGGTCGCGGGCCTCGTGCCGGAACTTCTGGTCGGTCAGATAGCGGCCGAGCATGCGGGCTTCGAGCAGCGGCAGCTCGGGCGAGCCGCCGAAGTAAGGGCTCGCACCGAGTCCGTGTACCGCGGATTCGACGTCGAAGAGTGCCGGGTCCTCGGCCGGCTGGCCGTCGACCTGGCCGATCCTGGTGGCCGCGTTCCACCACCAGCGCAGCACCTCGGTCGCCAACCGCGCCGCGTCCGAGGAGACCTCGCGGGCCGAGGCGGCCCCGTCGGACGGCCGGTTCGCCGCCTCGGCGAGGTCGAGCACGGTGATCTGCTCGGGGCCCGGCACCCGGCCGCGCACGGCGCGCACCGAGGAGATCAGCGAGTTGACGACGCGCTGGGTGGGGTCGGTCTTCTCGGCGCCGAGCACGCGCCCGACCCGGCCGCGCCAGCCGGGCCGCCGCTCGCCGGGATCCTGCGTCTGCGCGCCGCCGCCCGCCCTGCCTGCCACCGCCGCCCCGTCGCCCGGATCGCCCTCCGGGGCGGGGTGCGTCGGCGCCGGTACCACGACTACGAGCGTCACCCTGAACCCCCTCGAAAGTCGGTGCCACACTCACCACGCTCGAGCCGAACACGGTGCCTGTGTCCCTAGAGCCCGCTTCCTCCACCTTGTGTGATTCCAACACCGTGCGGGGCTGCAACACCCTGTCCGGTGCCAACTTAGTCCGCTGCTCACACATCCGCACCGCGGCGTCCGGCACCGCTCCCTTGGCCGAACGCGGGGTGCCATCGGGCGCGCCTGTGCACCCGAACCCGACCTGTGGCCGTCCCGCTCCAGCTCACCGCCCCCTGACGGGAAGCCGGACGGCAGAGACGGCCGCGTGGCCTAGCGTAACGGAGTTAGGACGTGAAGTGAGTACCGCAGACGAAATTCCTACGGCAACGTGCAGACGCAAAGTGCGTGCGCGAAAGGCTCATCCCTGTAAGCCTTCAGCAGGCCTTACCGTCGCGCACCGAGGCGACCCATTTCGCGGCCTCGTCGAACTCGTCGTCGCTGGTGCCGCGCCGCACCGGTGATCCCCGGCCGTCCGCGCGCGGGTACGAGCCGAGGTACCGCACGTTCGCACAGGAGCGGCGCAGCCCAGACAGAGCATCACCGACGCGGGCGTCGGCGATGTGGCCCTCGCAGTCGATGAAGAAGAAGTAGCTGCCCATCCCCTGGCCGGTCGGGCGGGACTCGATCCGGCAGAGGTTCACGCCCCGGGTCGCGAAGTGCTCGAGGATCTCCATCAGCTCGCCGGGGTGGTTGTCCTGCAGGCCGACGGTGACCGAGGTCTTGTCGAGGCCGGTGCGGTCCGGGATCGCTCCGGGCCGGGTGACCTGGACGAATCTGGTCTGGGCGCCGTCCACGTCGTGCACCGCGTCGGCGAGCACCACCAGGCCGTAGCGGTCGGCGGCGAAGGCGCCGGCGAGGGCGGCGTCGTACACGCCGTCGCGCACCTGGCCGGCGGCGTGCGCGTTGGACGTCGCCGCCTCCCAGCGGGCGTCCGGCAGGTGCTCGCCGAGCCAGCGGCGGCACTGCGGCCCGGCGACGGTGTGGCTGGCCACCGTCTTGATGTCCTCGAGCCGGGTGCCGGGCCGGGCCAGGAGGGCGAACGAGATCGGCAGCAGCAGCTCGCGCACGATCACGAGCGGCTCGCCGGTGGCCAATTCGTCCATCGTCGCGGTGACCGCGCCCTCGACGGAGCTCTCCATCGCGACCACGGCGGCCGCGCATTCGCCGCAGCGGACTGCGTCGAGCGCTGCGGGAACCGTGGGGTAGGGCACGGCCTCGACGGAATCAGACTCCGGCAGCGAGAGCAGCGCGGCCTCGGTGAAGGTGCCTTCGGGGCCGAGGTAGGCGTAGCGCGGGACGGATTGGACTGGCATGGGCCCACGGTACTGCGTTACGCAGGAGTGCTGATGGCCGGTTTCGGCATGCGGTCGGGGAGGACGATTCGGAATCGTTTGGACCCACCGGGCGCGGCCGTCCGGGTGATTCGGTCACGACACGGTGTCGGTTTTCCCGCGCTTTGCGCGCGTATGAATCCTGGCGAGCGGTAATACGTAACTGCGTGCCCGTCGACCGTGGGAGGTTGTGGCTCGTGGACGTCAACTGGACCCTGCTGCTGCCGCGCGAGGCGGAGAGCGTGGGCAAGGCGCGACGTATGCTGCGGGATACCGCGACGCTCGCCGGGGTGGATCCCGAGGTGTCCTTCGACCTCGGCGTGGCGTTGACCGAGGCGTGCGCGAACGTGATCGAGCACGCGGGTCAGGCGGAGGGCTACTGGGTCGCGGCGGGGATCAGCTCGGACCGCTGTTGGATCGACGTGATCGACAACGGGGTGGGCTTCGCGCCGCGGCGGCTGACCGAGCACGCCGCCGGGACGTCGCGGTGGCAGTGGGCGCGGATCGCGCCGGTGCCCACCCAGGAGGCGCCGGCGCCGCAGTCGGCCGTCTCGCAGGCGTCGGTCTCGCAGATGTCCGAGAGCGGGCGCGGCCTGATGCTCATCGAGGCGCTCTGCGACCGTGTGGACATCCGCAACCACCCAGCGCGTGGCGCGATGATCCACTTCGAGCGCGATCTCAAGCCCCAAACGCAACTTGCCGCCTGAGCTCGCGACCCTGAGGACCGGCTCGTCGAAGACTTCGCGACCCCGAGCACGTCGCAGATCCACAGGCCGAGCGCCCGGCGCCCGGCCGAAGTCCATCCTTACGATGTTCGTATGGGCAGATCTGCGCCTGACCGCGCTTCGTTCGACCCCACCCCGTTCGACGCCGCACCGTTCGACGCTGTGGTGCTCGCCGGGGGCCGGGCGCGCAGGCTGGGCGGCGCCGACAAACCGATGGTGGAGGTCGGCGGAACGGCTCTGCTCGATCGAGTTCTGGACGCCTGCGCACAGGCGGGCGCGCAGCGTGCGATCGTCGTCGGCCCGGAACGGCCGATCGCGCACGCGGTCACGTGGGTAAGCGAGCAGCCGCCTGGCAGCGGCCCGGCCGCTGCGCTCGCCGCTGCCTTGGAGTCCTGTGCGCACGACTGGGTCGGAGTCTTCGCGGCCGATCTCCCCTTCCTCGACGCGGACACTATCCATAGCCTGTGGATAACTATCGAGTTCGCGGAATCCGCCCACGACGGCGCGGTCGTTCTCGACGAGGACGGCCGAGAGCAGTGGCTCGCCGCGCTCTACCGGCGCGCCACCCTCGAAAACGCGGTCGCGCGGATCGGCGATGATCAGCTTGTCGGCCTGCCGTTGCGCCGGTTGGTAGGCGATCTGCGCCTGCTGCACGTGAAGGGGCGGTCGCGGGCGCTGATGGACTGCGACACCTGGGAGGATGTGGACTCGGCGCGCCGGATCGCCGACGGCTGACGGCCACAGGAGCGCCCACGAAGGGGATGACACCGATGTTCGAGGCATGGCTGCACGAGGCCGCCACGGAGCTGGGGCACCCGGAGCTTGAGCTGACCCG
The DNA here is from genome assembly GCF_035938995.1 of Actinocrinis sp. Taxonomy (GTDB): domain Bacteria; phylum Actinomycetota; class Actinomycetes; order Streptomycetales; family Catenulisporaceae; genus DASZGI01. The sequence goes on from NZ_DASZGI010000406.1 coordinate 13,714, forward strand.
CCAGCAGCAGGACGCAGTGCTCGACCTCGCGCGTGCGGCGGCGCACGGTGTGGCCCGTCCGGCCGCCCCGCTCACGACCTTCCTCGCCGGCTACGTGCTCGGCGCTCAAGGCGGCTTGGGCGGCCTTGAGGACCTCGTTGCCCGCCTTTCCGCGGCGGCCGACGCGCGCGGCGCCGCAGCGTCCGAATCTGGAACTGATACCCCCTCAGAATCCTCAAACTGACGCCAGCGGCGACCGTCGTCGTCACTGTGCGCGAAGACGAGAACGCACCGCTGGTCCGCTAATCCGGCGCGGACACCGTCATCACCTCCTCCGACGCGACCGGGCAACTGCTCAGCGTCTCTACCCTCAGGCCTCGGGCCGGTCAGGTGGTGATGGACCTGCTCTCGCATGGCGGCGGACTGGACATCGTCAAGCGGCCGGCCGACGAGAGGGATGTCGGTCGCGGCCCGGCTTTTCTACCCATCCGCGCAGGTTGTGGGGCGGCCCGCGGGCGCGGCGCAGTTCGCGGAAGAACCGGCATAGGGTGGGAACATGAAGGCCATCCAGATTGCCCGGCCGGGCGGCC
>NZ_DASZGI010000407.1:0-11814 GCF_035938995.1 Actinocrinis sp.
CGCAGCGCGTCACCGAGATCGCACCATTGCGGCTGCAAGGGTTCGGCCACGACCAGGGCGACGATGTCCTCGAGGGCGACCCCCGGCAGCTCCTGCCGCCGTCCGCAGCGGCAGACCAGGGTTATGCGGGGGCCGTCGACGACGATCAGCCAGTCGCGCTGCTCCCCGCACGCGCACTCGACCGCCGGCTGGGGCTGCACTCCGTCGGCCTCGTGGCGCAACCGCAAGCGAATCGGCCCGGCGGTGCGCAGCAACCACAGCGACGCCAAAGTACCCGGCACGGCGCTCTCCCTCTCGCTGCTGCGGCGACGTCATCCGAGCTTTCCCGGGACGACACTTGCACGACTACCGCCCGCCTGTAAACCCTTTAGCAGCGCTCAAGCGCCCTTCTGTCGCCGAACGAGGGTTGCCGACACGGTGAGGCGCTGATATCGACAGGCGCTGACGCAACGGGGAAACGGAAACACAGGATCGCCGGGTTCGGCGGCGCCCCGGCTATCGGGGGCGCACCAGCAGACTCTGCGTGCCGACGCCGACCGGGCCCCCGAGATCGTGCAGCGCGGTGATCGCCACACCGGCGCCCGTCGGCCCGATCACGGTTTCCGCGTCGAGCGCGAACCAGTCGCCCGCCGGCTCACGGTACAGATGCAGCGTTAGATCGGTATTGATAAATAGCCACTTCTTGATGTCGAGTCGGTGTGACACTCCGCTGCCCGAGTCGGCGATCGAGCACAGCCGCTGCAGCGGCGTGCTCCGCTCCCCCTCCACCACGTCGACCAGCGGACGCCCCCACACCGTCGCCCGCCCCGTGCCGCTCAACCCCTCGCCGAAGGCGCGCCACTCGATCGCGTCCAGATAGCCGCGCCCCCACCCCGACGGCATCGCCAACGGTTCGGCTGCATCCGGCGGCGCCAGCGCGGCGGGTCCGCCGCCGACCACGCCCGCCGTGTCCGTCCGGGCGATCCGCCAGGCGTGCGCCCGCACCACCGGTCGCGCCTCGCCACCGGTCCCGTCCGCGGCGACACAGAGCTCTGCGGACAGCAGCTCCACCGCGCGGCCCGGCCGTTCGACCGCTGCCCGCACTGTCAGCTCGCCGACCGGAACCGGCCCGAGCACCTCGTAGACCAAGCGAGCCAGCGCGGCATCCGGCCGCGGCGCGCACCGCTCGAGCTCGCGCACCAGCAGCGCGGCGGGCGGGCCCATGTGCTGGGCGTCCGACGACCACGGCCCGGCCGTGTGCGGCGTCGCGCGGTACCGGTCCTCGCCGATGCGCTCGTAGAACGCTCCACCCATCGCCGACCTCCCCGTCGAAACGTCGTGCCGACCGCCGTCCGCGCCCTGGTCAGGCTCGGTGCTGCGGACTGCCGCCGGCGATCAGCATGAGCACCCGCTCCGCCGGCACCGGCCGCGAGAAGTAGTAGCCCTGCCCGGTGTCCGCACCCAGCTCGAGCAGCTTGCGCGCCTGCGCCTCAGTCTCCACGCCCTCAGCGGTCAGGCTCATCCCGTAGGCGTGCGCGAGAGTGATCATGCTGGTCACGATCGGCTCCTCCGACGGCGCCCCCGGGCCGGCGCCCGACGCCGGAAGCAGACCCTTGACAAACGAGGAGTCGATCTTCAGCGCGTGCGCGGGCAGCCGCCGCAGATAATTGAGGTTCGAATAGCCGGTCCCGAAGTCGTCGATCGCGATCCGCACCCCGAGGTCGGCCAGCGCCCGCAGCCGGTCGACCGCCGGCAGCCCGCCCTCCCCCGGGTCCATCACGGCGCTCTCGGTGATCTCCAGGATCAGCCGCTCCGGCGCGAGCCCAGAGCTCTCCAGCGCTTCGCGCACCTCGTGCACGAAGCCGGGGTCGCGCACCTGCGGCACGGCCACGTTCACCGAGACCGACACCGCTTCGCCGTCCGGGCCGGCCGGCCACAGCGCCGCCTCCGCGGTCGCCCGCCGCAGCACCCAGCGCCCGAGCGCGACGATCGTGCCGGACTCCTCGGCTAGCGGAACGAACTGGCTCGGTCCCAGCAGGCCGCGCTCCGGGTGGTTCCACCGCACCAGCGCCTCGAACGACCGCACGGCGCGCTCGTGCCCGTACCCGCCACCGCCGAGCTCGACGATCGGCTGGTACTCCACGAACAGCTCGCCGCGCTCCAGGGCGGTCGGCAGGGCCTGCGAGAGGGCGTGCCGTTCGACCTCCCGCGCGTCGCGCTCGGGGTCGAACACGGCCCACCGGTCCCGGCCCCCGGACTTCGCCCAGTACAGCGTGATGTCGGCGGCACGCAGCAGCTCGGTCGGCGCCGAACCGGCCACCGGGCACCGCGCGATCCCCATGCTCGCGGTGACCGACAGCTCCCGCCCCTCCAGCCACAGCGGGCGCCGCACGGCCTCGAGGACCCGGGCCGCGAGCCTGGTGTCGCTGCACGGCTTTTCGCCGCTGTCGGATTCGACGCCCTTCGTGGACAGAACGCCGTTGCCTTGTCCGACGCCGCCACCTGATGCAGCGTCAGTGGTTGACGCAGCGTCACCGAGGAGGATCGCGAACTCGTCCCCGCCCATCCTGGCCACCAGATGCCCGTACGGGGCGGCGACCTCCCTCAGCCGTTCGGCCATCTCGATCAGCAGCCGGTCGCCGGCGTCGTGCCCAAGGGTGTCGTTGACGCCCTTGAAACCGTCGATGTCCAAGAAGCACAGACCGATCGGCACCGGCTTCGCGCCGTCCTGCCCTTCCAACAGCGTGGTCAGCCGGTCCTGAAGCTGCGCCCGGTTGGGAAGGCCGGTCAGCGGATCGTGGTTGGCCTGGTGCCGTAGCCGCTCGTTGAACTGTCTGCGCTCGGTCACGTCCTCGAACACGCCGATCAGCAGCGCGACTTTGCCGTCCTCGCCGACCACGCTGCTGGCGCGCATCTTGACCCAGACCAGCTCGCCGTCGGGCAGCGTGAAGTACTTCTCGCCGCTCATCTGCCGGCGCCGCCCGGTCAAAAGCGCCTCGTACTGCTCCCAGTACTCCGGCGGGTCCGTCGGCAGCCTCAGGTCCCGCACTTCCACGCCGCGCACCGAGCGTGCGTCCTGGCCCATCATGCGGGCCAGCGGCTCGTTCACCTCCAGCATCCGGCCTTCGGCGTCGGCGATGCCGATCCCGAGCGGGGCGCTGCGGAAGACGGCGCGGAACCGGGCCTCGCTGGTGCGGTGGGCGGTGAGCACGGCGTTGCGGATCGCCTCCTGCTCGCCGCGGGTGCGTTCGCGCAGCGCCTCGGCGTAGCCGGCGGCCAGACCCGCGCACAGGGCGGTGGCGGAGGTGCGGTCGAGATCGGGCAGCAGGTGCTCGGCAAGCACCGTGATCGAGGAGGCGAGAGATTCGGGGTGGGTGTGGTGGGTGTCGATGAGGGCGGTGCCGATCGCCAGGCCGGCCTTGCGCGCCGCCTCGCGGCCGCCGTGCGCGTCGGCCGCCCAGTCGGACAGTGTCGAGGCGAACGCCAGCGCCTGCCCCGCGGTCATCGGCACCGAACTGGCCTGGGCCAGGACCCGTGCCCACGCGGCGGGCAGGTCTTCGGGCGGCGGTCCGCCGGCGCCCGGGCTCACCGACGCCGCCCGGCAGCGCGGCGGTGCGGGACGTCGCAGCGCGCGTCATACATCCGGGCGGTGGCGGGCACTTCGATCTCGACCTCGCCGGGGGCCCGGTGGGGGCAGTACGGCACGGTGGCGCCCTTTCTCCCGGGTTCGCCGGTCAGCGCGGGTAACCCCGGAGTTGTGATCACCGCACCGACACTCCGACGGATCATACGATGAGCAGGGCCGCCGATATAAGGCCCCGGCCTCAGGGCGTGATGGAGCGTTCGGAGCGCGCCGGTCGGCGACGTCCGCCGACGGTCGTCCCCGAGGCGCGGACGTGCGGGTTCACCGAGCACGTGACAAGTGATACCACGGTGGCACATCTGTGCCAATCGTGAAGTAGAACTACGTATGGGAGTAGGGTGCACACCCCGTTTCCGGACGGGTTCGCTACGTGACGGTGCTTGTTGCGCTCTCGGGGTTGACGGGGCTTCATAGCGGCCGTAGATCGCGCGGCGGGGAGAAAGACGGTCACTGCCGTGCGATCTTCCGCCGCCGCCTCGGCCAACTCCGAGAGCGCGTTCTCTATAGCGCGCGTTCGATCACGACAGTGGTGTGATGGTCGACCGCGCCTCAAGGCACGCGACCCTCAAGCGCCGATGTGCGTCAGCTGCGTCGCGCCGCCGCCCCGTTCGCCCACCGCCGACCGCGCGCGGTGCTGTCCGGTCGCCGGCGCGGTGGCGCGGAATGGCCCGGACCCTCCGGGAACGGCCAGGTCAGCGTGATGCCTCCGCCGACCGGCAAGGCGTGCCAGCGCGGCGCCACCCGATCGAGGCGGTCGCAGATACGGTCGAGCAGGGGTGCGCCGAGCTGCTCCGGGGTGAGCTGGTCAAACCACGCGGGCGGCGCGGAACGGTGGCCCGCGCGCAGCTGCCAAAGCGACTGGCTCAACGCCGCCAGCCGCTCGGCGAGCATCATGTCCGCCCGAGCCGCGGGAGGCGCCTTGCGTTTGCGTGCGCGCCGACGGTCTCCGCGGATCTTGGTCACGTCCTCGGGCCGGAAGATGCCGCTCTCCCCCGCGGCCAGGCTGCCGAACACCGCCCCGCGCAGGCCCGCCTCGGCCTCCACCACGAAATGCACCAGGTCGTGGGGTAGATACGGGTCGAAGCCGGGGCCCTGCCGAGCGGCCAGGCGGGGTCCGACCGCGCGCTCGATCGCCACGCTGTAACGGCGCTCGCCGGTCCTGGTGAACGTCACTTGCATGCCCACGACGATAGAAAGCCGCGGCGGAATCCGCACTCGAATATCCGGCGCGGGTGGGAAGCGGCCGGGCCGGACCCCGCACGATCGCGTGACGTGCGGGAACCAGAAGCGGATCACGCGCGTTATGTCCGACAGGACATGCGGGGACGGCGCAGTGCCTGAAACCACCGATGAATGAGAAGCCCCATGGATGAGAACCGCGCGCTGAAGGTCGTGGACGCGCTACGCGAGCGCGGCGTGAACGCCCACCTGGCCAGGGAGGGCGTGTACCAGATCGGCATCCGCGTCAGCCTGCCCGACGGACGCGAGGCGGTCTGGGACACCGACGACACCCCCGGCCTCGAAGCGCAGGTGATGCAGGACGGGATGCTGGTCGGCTACGTCCCGGCGATCGAGGGCTCCGAAGACTTCGACCTGGCGCAGACGGTCGACGCGATCGCCCGCACCGACTACGACAAGCCGATCGCCCGGCAGCGGGCCGCCGCGCCGCCCCCGGCCGCGCCGCTGACGCCGGAGGGCGGCGTTTTCCGCCGGTTCCTCGGCGGCTTCCGCGAGCGCTGAGCACCCCGCCGCGAACGCCCGCTCGTGCGGTGTCCACTAACGTTCACCGGGTTGACGAAGCCGGGCGACCACTTCGTTCGCGGTGCCTGCACCCGGTCAGGGTTGGTGGACACCGCGCTAGCGAACCTGACGGGGCGTTCGCGGCGACCGTAGCGGTCCCGCTTAGTCGTGGTGGAAGACCTCAGGGATCTCCAGCCACTGCTCCCCATCCGGGGTCCCCTCGAGCCGCTGCTGGCAGGGGTCCGTCAGCTTCCACCACCGCTGCGTCGCCGGGTCGGCGGCCATCTTGCGCATGTCGGCGTCGAAATCCCGGCCCACGTACTCGAAGTAGCTGAACAGCAGATCGCCGTGCCGGAAGATCGAGTAGTTCCGGATGTTGCACGCCGTGATCATGTCGAGCACTTCGGGCCACACCGCTTCGTGCAGCTTCAGATACTCCTCGGCGTGCTCCGGCCGCAGCCGGATCACCTGCCCGATCCTGTGTACGCCGGTCGGCGTCTCGTCGCTCACGGTGCGGGCCCTTCCAGCTTCGTCGCCAGTGCGACCAGAAGCATAGGGCCGCCGCAGGTCTCGGGCACCCGGCCCGAGGCCGGTACCAGGGCCCGCTATCGGGGCAGCCGCAGCCACGCCGCCGTGTCGCTCGGCAGCAGTCCGTTCTCGAGCGGTTCGCTGGCCAGCAGCACGCCGTCGTGCGCGGGCAGCTCCACCGGGGCGGAGGAGAGGTTCACCACACAGGCCACGTCGTCGCCGCGGCGGAACGCGAGCACCCCGTCGGCCGCGGGCAGCCACGCCAGCGACTCGCGCTCGGAGCGCAGCGCCGGCTCGGTCCGGCGCAGGTGGAGCGCGGCGCGGTAGAGCTCGAGCATGGAGTGCGGGTCTTCGCTCTCCGCCTCGACGGTGTAGTCCTTCCACGCGCCGGGCTGCGGGAGCCAGGGCTCGCCGCGCGAGCCGTCGGGGCTGAACCCGAACGGCGGCTCGTGGCCGGACCAGGGCAGCGGCACCCGGCAGCCGTCCCGGCCCGGGTCGACGCCGCCGGTGCGGTGGAACATCGGGTCCTGACGCGCCGCGTCCGGCAGATCCTCCACCTCCCACAGGCCCAGTTCCTCGCCCTGGTAGATGTACACCGACCCGGGCAGGGCCATCGTGAGCAGCGCCGCCGCGCGCGCCCGGCGGGTGCCGAGGTCCAGGTCCAGCGGCAGGCCGTGGCGGCGGTCGCGGTCGGCGAACGCGAAACCGGTGTCGGTGCGGCCGTACCGGGTGACATGCCGGGTCACGTCGTGGTTCGACAGCACCCAGGTGGCCGCCGCGCCGACCGGGGCGTGCGCGGCGAGGGTCGTGTCGATCGTGCGGCGCAGTGCGGCGGCGTCCCAGCTGCACTGGAGGAAGTCGAAGTTGAACGCGGTGTGCATCTCGTCGGGGCGCAGGTACGCCGCGAAGCGCAGCGGGTCCGGCAGCCAGATCTCCCCGATCAGTGCCCTGCCGCCGGGGTAGCCGTCGGCGACCGCGCGCCACTCCCGGTAGATCTCGTGGATGCCGTCCCGGTCGGTGTACGGGTGCTGAGCTTCCGGCGCCGGGCCGTCGGGATCGGCGTCGGCCAGGAACGGGTCCTTGACCAGCACCGCGGCCGAGTCGATCCGGATCCCGTCCACCCCGCGGTCCAGCCAGAAGCGCAGGATGCTGAGGAACTCCTCGCGCACCTCGTCGTTCTCCCAGTTGAAGTCGGGCTGCTCCGAGGCGAACAGGTGCAGGTACCACTGGCCGGGGGTACCGTCGGGATCGGCGACCCGGGTCCAGGCCGGCCCGCCGAAGATCGAGGCCCAGTTGTTCGGCGGCTGATCCCCGCCGGGCCCGCGGCCGGGCCTGAACCAGAACCGGGAGCACTCCGGCGAGCGCGGCTCGGCGGCCAGCGCAGCCTGGAACCAGGGGTGCTGGTCGGAGCAGTGGTTCGGCACCACGTCGATGATGACGCGGATGCCGTGCGCGTGCGCGTCGGCGATCAGCGCGTCGGCCTCCGGCAGGTCGCCGAACACCGGATCGATGCCGCGGAAGTCGGCGATGTCGTAGCCCGCGTCCGCCATCGGCGACGGATACCAGGGGTTGAGCCAGATCGCGTCGACACCGAGGCCGGCCAGGTAGTCGAGCTTGTCACGCACCCCGCGCAGGTCGCCGATCCCGTTGCCGTCGCTGTCGGCGAAGCTGCGCACGTAGACCTGGTAGATGGCGGCGTCGCGCCACCACAGCACGCCGCCGTGCAGCTGCTCGGTACTGGTAGCCAGAGCGTCGCCGTTCAGGTACGCCGCGGCGCTCGGCTGCTCCGGAGCGAGCGGGCGCGGGGAACCCTCCGACGAGGCCGGGCCGGCCCACGGCGCAGAAGTGACAGAGTGCGCGGAGCTGTCCGCGTGCGGGGGGCGGTCCGCTCGTTGGGGACCGCCCGGCTGCACAGGGCCTGTCGGGCGCTCGGGGCGGTCTCCGTCCCGCCCGGTGAGGACGGGAGCGGGGCGGAGGGGCTGGGAGCCGTGCGGGGTCACGGTGGCGGTGCTCCTTGTCGGCGGGCGCGCGGTGTGGGTCCGCGCGGGCTTTTGGGCCTGTTACTTTTGCTACCCGGCGCTGCCGGCCTCAGCCCTTGAGGCTTCCGGCGGTCAGCCCGGCCATGATGTTGCGCTGGAAGATCAGGAAGAACAGGATCGTCGGGATCGAGGCGATCGCCAGGGAGGCGATCAGCACGTTCTCCGGCATCCCGGAGTTGAGGGTGTAGAGGCCGACGTTCACGGTCTGCTTCGACCGGTCCGACAGCATCAGCAGCGGCCAGAGGAAGTCCTTCCACACGTTGACCACGGCGAAGATCGACACCACGCCGAGAATCGGCCGGGACATCGGCAGCACCACCGACCACAGCGCGCGCAGCGGCCCGGCTCCGTCGATCGCCGCCGCGGCCAGCAGGTCGCGCGGGATCGAGTCGAAGAAGCGCTTGAGCAGGAAGATGTTGAACGCGTTGGCGACCGTCGGCAGCCAGATGCCCCACGCGCTGTTGCTGAGGTTCAGGTGCAGCAGCGGCAGGTTGATGGCGGTGAGGTAGGTCGGCAGGATCAGGACGGTGCTGGGGATCATCAGGGTGGCGAGCATGAGGAACAGCACCGCGTTGCCCATGATCGGCCGCAGTTTGGACAGCGAGTAGGCCGCCGCGACGTCGAAGACGAGTTGCAGCAGCAGCGCGCCGCCCGCGTAGTAGACGGTGTTGAACAGCAGCCGGCCGAGGTTCATCTCGTGCCAGGCGGTGGTGTAGTTGGAGAACTGGAACGTGCTCGGAAACAGGGTCGGCGGGGTCTGGATGATCGCCTGGCTGGACTTGAGCCCGCCGGACAGCATCCAGTACAGCGGGAACAGGAAGACCAGCGCGAACAGCGGGATCATGATCCACACCGTGGCCCAGTAGGCGATCCGGCCGCCGCGGCGGCTCAGCTGCGCCCGCGAGATCAGCGTGCGGGTCTGGGTGTCGAAGGCTGACATCGGCGGCTAGTCCCCTTCCCGGTCCCGGCTCAGCCACAGGTAGGCGCCGGAGAACCCGATGAGCACCAGTAGGAGCATCAGGCCCAGGGCTGCAGCGCTGCCGTAGTTGCCGAAGTTGAGCATGTACTCGACCAGCAGGTACACCACGGTGGTCGTCGAGCCCTGTGGTCCCCCGCCGGTGAGCAGGAACGGCTCGAGGAACACCTGCATGGTCGCCACGATCTGGAGCATCAGCATCAGCGAGAGGATCAGCCTGGTCTGCGGGACGGTCACGTGCCAGATCCTGCTCAGCACGCCGGCCCCGTCGATCTCGGCCGCCTCGTACAGGTCGCCCGGGATGCCCTGGAGCGCGGCCAGGTAGATCAGGGTCGCGCTGCCCATGTTGATCCAGGTGGAGAACAGCACCAGGGAGAGCATCGCGGTGTGCGTCGAGTCGAGCCACTGCGAGGTCGGCAGGTGCAGGAATCGCAGGATGCTGTTGAAGAGGCCCGGGCCCGGGTCGTAGAACCACTTCCACAGGAACGCCGCGGCCGCCGGAGGCATCATCACGGGCAGATAGACCAGCAGCCGGAAGTAGGATCTGGCGTGCCGCAGCTCGTTGAGGACGATGGCGGTGACGAACGGGACGGCGTAGCCGAAGATCAGCGCCAGCCCGGCGAACAGCGCGGTGTCTTTCCACGCGGTCCAGAACTCCGGGTCCTGCATCACGTGGTCGAAGTTGCGCAAGCCGACCCAGCTGGTGTTCCCGGCGAAGTTGGTCTTCTGGAAGCTCATCACGATCTCCCGGACCATCGGGTACCAGGAGAAGACCGCGAAGCAGATCAGCGCGCCCGCCAGGAAGAGGTAGCCCGTGGCGGTCTGCCGCAGCCGGCGCTGCATCCGTCCGCCGCGGCCGGCCGGCGCGGGCCGCGCCGCGCCGGGGCGCAGCCGGCCGAACACCGGGGGGCGGGGTGCGGGGCCGCCCGGCCGTGCCCGCCTGCCGCGGGCCGGCGTCAGCGCGTCGGATCCGCGCGGGACGTTGATCGTCGACATCTGCTTCGTTTCTGGTCGGCCGCCGTGCGTGCGACGGGCGGTGAACGGTGCACGGGACGCGCCGCGGCGGGCGGCGGGGCTCTGGTGCGGCGGGCTGTGGTGCGCCGCCTCCCGGGTGCGTTGTGGGAGCACCCGGGAGGCGGGCAGCCCCTCCCCCCGGCCTGAGTACCGGGCGAACCGGCTACTACTGGGCGTTCGCCAGAATGCTGTTCACCTGCGTGGTGGCCTGCGAGAGCAGCGAACCGGGATCGGCGCTCTGGTTCGTCAGCACCGCGGACATCACGTTGTCGAGCACCTTGTAGATCGCCTGGGCCTGCGGCGGCTCGAGGTTCGCCTTCAGCTGCGGCGTGGTGGCGATGTACGTCTGGTAGTTCGTGGTCGGCAGGTCGGCGTACTTGGCCTTGGCGGCGGCGTCCGCGGTGGCGGTGGCGCCCAGCCACAGGTCGGGCTGGGGCAGACCGACCGGCTGGCCCGCGGCGGCGGCGCGCTGGTAGTTGAACTGGCCCTGGCCCGGGGTCAGGTTCTCGTACTCGAGCCAGAGCAGCCCGGCCTTGATCTGCGCCGCGCTGTCGTGCTTGTTGAACATGTAGCCGTCGCCGCCGACCAGGGTGCCGGGGGTGTTGGTGCCGTCGCCGGGCATCGGGCCCATGCCGAGGTTGGCGAAGCTGCCCTTGAACTGGTCGTGGATGGTGGTGACGTTGTCCGGGGCGCCGATGTACATGCCCAGCTTGCCGGAGGCCATCATGGTCGGCAGGTCGGCGTACTGGAGCAGCTGCTTGCTGCCCATCGTGTTGTCGGTCCAGCGCATCTGCTTGAGGTTGTTGAGCACGGCGATGCCCTGCGGCGAGTTGAACGCGGCGGACTTGCCGTCAGCGGAGACCATGGTGCCGCCGAGCGAGTAGATCTCGGCGGTGAAGTGCCAGCCGCCGGTGTTGCCCGCGCTGTAGTCGCCGTAGCCGACGGTGCCGTTGCCGAGCGCGGTGATCTTCTTGGCGTCGGCGGCGACCTCGGCCCAGGTGGTCGGCGGCGAGTTGGGGTCGAGGCCGGCCTGGGTGAACAGGTCGCGGTTGTAGACCAGGCCCATCGAGTAGTTCGTCTTCGGCAGGCCGTACACGTCGCCGTTGCCGTTCTGCTGGAAGACCGCGCGCACGGCGGACTGGATGTCCGTGTAGTGCGGCACTGTGCTGACGTACTGCTGGATGTCGGCGGCCTGGCCTGAGGCGATCACCTTGGCCGCGTCGGTGAAGTAGAGGTAGAACACGTCGGCCATCTGGCCGCTGGCCAGCTTCGCGGTGAACGTGTTCGGGTCGTCGCAGGGGTACGAGTCCTGGCTCTCGATCGTGATGTTCGGGTGCAGCTTCTCGAACGAGGCCACATCCGCCACCCAGTTGGCCCGGTCGGCCGGCTGCGTGGTGGGCGGCTCACAGTCCACCGAGATCTTCACCGGGCCGGTGTCCGCGGCGGCGGGGGTGCCGCTGTTGCCGGAGCTGCTGCACGAGGCCGTGGCGGCGAGCGCGAGCCCGGCTATGACGAGAGTCGCGACGTTGCGAGGTCTCATAAGGGGGTTCCTCCTGGGTGTGCGGGACGACACGTGGGAGCCGATTGCGCACAACGTACAGAGCGGAACACGCGATAGCAAGAAGTCGGTGTAGAAGCTGCAAATTTTTGACAGTTTCGCATTATCGCAGCTCACTTCGATGCGGCGGCCAAGAAATTAGCACGAAACCAGGACATTCCGCCCCGGCACACACGTGAGATAAGGCCACCGATCGACGTAACAATTCGGTAAAGCGAACTCAAGACATTGCGCCGACGTGCGCGATCGTTGAGCAACGCGGTCAAAAACGTGCACGCCGGGTGTCGTCACCGCGAACGGACGAAACTCGGACGACGGCGACAGCCGCCCGCCCCGC
>NZ_DASZGI010000408.1:0-10157 GCF_035938995.1 Actinocrinis sp.
TCGTGGGTGTGTTCTCCCTCGCGGCGGGCGCCCTGGCGCTCGCCCCCGCACCGGCCGACGCGGCCGATGTCCTTACCGCCGCGCCGGGCGGGCACGGCACCGCGTGTTCCGTGCACCAGCCGTGTTCGATCCAGCAGGCGAAGGCCACCGCGGCTCACTTGCCGGGGCATGGCACGGTGCACATCGAGTTGACCGGTGGCACGTACCAGCTCAGCGCCCCATTGATGTTCGGCCCGGGCGACTCCGGTGTCGTTTGGGAGGCCGCGCCCGGCGCGCGCCCGGTGCTCAGCGGCGGTCGACCGGTCGCCGGCTGGAGCCCGGTCGCGGGCACGCCCGGTCTGTGGTCGGCGCCGGCCACGTTCGACACCCGTCAGTTGTACGCGAACGGTGTGCGCATCCCCCGCACGTCCGGCAGCGCCCCGGTCGCACTCACCCAGACGGCGACCGGCTTCACGGCCGCCGACTCCACCATGGCGTCGTGGCGCAACCCGTCGAACATCGAGTTCGTGTTCGACGGCGGCCACGGCTCGTGGACGCAGCCTCGCTGCGACGTCGCCGGCATCTCCGGCACGACGATCACGATGCGGCAACCGTGCTGGGACAACATGAAACTGCCCGACACGCCGAAGGCGCCGGACGGCGACAACCCGTCGGGCGGCTTCCCCGGACTGGACCCGAACGCGACGCCGTCGCGCATCGAGAACGCCTACGAGTTGCTGTCTCCGGGCACGTGGTACCTCGACCGCAGTCGGCACACCGTCTATTACGACGCCAAGCAGGGCGAGAACCCGGCCGCGATGTCGTTCGTCGCGCCGGTCCTGCAACAGCTCGTCACGACGACGTCAACGGCTGACAACCCGCTGCACGACGTCACGTTCCGCGGCATCGGGTTCGACTACACGACGTGGCTCACGCCCAGCACCGACACCGGATTCCCGGACATGCAGGCCACCATGTACGTCCAGGGCGAGAACGGCGCGCAGACGCAGGGCCTGTGCCAGTACGTCGTGCCCGCCGGGTCGTGCCCGTTCGCGGCGTGGACCCGCCCACCGGCCGCCGTCGACTTCGTCGGCACGCGAGACGTCTCCGTGATCGACGACACGTTCGAGCACCTGGGCGGTGCCGGGCTCGGCGCCTACCACGGAGCCAGCGGGGACCTGTTCTCCGGCAACGAGATCGACGACGTGTCCGGCAACGGCATCGAGTTCGGCACCACCGACGACCCGCAGCCGACGGCGTTCGCCACCGATCTGTCCCACGGCCGTCCGGTGACCCGCACGGCCGACTCGTGGCAGGTCGATCTGGGCAGCGTGCAGCCGCTGTGGCAGACCGAGATCGGCGGGAGCGGCCTCGGTGACTTCTGGGTGTTCGCGTCCTCGACACCGTTCGACACGCGGCTGTCCCCGGAACAGCAGCAGGCGCAGCCGGGTGTGTGGTCGAGCCACCAGGTGGCGTCGAGCGACCAGGTCACCGTGCCCACCGACACCGCCGGCCGGTACGTGATGGTGGAAAAGTCCGGTCCGCTGTCGGTGAGCAAGGTCGCGGTCGACTCGGGCGCCGAGATCGCCGTCGGCAACACGATCTCCGACAATTACGTGCATGACGTGGGTGTGGAGTACACGGGCGCGGTGGGCATCTGGGGCGGGTACGCGCGCAAGACCACGATCACCCACAACGAGATCGGCGACCTGCCCTACAGCGGCATCAGCTTCGGCTGGGCCGGCTGGCACACCAACGCGACCACGCCGTTCACCAACCCGAACATCCAGGCCGACAACGTCATCTCGGACAACGTCATCTACAACGTGATGGGCGTGCGCACCGACGGCGGCCCGATCTACACCAACGGTCCGCAGGGCCAGAGCCTGCAGCACGGGCTCACGCTGTCCGGCAATGTCACATTCGGCAACGTGCAGCCCAGTTTCGCCTGGTACAACGACGAGGGCAGCGCGTACATCCAGATCGACGGCGACGTGCAGTACGGCGACGGCGTCAGCTTCAACGGCGGCTGCTCGGCGACCGGCCACATCATCGTCAGCAACAGCTACCACGTCGGGCCGCTGAACAACTACTTCTGTGACAATGTCGGCACGGACTTCGTCGACGGCGGCGGCAACACGCTCATCCCGGACAACCCGGGTGTGGGTGTGATCCCGAACTCGGTGCTGACGGCCGCCGGTCTGCAGGGGCAGTACGCGGCGATGTCGACGGCGCGGGCACCCGAAGTGGCCGTGGTCAGCCCGATCGACCAGAACCACCAGGTGCTGATCTCCGGCCGCGGCTTCACGCAGTCGTCGACGGTGGCGATCGACGGCCATGCGGCGACGCAGGTCGGCTATATCGGCCCGAACCAGATCTCGGCGACGCTGCCCACCGGCGCCTTCGACGGTGACGTCACGGTCACCAACGCGGCAGGCACCAGCGCGGGCGCCTACACGTACGACCCGTCGCTGGACGTGACGGTGGGCAAGACGGCGACCCAGTCCTCGACCGCGTTCGGCGCCCCGGCAGGCAACGCGGTGGACGGCAACACGAACGGTTCATACGGCGCCGGTTCACTGTCGCACACCGGCCTGGACCAGTACGCGTGGTGGCAGGTGGACCTGGGCTCGACGCAGGCGCTGGCCGGCATCAACCTGTGGAACCGGTCCGACTGCTGCGAAGACCGGGACTCGGACTACTGGGTGTTCGTGTCCGACACACCGTTCGACCACTCATTGACACCGGCGCAACAAGCTGCGCAGCCGGGCGTGTGGTCGAACTACCAGGCAGCGACGATGGGTCGGCCGACCCGCATCACGGCACCGCCGTCCGGCAGATACGTGATGGTGCAGCTGTCCGGCACGAATTACCTGGCCCTGGCCGAAGTCCAGGTGTTCCGGGCACCGTGACACCTGACGGTCCGGCCGGGCACGGTCCGGCCGGACCGGTCATGCCGGATCGTCGAACTGTGCCACGCATCGGAGAGCATGCCCCCGGATGGACCCATATCCATTGCGGCAGTGCAAACGTCGCGCTGCACCACCACTTCGCCGCCGACAACGGACAGGTGCTGGTCATCGACCAGTGGGAGAGCGCGGAGGCGTTTCACCAGTTCTTCAGCTCGCAGCCGACGATCGCAGACCTGATGCGTGAGGTCGGCGTGCAGGGGGAACCGAAAACCAGGTCACGATATGCACGGCGTTTTCAAATAGGACAGGCTGGCCGAGCAGTTCGCGGCGTCCAGAGACCGGTTCGCGGGGCTCGACCTCGAATGGCGCGGCGGCATCCCGCTGCTGCCCGGCGCCGCGGCCGCGGCCGTGTGTCGGGTGAGCCGGGTCATCGTGGCCGCCGACCATGCGCTCGTGCGCGGCGCCCCTGCCTGGTGCCGGGCCGACGAGGGCGCTGAGCTGCTCCTCTTCGCAGGCGGCCACTACCACGACCTCTCCGCGGCGGTCATGTCCGCTGTGGTGGCGTGAGAGGACGCTCCCGTCACGCCAAGCTGGCGCCGACTCGCTCACCAGCGGCGGCCGAGTCCGGTGGTGGACGATGACGAATACGCAGCAGCGGGGATGAGGACGCCGCCACGGATGGCTGCGGCTGACGGACTATCGCGAGGTCGGAGGTCGCTACGATGGACGCGATTCCCCTGGTGCACGCGAGCCTGGGCGAGCAGGAACTGGCCGCGGTCGCGGAGGTGTTCGCTTCAGGCTGGCCGGCCGGTCAGGGCCCGAGGTGCAAGGCGCTGGAAACGCAACTGGCCGGCCGGTACGGGGTCGGCGGCGCGGTCGCGGTGAGCAACTGCGGCTGCGCACTGCACCTGGCCCTGCTCGCGCTCGGTGTGAAGCCCGGCGACGAAGTCATCGTTGCGGACTACACATTCCCGGCCCCCGCGCACGCGGTGCACTACGTCGGCGCGACGCCGGTCTTCGCCGATGTGCGCGCCGACACCGGCACCGTCGATCCGCAGGCCGTGGCGGACTTGATCGGCCCGCGCACGGTGGGCGTCATCGCCGTGGACACGGTCGGTTTGCCTGCCGACTACACGGAGCTGACGGACCTCACGCGCCGGTACGGGCTCTTCCTCGTCGAGGATGCGGCCTGCGCCGTGGGTGCGACGTATAAGGGCGTGCCGGCCGGCGCGCTGGCACCGACGGCCTGCCTTTCGTTCCACGGGCGCAAAGGGATCAGCAGCGGCGAGGGCGGGGCGCTGCTCACCGCCGATCCACAGCTCGCGGCGGCTGCGCGCAAGCGCGCGTCCTTCGGTATCGAAGCCATCTTCGATCAGGCGCGGATCGTCGGGCTGCCGATCCCGGTTTTCACCGAGATCGGCTACAACTACAAACTCTCCGATATCGCCGCCGCGATCCTGCAAGTGCAGCTCGGCCGCGTCGACGAACTGCTCGAACGCCGCAACGGGTTCGCGGCGCGCTACGGCGAACTGCTCGGCGACGAAGAACTCGTCACGCTGCCGCACGTGCCTGAGGACCGCACCCACGCCTGGCAGTCCTACCTGGTGAAGCTGGATCCGAGCGTGAACCGTGCGGCGGTGGCCGCCAGCCTGCGCGCCCAGGGCATCGGCTGCGGACACGGCACGTGGGCCAGCCACCTGCAGCCGGCCTACGAGACGAAACAACCGTGTCCGGTGTCGGCGGACCTCTTCCAGCGTCATCTCGCCATCCCCATGCACGCCGAGCTCAGCACGGACAAGGTCGAGCGCGTCGCGCGGGCGCTGCGCGACGCGGTCCGGGCACACGCGGGCGCGCCGCAGTGACCTGACTGGAACGGGATCCGGCGAACAAGGGGGGCCACGACCAGGTTGCGGCCCCGCCCCCGGACGTCGGGCGTCAGTCCTGCTTGCTCGCCTGGACCGCGAGAGTGATCTCGACGTTGTCGCCGGCGATCGCCCTGACCGGCCCGCGGGTTACGCCGAAGTCGTCACAGCTGATCTTGGTGCGGGCGGTGTCGATCGCCCAGGTGCCAGCGAGATATCCGGGAGTGCTGAGCTGCGTCGGCATGCGAGTGCTCCTCGCGGTGAAGTGGACGGGGGTGGGGCGGGGGAGGAGAGTCCGGTGGTGGAAGACCGGTGAACCTAACGCGGACCTCCCGTCGCTTCGGCGACGGCGAGGCCGCGGGAACGGGCGGCCAGCCGGCCGGTGTCGATCCCCCGGTCCGCGCAGAACCAGCGCAGCTCGCCGCCGATCAGCAGATCGCACCGGGCCACGTCGGCCGGGGTCCGCGCGCCGAGCAGGGTCATCACCGCCGCCAACTGCTCCTGCCATGCCGAGATCCGCGCGATCAGCGCGGCTACGCCACCGTCGAACAGGGTCCTGAGAAACTCTCCGGACGCCCCGACGGCGGCGGCGCCGAGCGCCAGGCAGCGCGCCGCGTCGAGCGGATTGCGCACGCCGCCGGAGGCCAGCAGTGGGATTCCGGTGTCCTGGGCGTCAAGCAGGCAGGCGGGCGCGGACTGGCCCCAGTCGTCCAGGTGGCAGTAGTCGGCGCGCTCGCGCCGGCCGTTCTCGATACGGGCGAAGTTCGTGCCGCCCCGCCCGGCGACGTCGACCGCGTCGACGCCCAGCTCGCGCAGCAGCAGCACGGTCTCGCGGCTGAGCCCGAAGCCGACCTCCTTGACGATCACCGGGACTCCGACGCCGGCCGCGATCTTCTCGATCTGCGGTCCCCAGGACGAGAACGAGCGGTCGCCCTCCGGCATGACCGTCTCCTGGACGGCGTTCAGGTGGATCTGCAGGGCGTCCGCCCGCAGCAGGTCGACGGCCCGCCGCGCGTTCTCCACCGTGGCCGTCGCGTTGACGTTCGCCATGACGAACCCGTCGGGGTTCTCGCGGCGCATCACGCTGAAGGTGCCGGCCACCGACGGGTCCTTGAAGTACGCGCTCAGCGAGCCGGTGGCGATCGGGACGCCGGTCTCGCGCGCGGCGATCGCCAGATCCCGGTTGATGATCCCGGTCCTAGCGCTGCCTCCGGTCATCGCGTTGACGTACAGCGGCACCGGCCATTCGAGGCCTGCGAACCGGGTGGCCAGCGACACCTCACCGCGGTCGATGCCGGCCAGCGCGTGATGGACGAAGGACACATCGTCGAACTGGCTGCGCCCCGGGTGGCCACCGTGGCCGCGTTGCTGCTCGACGGCGAGCCGGACGTGGTCGTCCTTGCGGCTGGAGATCATCGCTTACCTCTTGCGGTGGGAACATTTGGCTTCTCGGTGGGAATTCAGACGGGCGGCGGTCCGTAACGCAGCGGCGTGAGCTGCTTGACGTCGTAGCGGTCGCGTAGCCGCTGCACGGCGTCCGCATCCACGGTTCGGCCGGCCGAGAAGATCTCGCACAACTCCTCGAAGTAGCGCTCGTGGGCCGGCGGCGGAAAGCTCTGGAACAGCATGCGCGCAGGCTGGTCCGTGTGGTTCCTGAAGGCGTGCGGGCATCCGGCGGGCACGAGCATGCAACTGCCGGCGGCCGCGCGCAGGGGTCGGTGCCCGTCGGGTGACTTCCAGCCCTGCCAGGGTCCGGCGGTGCGCTCGACCGGCTCGAAGGCGAACAGTTCGAGCTCTCCCTCCAGGAGGTAGAAGAACTCCTGCGAACCGTCGTGGACATGCGCGCCGACGTCGAAACCGGGCGGGACCACGGCTTCGAAGGTCGATGCGAACGAGCCGTCCGCGCCGGTGGCCTTGAAGGTGACCTCCTGGGCCTTGGTGATGAGCGTGCGCCCCTGGCCGGGCGGAACGATGAGCCCGTTCACGCGGGTTCCTTCCTCCTCGCCTGGGCGCGGTCGCCGGCGAGGTACGGCGCGGCCGCGCCCAGCAGCCGCGATTCCGGATAGCGCGGGACGTCCACGGTCCAGCTGCCCACCGCCATCTCGGCAGTGATGCCCGGTCCGAACCCCGCGACCAGGCCGGTGGCGCCGGGCGCCATCGCGCCCTCCTCGAACAGCCTGCGCAGCGCGTCGAGCACGACCGCGCTGGCGATGTTGCCGTACTCGGTCAGGGTCGCCCAGCTGTGCCGGAACATCTTGATGTCGACGTCGAGGAACTTGCTCAGGTCGTTGAGAATCCGCGGGCCGCCGGCGTGCACGATGTAGAAGTCGAGACTCCTGACGTCCCAGCCGTGGTCCGTGGCAAGCTCGCGCAGCACCGGCGCCAGCGGCTCCATCGTGCCGGGCACGCGGCGGTCCAACTGGAAGTGGAAGCCGGTGGCGCGCACCGCGTAGGAGATCCACTGCTCGGTGTTCGGGATCAGGTACGAGGCGTTGCGCTCCAGCGCCATGCCGGTGCCGCCGCTGCCCCGCACCACGGCGGCCGCCACCGCGTCGCCGAACAGCCCGTCCGACAGCAGCGATCCTACGCCGTCGTCCTCGGGCTGGTAGCACAGCGAGCACAGCTCGCAGGAGACGATCAGGACGTTGGATCCGGGGTAGGCCGTGCAGAAGTCGTGGGCCCGGTTGATCGCCGCGCCGCCCGCCGCGCAGCCGAGCTGCGCGATGGGCACCTGGCGGGTGTTGGACCGCATTCCCATGGTGTTGATGAGCCACGCGGTCAGCGACGGCATCAGAAAGCCGGTACACGAGACGTAGATGATCGCGTCGATGTCCCGAGCCGCGACGCCGGCGTTCGCCAGGGCTTGCTCGACGACCTCGGGACACCGCCTCTTGGATTCGGCCTCGTAGACGCGGTTGCGTTCCTCGAAGCCCGGATGGCGCAGTGTCTGCTCGATCGGCTGGACGATGTGCCTCTCGCGGACGCCGGTGTTCCGGATCAGCCGAAGCGTCAGCGGCAGCTGCGACTTGCCCGCGTGCGCCTTCCTGGCGAACTCAAGGGTCTGCTCCAGCGTGATGAGGTATTCCGGCACGTTCACCGCAGGCTTGCACAGAATCGGCATGTCCGCCCCTACCTCCTGCCTCGTAAGTCGCCCGGCACTCTCACCGGCGCAGATCGCCGCACGGGAGGAAGTCTTCGATGTCGGCGGCCCGCACAGCCGACTGTTATCAGATGGCTTATATAAGTTCCAAGCCATCCCCGGCCGGCCTGCCGCGGCTCATATCCGCCCGGTCGACCTCTCCGCCAGCCGGCGGGACAGCTCGATGCGCTGCACCTTCATCGTGGCGGTGCGCGGGATCTCCGCCCACGGCAGGTGAACCGGGTCGGCCAGCCGCGGGAAAGCGGCGGCGGCCGCGCGCCATCGCGCCGGATCCAGCCGCCGGTCCTCGAGCGTGCAGACCACCGGGATCGGCTCGCCGTCCGGACCGGTCACCACGATCAGTTCGGTGAGCTCGGCCAGCTTGGACATCATGACGTCCTCGATCTCGAGGTTGCTGCGCACTCCGGGGATCAAGTCCACCTCGCGGTCGAGCATGTGCAGGCAGCCCAGGCGGGTGCGGTAGCCGACGTCCCCGGTCCGCCGCCATCCGTCGTGCATGCCGGACTCGAACAGGTCCTGCTGCCCGAAGTAGGTCTTCGCGACGCCTTCCCACGCGACCTCGATGTGACCGGGGTCGCGCGGTGACGGCCGCTTGCCGTCGCGGCTGACCACGCGAGCCCGCGCGCAGCCCGGCAGTGCCCAGCCGACGCAGCGCCCGTTCGTCCGGGACGAAGAGCGGCGGAAGTACGGCCGGCCCACCGCCCCGCCGACCTCGCTCTGCCCGTAGATCTGGAAGAACAGCGCGCCGCGCCGGTCAGACGAGTGGATCAGGCGGCTGATCGTCCGGGGGTGGATCGCGTCGAAGGTGCTGCTGAAGTACTTCACCGAGGCGAAGGGTCGGCGCGGATCATCGGCGAGCCCCTCCCATTCCATCAGCAGATTGGGCAGCGCCTCGATCAGCCCCGGCCGGTGCTGGAGGAAGAACTCGGCGACCTGCTCGGGATCGGACTGCCTCACCAGGTACATCGGCAGCGCCTTGATGAGGCACAGCGCCAGCGCCGCGAAGGTCCGCGAGTGGACGAACGGGATGGCGATCGCGACGCTCTCCTTCCTGCGCATCAGTGCCAGCAGGAAGAGCTGGGGCCGCAGCCGCACGCGCATGGTGCGTGGCGTGTGCACGACGAGCTTGGGTATCCCGGTGGTGCCGGAGGTGTGGGTGATCAGCGCCGGCTCGTCCGTCCCCAGGTAAACCGGCCGGGCGGGCGGCGAACCGGCCAGTTCGGGCAGCGCGACCACCCCGGGAGCGGGACCGGTCACGCTGAACACCAGCCCGGTGAGGTTCTTGAGCGGCACGTCGGCCAGGACGTCGAGCTTCGGCCCGTCGGTGATCAGGTGCGGCCGGTCCAGGCGGCCGAGCAGCGTGCCGACGGTCTCGCCGCTCAGCATGGGAGACAGGGTCACGGGAACCGCGCCGATGCGCGCGACCGCCATGGTGAGCATCGAGGCGTCGAAGTTGGCGGTCTTGTAGATCGCGACGCGCTCCCGGGACCGGACGCCGGCCGCCGAGAGCCGGCCCGCCAGATCGTCCACGTGGACGGCGAGTTCGGCCACCGTCAGACGCCGACCCGCCTCGGGCAGGATGTCAAGGTCATGGTCGAGGGTGAGCGCTGTCGAACCGTGCGCGGCCGCCGCCTCCTGCGCCATCGCGCCGAGATACAGACCCTGTTTCCGCAGCGGACCGCGGTTCGCCAAGTCCGTCATCCAAACCAGTTCCCTTCCAGTGTTCTGAGCCGCGTGCTCGAGGACCTTTCCGGATACGCCGTCCACTGCGACGCTCCCGCCACCCTCGGGGCAAGCTCTCGGCGGAACCCCTATCGCTGTCGCCCTGCCGCTTGTGCTTTCTCCCACTGCACAGCGCTAGCGTCGGCCATCAGACTCGGCCGGGACTACTCGGCGGCTTGATACCAGCTAGGTGACGTTCCGTCAGGTGCGGAACCGTCCGCGAGTGGTCAGATGCGGTCTGCGGCGATCAGTAGGTATTGGAAGCTGCCGCTGCGGTACGCGGTGAGGAAGGTTTCTTCGATGCCGGTGGTCAGCGGGGAGCGGGCGCGCAGCTGCCAGTACGGGATGGTCGCTTCGGTCAGGTCCACCACCGCGACGGGCACCAGGCGGTGGGCGGCCATCTCGCGGAAGTACGCGCTGCGCGGGTGGATGTCGCAGATGTAGTGCGCGTTGATCTCGCTGACCGCCCGGGACGGCAGTCCGTAGGCGTCGTTGTAGCACCCGGTGATGGTCACGTACCGG
>NZ_DASZGI010000409.1:0-4952 GCF_035938995.1 Actinocrinis sp.
GGGTTGTCACCCGTGATCATGACGGTCTTGATGCCCATCTTGCGCAGCTCGGCGAAGCGCTCCCGGATGCCGTCCTTGACGATGTCCTTGAGGTGGATCACGCCGAGGACCTCGGCCTTGCCGGCCTTGACCTCGGCGACGACCAGCGGCGTGCCGCCGGAGCCGGAGATCGCGTCGACGATCTGCCCTACCTGCTCGGTGGGGTGGCCGCCGTTGTCGCGCACCCACTTCATCACTGCGGTCGCGGCGCCTTTGCGAATCCAGGTGCCGTCCGGCAGGTCGATGCCCGACATCCGGGTCTGCGCGGTGAACTCGATGAACGTCGCGTCCTGCACCTCGCGGCCGCGCAGTTGGTACTGCTCCTTGGCCAGCACCACGATCGAGCGGCCCTCGGGCGTTTCGTCGGCGAGCGATGAGAGCTGCGCGGCGTCGGCAAGCGCCTCGATCTGCACACCCTGCACCGGCACGAACTCGGACGCCTGACGGTTGCCCAGCGTGATGGTGCCGGTCTTGTCCAGCAGCAGGGTGTTGACGTCGCCGGCGGCCTCGACGGCACGTCCGGACATCGCCAGCACATTGCGCTGCACCAGCCGGTCCATGCCGGCGATGCCGATCGCGGACAACAGCGCGCCGATCGTGGTCGGGATCAGCGCCACCACCAGGGCGACCAGGATCACCAGGGACTGCGGCGCGCCGGAGTAGAACGCCATCGGCTGCAGGGTGACCACGGCGAGCAGGAAGACGATGGTGAGCGAGGCCAGCAGGATGTTCAACGCGATCTCGTTGGGCGTCTTCTGCCGGGCGGCGCCCTCGACCAGGGCGATCATCCGGTCGATGAAGGTCTCGCCGGGCTTGGTGGTGATCTTCACCACGATCCGGTCGGACAGCACCTTGGTGCCGCCGGTGACCGCCGAACGGTCGCCGCCGGACTCGCGGATGACCGGGGCCGACTCGCCGGTGATCGCCGACTCGTCCACCGAGGCCACGCCCTCGACGACGTCGCCGTCGCCGGGGATGGTCTGCCCGGCCTCGACCACCACGTAGTCGCCGAGCTTGAGCTCGGTGCCGGGGACCTCGGTCTCCGCGCCTGAGAGCCCGGGCTCCCAGGAGGCCAGGCGGCGGGCGACGGTGTGCGTCTTTGTCCGGCGCAGCGTCTCGGCCTGCGCCTTGCCGCGGCCCTCGGCCACCGCCTCGGCGAGGTTCGCGAACACCACGGTCAGCCACAGCCAGACGGTGATCGTCCAGGCGAAGACCGACGGGTGCGCGATGGCCGAGTAGGTGGTCAGCAAGGAGCCGACCTCGACCACGAACATGACCGGGTTCTTCAGCTGGGTGCGGGGGTCGAGCTTCTTGAAAGCGGCCGGGAGCGATGTCCAGAGCATCTTCGGGTCGAGGAGACCCCCGCCGACGCGGTGCGCTGCGGCCTGCTGGGCCGAAGGGGCCTTCGGCGTCTCGGTGGGCGTTATCGTCGCCATCGTTACTTCAGTCCTTCAGCGAACGGACCCAGCGCGAGCGCCGGGAAGTAGGTCAAGCCGACGACGATGAGCACCACGCCGAGCAGCAGGCCGACGAACAGCGGCTTGTGGGTCTCCAGCGTTCCGACGGAGGCCGGGGTGTGCTTCTGTTTCGCCAGCGAGCCGGCCAGGGCCCCGACGAAGATCATCGGCATGAAGCGGCCGAGGAGCATCGCGACGCCGCCGGCGACGTTCCAGAACTGGGTGTTGCCGTTCAGGCCGGCGAACGCGGAGCCGTTGTTGTTGGCCATCGACGTGAACGCGTAGAGCACCTCGGTCAGGCCGTGCGGCCCGGAGTTCGCGATCGAGTTGCGCGCGGTCGGCGTCGCCATCGCGATGCCGGTGAAGACCAGCGCGACGGACGGGGTGGCCAGGATGTACAGCGCCGCGTACTTCATCTCGGCCGGGCGGATCTTCTTGCCCAGGTACTCCGGCGTGCGCCCGACCATCAGGCCCGCGACGAACACCGTCACGATGGCCAGCATCAGGATGCCGTAGAGCCCTGATCCGGTGCCGCCGGGCGCGATCTCGCCCATCATGATGTCGAACAGCGCCATGCCGCCGCCGAACGGGGTCAGCGAGTCGTGCATGTTGTTGACCGCGCCGGTCGAGGTCAGCGTGGTGGAGGCGGTGAACAGGGTCGAGCCCGGGATGCCGAACCTGACCTCCTTGCCCTCCATCGCCCCCTTGGCGACCGCGAGCGCGTTGCCCCAGCCGCGAGCCTCCATCCACGTGATGATCGAGACTGAAGCGCCCCAGAGGATCGCCATCACGGAGAGGATCGCGTAGCCCTGCTTGTGCGAGCCGACCATCTTGCCGAAAGTGCGCGGCAGCGAGAACGAGATCACCAGCAGCATGTAGATCTCGAGCCAGTTGGTCCAGGCGTTGGGGTTCTCGAAGGGATGCGCCGAGTTGGCGTTGAAGATGCCGCCGCCGTTGGTGCCCAGCTCCTTGATCACCTCCTGCGAGGCGGTGGCGCCGGTGTAGATGGTCTGTTGGCCACCCGTCACCGTGGTCACCGTGTGCAGGCTGCTGGCCAGCTCCTGCGGGACGCCGGCGGCGACGAAGATGATCGCCAGCACGAAGGCGAACGGCAGCAGCAGGCGCAGGGTCAGCCGGGTGAGGTCCACATAGAAGTTGCCGATGCGGTCGGTCTGCTTGCGCACGAAGCCGCGCACCAGCGTGGCCGCCAGGCAGATGCCGACCGCCGCGGAGACGAAGTTCTGCACGGCGAGGCCGGCGAACTGGGCGGTGTAGCCGAGGGTGTTCTCGCCCGAGTAGTTCTGCCAGTTCGTGTTGGTGACAAAGGACGACGCCGTGTTGTACGCCAGGTTCGCCTGCATCGAGGGCATGCCCAGCGCGAGCATCAGGTGGTCCTGGATGCGCAGGATCAGATAGAGCACCAGCACGCCGACGACGGATATCGCCAGCATCGAGCGCACGTATGTCGGCCAGGTCTGGTCGGCGTCGCCGTCCACGCCCATGAGCCGGTAGAGGCCCTTCTCGACCCGCCAGTGCTTCGGCGAGGTGAGGATGTGGGCCATGTAGTCGCCCAGCGGGCGGTACGAGACCGCCAGGGCCAGCACGAGGAGGCCGGCTTGCAGCCAGCCCGCCGCGACAACACCCATGTCAGAACTTCTCCGGCTTCACCAGAGCGACCACCAGGTAGACGGTCAGCAGGACGGAAACAACCAGGCCGATGACGTTGTCAGCGCTCAAGGCGCTCGACCCCCTTCACGATGAGGGCGAGCACCGCGAACACCGCGACCGTCAAGGCGACCATGAGCACGTCGGCCATCTCGGGCTCCTGAGGAAAAGTAGGGACACGTGGCGCCCCGGACATGGGGCCGCGTCGTATATGGAACCCCCGCCGGATGCCGTTTCCGCGATCACTCACGCGGCTCTAACGGCCAGGGTCGCAATCTCCACGCGCGCTTGACGCGGCGCGGGAACCCGTCACCCGCCCGCGCCCACGCCGTTATCCGTCTGTCACTCCTCGGACGCTAAGCGTGCTTGAGCTGCGGTGCGATCGCTCGCGTCCGAACGGGTCGCCGGCCGGCGGCGCGGTCCGGTTCCGGCGTCGTCCCGGCGTGATCGAGGCGTAACCGGGTCGTGCGAGGAAAACGCTAGAGTGAACCTACGTACACGGTGTGCCGGGAAGTCTGGTCGGCGAAGCAACTACCCGAGACCGAAGGAAGACAGGCCCCGTGAACCGCCGAGTACGTCCCGAGGCCCAGTGGCTGGGCGAGGCCGTGCGCACCAACCTGTGGCTAGTCCCGGCGGCCGAGGTGGTCGCCGCCACCCTGCTGTTCCTGATCACCCGGGCGCTGGACGCGCGCATCTACAACGAACGGCTCGGCCTGCCCTCGTGGGTGATCAGCGGCAGCGCGGACGCGGCCCGGCAGATCCTGACCACCCTGGCCGCCGCGCTGATCACGGTGGTCGGCGTGGTCTTCTCGATCATCCTGGTGGCACTCACCCTGACCTCGACCCAGTTCGGGCCGCGGATGCTGCGCAACTTCATCCGGGACCGGGGCACCCAGTGGACGCTGGGCACCTTCGTGGCCACCTTCGTCTACGCGATGCTCGACCTGGTGGCGATCGGGCCGGGCGACCACGGCGACTTCATCCCGCACGTCTCGATCACGGTGGCGCTCGGGCTGACCCTGGTCGACGTGGGGATCCTGATCTACTTCATCCACCACATCGCCATGATGATCCAGCTGCCGCAGGTCATCGCCTCGATCGCGCGGGATCTGGAGCGGGCGATCGACGCGGAGACGGCGAGCGGGCAGCGGCGGCGCGGAGCGGAGACGGACACCACCACCGTGCGGGGGATGCTCGCGCGCGAGGGCGGCACGGTCGCCGCCCCGTCCAGCGGCTATCTCCAATTCGTGCGGCGGTCCGCGCTGGTCGAACTGGCCGTCGAGCAGGACGTGGTGATACAGCTGCACCACCGGCCCGGCCACTTCGTCATCCGCGGCGACGCGTTCGCGACGGTCTGGCCGGCGGCGGCCGCGCCGGCTGTGCAGCGCCAGCTGAGCCGGTCGCACATCACCGGGCCGTTCCGCACGCTGACGCAGGACGTGGCGTTCGCGGTGGACCAGCTGGTGGAGATCGCGATCCGGGCCCTGTCCCCCGCGGTCAACGACACGTTCACCGCGCTGACGTGCATCGACTGGTTGGGCGAGAGCCTGTACCGGATCGCCGCGGACTGGGATCCGGACCCGGTGTGCCGCGACGCCGACGGCCTGGTCCGGCTGATCATCATGCCGGTCTCGTACGACCGGCTGGTGGAGCGGGCGCACGAGAAGATCCGGCAGGCCTCCGCCGGGATGCCCGCGGTGATGATCCGCCAGCTGGCCAACCTGGCGAAGATCAGCCAGGCCGCCGGTCCCGACCGGCGCGAGGTGCTGCTGCGCCAGGCCGAGATGATCC
>NZ_DASZGI010000410.1:0-7850 GCF_035938995.1 Actinocrinis sp.
CGCGCGCCCGGACTTCCACCGCACCGAGAACGACCGCGGGGAAGAAACCGGGAGGGCACGGTGCCTGATGCCGTAGGCGTTGGGGGCATGCCTACGGAACAACCCAGGTATTCGTCACTGAAGCGAAGGCAATCCCGTGCCCACCTACAGCCCCAAGCCCGGCGAGGTCGAGCAGAAGTGGTACGTCATCGACGCCACTGACGTCGTCCTCGGCCGGCTCGCGAGCCAGACGGCCATCCTCCTGCGCGGAAAGCACAAGGCTCAGTTCGCCCCGCACGTGGACACCGGCGACTTCGTGATCATCGTGAACGCCGACAAGGTCCACCTGTCCGGCAACAAGCGCGAGGACAAGCTGGCCTACCGCCACTCCGGCTACCCGGGCGGTCTGCGCTCGGTCAAGTACGGCGATCTGATCGACAAGGACTCGCGCAAGGCCGTCGAGAAGGCCGTCCGCGGCATGCTGCCGAAGAACACCCTCGGCCGCCACATGCTGAAGAAGCTGAAGGTCTACGGCGGCCCGAGCCACCCGCACGCGGCTCAGCAGCCGGAGCCGTTCCAGCTGTCCCAGGTCGCGCAGTAGTCACTGCCGCTTACAGGTATCCCAAACCAGAAGGAGTTCGCGGCTGTGTCTGAACTGACCGCCGACGTCGAGGACCTCGAGGTCATCGACGAGAACGACGCCCCCGAGAGCTACACCACCGAGTCCGCCCCGGCCTCGGCCCCCACCCGGCAGATCTCCGCCACCGTCGCCGCCGGCGGCACCGGCCGCCGCAAGCAGGCCGTCGCCCGCGTGCGCATCGTGCCCGGCACCGGCCAGTGGAAGATCAACGGCCGGACCCTCGACTCGTACTTCCCGAACAAGGTGCACCAGCAGGAAGTCAACGAGCCGTTCCACGTCCTGGAGCTGGACGGCCGCTACGACGTCATCGCCCGGATCAACGGCGGCGGCGTCTCCGGCCAGGCCGGCGCGCTGCGCCTGGGTATCGCCCGCGCGCTGAACGAGGCGGACGTCGACACGAACCGCCCGATTCTGAAGAAGGCCGGCTTCCTCACCCGCGACGCCCGGGTGAAGGAGCGCAAGAAGGCCGGTCTGAAGAAGGCCCGCAAGGCTCCGCAGTACAGCAAGCGGTAGTCGCGGCCTCGGCCCGTCGCGTCACAGCAACGCAACTCATGCGACCCCGCCGTACGTCTCTTCGCGTACGGTGGGGTTGCTTGTTTTCCTTCCGGTAACACGCCGCTCGCGGCGATGTCTCCATCAGCTGCTTTCACTTTCCTGGGGGTTCGGACCATGGCCCGTCTCTTCGGCACCGACGGCGTGCGCGGCCTCGCGAACAGGGATCTGACGGCCGAGCTGGCCCTGGACCTGTCGATCGCGGCCGCGCACGTGCTGGCCGAGCGGGGCACCTTCGCCGGGCACCGGCCGAAGGCCGTGGTGGGCCGCGATCCGCGGGCCTCCGGCGAGTTCCTCGAGGCGGCCGTCGCCGCCGGGCTCGCCTCCGCCGGAGTCGATGTGATCCGGGCCGGGGTGATCCCCACCCCGGCGATCGCGTACCTGACCGACACCCTGGGCGCGGACCTGGGCGTGGTGCTGTCCGCCAGCCACAACCCGGCGCCGGACAATGGGATCAAGTTCTTCGCCCGCGGCGGCCACAAGCTGGCCGACGAGGTCGAGGACGCGATCGAGGCGCGGATGGGCGAGCAGTGGGAGCGGCCGGTCGGCGAGGCGGTCGGGCGCATCACCGAGCTGGCCGACGCCGAGGAGCGCTACGTCAGCTATCTCGTCTCCACGGTCCCGAATCGCCTTGACGGCCTGCGCATCGTGGTGGATGAGGCGCACGGCGCCGCGTACCGGGTCTCGCCGGAGGCGCTGCGCCGGCTCGGCGCCGAAG
This sequence comes from Actinocrinis sp., assembly GCF_035938995.1. Lineage (GTDB taxonomy): Bacteria > Actinomycetota > Actinomycetes > Streptomycetales > Catenulisporaceae > DASZGI01. The sequence continues at coordinate 1,890 of NZ_DASZGI010000410.1, forward strand.
TCATCGCGATCGGCGTCGAGCCGGACGGACTGAACATCAACGACGGTTGCGGCTCGACCCACCTCGACACGCTGCGCCGGGCGGTCGTCGAGCACGGTGCCGACGCCGGGATCGCCCACGACGGCGACGCCGACCGCTGTCTGGCGGTCGACGCTTCCGGCGAGGTGGTCGACGGCGACCAGATCATCGCGATCCTGGCGATGGCGCTGCGCGAGCACGGAATGCTGGCCGGGGACACCGTCGTGGTCACCGTGATGGCGAACCTCGGGTTCAAGCTGGCGATGAAGCGCGAGGGCCTGACTGTCGTGGAAACGGCGGTCGGTGACCGGTACGTGCTCGAGGCCATGCGCGACGGCGGGCATGTGCTCGGCGGCGAGCAGTCCGGGCACGTCCTGCTGCTCGACCACGCGACCACCGGCGACGGCGTCCTGACCGGGCTGCACCTGCTGGCCCGGATCGCCGAGGTCGGCAAGCCGCTCGGCGAACTGGCCGGGGTGATGCGCCGGATGCCGCAGGTGCTGGTGAACGTGAAAGGCGTGGACAAGTCCCGGGTCGGCGCCTCCCCGCAGATCGCCGAGGCGGTCGAGGCCGCGCGGGACGAACTGGGCGCGCACGGACGGGTCCTGTTGCGCCCCTCCGGCACCGAGTCCCTGGTGCGGGTCATGGTGGAGGCCGAGTCGCACGAGCTCGCCGACGCGGTGGCGCACCGCCTCGCCGACATCGTGCGCGCGGAACTCGCCCTCTGACCGTCGGCTAGCCCCGCGGTGCGCGGACGGGAACCGGAGCCGGGCTGCACCCACGTGTCGTTTCGGTCGGCCCCGCGTTCGCGCAGAGGTTCCTAGACTGGGCGGCGTGACGACGCTCTATGCAGTTCTGCTCGCCGCGGTGAACGTGGGCAAGCGCAAGGTCCCGATGGCGGAGCTGCGCGAGTTGCTCAGCGGCCTCGGCTACGACGACGTGCGCACCTATCTCGCGAGCGGAAACGCCGTCTTCGCGACCGCCGAGGAGGACCAGGACGCGCTCGCCGCGAACATCTCGGCCGCACTCGAGGACCATTTCGGATTCGCGGTGCCGTGCGTCGTCCGGTCCGGGAAGTACCTGAGCGCCGTCATCGAGGCGTGCCCGTTCCCGGCGGCTGACCTGGCGGGCAAGCAACTGCACGCCGTCTTCTACTCCGTCCCGGTCGATGCCCAGCGCTACGCGGACATCGACCGGGAGGCGTTCCTGCCCGAGGACTTCCGTTTCGGCGACCGCGTGATGTACCTCTACGCGCCCGACGGGTTGGGCCGCTCACCGCTGGCCGCGGCGCTGGCGAAACCCGCCGGACGCCTGAAGGGCATCTGCGCGACCAGCCGGAATTGGAACACGGTCAAGGCACTCGCGGAAATGGCTTCTTAGACCGACGGCCGAATTGTGGTGCCGTGCGGCAGGTCAGGCCTGCTTCGGGTCCTGAAGCAGGCCGAAGATGTTGCCGTCCGCGTCCTTCACGCTGACGACCAGCCGGCCGCCGCCGACGTCGCGCACGTCCTGCACGATCTGTGCGCCGCCGTCGAGCGCGGTCTGGAGGGTGGCCTTGATGTCGTCGACGTGCACGAACGGCGTCGGTCCGGTCATCCCCTGGGTCGTGTCGCCGTTCGGGACCAGGCCGATGTCCTGGCCGGCCACCTTGAACCCGACGTAGTAGGCCGAGTCCGCGATCGGCTGCTCGCCGAGGACGGCGGTCCACAGGGCTTTGGCGCCTGCGAGGTCCTTCACCGGGATCAGGATGGTCTGAATTCCTGCGGTCATGAGGGTGCTCCTACTTTCTCGTTTTCCGCTCTGGTCGGTGATGTGTCGGCGGCGGGTCCCGCTCAGGGGGTGCGCGGCTGGTTGAAGCGCAGCAGGTTGCCGGCCGGGTCCCGGAATGCGCAGTCGCGCACTCCATAGGGCTGATTCATCGGCTCCTGCATCACCTCGGCACCGGAGGCCAGGATCCGCTCGAAGGCGGCGTCGCAGTCGGGGGTCGTGAAGACCGCCCGGCTCAGCGCGCCCTTCGCCATCAGCTCCGCGATCACCGGCCGGTCGGCCGGTGAGGCGTTCGGGTTGGCGCCCGCCGTCTCCAGCACGATCTCGATGTCGGGCTGGGACGGCGGGCTGACCGACACCCAGCGCGCCCCGTCGACCTCGACGTCACGGCGCACCTCGAACCCGAGGACATCGCGGTAGAAGGCCAACGCCTTGTCGTGATCGTCGATGGTCAGGAAGCAACGGGCCAGCTTCAGGTCCATGGCTCTCACGGTATGCGCGGGCCGCGCGGCCCGCTTCTTGATTCCTGACCGGTGTCGCCGAAGCCGGGAGCCCGCCGCCTCGGGCTCCCGGCTTCGGGGGTTATGCGTCCCCGGCGAGCGTGAAGGAGCGCAGCCGCGTCGAGGCCACGGTCAAGGTCGCGCCGGTGGCTATCGCGGCCAGGATCACCGCGGTGGTCGCGGTCAGGTGCGGGCTCAGGTCCGGATCCTTCGCGAAGGCGTTGGCGATGCCCAGCGCGTACTGCTCGACGGAGAAGTACTTCGCCCCGCTGACCAGGTTGGTGACCAGCCCTTCCCAGATCGCCACGTAGGCGAGGGAGAACGCGACCGGGTGCCGGGTCACCGTCGAGATGAGCAGGAACACGCCGGTGTACACCACCGAGCCGACCGCCGCCCCGACGCCGAGCCCGACCGCGAAGCCGCCGACCTTGCCCATCGCGATCACTCCGGCGACGAACTCGGGCACCGCGGCGAACGCCACTGTCACCGCGGACCCCACCACGCCCTTGGTGAGGATGATCGAGGCCCGTGATACCGGCGTCGCCAGTAGGTGCAGGATCGAGTTGTCGTCGATCTCCGCGCCCAGCACCGAGGTGCCGACGATCAGCGCGGTCAGTGGCAGCAGCGCGGAGAAGCCGACCCGGCCCAGCACCTCGCCCGGCCAGGTGGGCGAGGTCAGATGCGCCGCCTTGAGCGCCAGGGTGAGTACGAGCAGCACCACGCCCGGCAGCACGAGCAGCAGCGCCCGCTTGCGCCCGAGCAGCGCCCGCAGCGTGATGCGCGCGATCGTGGGGTTGTACCAGCCGCTCATCTCACGCTCCGACCAGGTAGGCGAACACGGATTCGAGGGACTCGTCGGCCGGGATGACCTCGCGCAGCCCCACCCCGGCGTCTCGGCTGATCCGGGCCAGCTGCCGGGTGAAGGTGCCGTGGTCGCTCGCGTGCACCTCCAGGCCGCCCCGGGTCAGCTCGACCCCTTGCACGGCCGGCGACTCGATCAGAGCCTTTGCCAGGGCGCGGTCGTCGGTGGTGCGCAGCACGAACACGTGCGGGCGGGTGGTCATCAGCCGCCTGATGCTGCGGTAGTCCCCGGACGCGGCGAGCCGGCCCGCGACCACCACCTGGACCGTGTCGGCCAGGCGCTCGACCTCCTCCAGGATGTGCGAGGAGAACAGGATCACCCGCCCCTCGCCGCCGAGCCGCTTGAGCAGGTCCATCATGTGCAGCCGCTGGCGCGGGTCCATGCCGTTGAACGGCTCGTCGAGCAGCAGCACGGCCGGGTCGTGCACCAGCGCCGCGGCGACCTTGGCCCGCTGCCGCAGCCCCTTCGAGTAGGTGTCGATCGGCCGGTCGGCCACCTCGACGAGCTCGACCATGTCCAGGGCGCGCCGGGTCGCGGCCTCCGGGTCGGGCAGCCGGTGCAGCTTCGCGGAGGCGGTGACGAACTCACGCGCAGTCAGGAACGCGTAGACCGAGTCGCGCTCGGGCACCAGGCCGACGGTCCGGAAGATGTCCGGGTTGCGCCAGGGCGCCACCCCGCCGACGGTCACGGTGCCCCGCGATGGCGCCAGGAACCCGGAGATCATGTGCAGCAGCGTCGACTTCCCGGCGCCGTTCGGCCCGAGCAGGCCGGTCACGCCGGGGCCGAGCGTCATCGTGATGTCGTTGACCGCGACTACGTTGCCGTACCAGCGGGTGGTGTTGGTCAGCTCGACCGTGTTCGTGGCGGTCGCAGGTGTCGCGGGCGCGGGTGCGACGACAGCGGGGGTGCTCACGCGACTCCCACCTTCCGATAGCGCTGGAATAGGCCGCTGGTGGTCAGCCCGGTCAGGACCAGCAGTTCGAGGCCGTACACCACGCCGAGGTTCTGCGGGTTCGGTATTTGCCCATCGGTGGCGTCCAGCCCCCAGATGCGCGTGCCCTCGATCAGCCGCAGCGGGTCGACCAGGCCGCCCTGGCGGGCGATCGGGTCGTAGGTCTGCTTCACGACGGCACCGTCCCCGAAGGGGCCGCCGGGTCCGGGTCCGGGCCCGGGCGGGCCGCCGTTGGGGACGGGCGTCGCGTTCGGGTCGATCGTCTGGCCGTTCTGCACGAACACGGTGTGCGTGCCGACCGCCTCCATCGCGTGCGAGACCGCGGTCGCGGCCAGGAAGAGGATCGCGATGGCGCCGGTCGCGATCGCGCGCCGGCCGGTGGTGGAGGCGATCAGGAGCGTCAGCGGGGCGAGCACGACGCCGTAGGCGAGCGCGACGAGCAGGCCGGGGGCGAGCTGCTTGGTCTGGTTCCAGATCCCCGAGCCCGACGTCGCCGACGCGATCACCCCGAGGTACATCACGATCAGCGGAACCGCCTCGAGCAGGATGATCGCCGTGGCCAGCGCGAGCAGCTTCGCCAGCGGATAGTCGAATCGCCGCAGCGGGCGGGAGAAGTACAGCGGGAGCGTGTGATGCCGCAGATCCCGCGAGACCATTTCGGGCGCCGCGACGGCGATGAACACCACGGCCATCAGGAACATCGTGTAGGCGTACCGGTCGTAAGCGAGGACCGGATCGCCACCGGTCGTCGCGACCTTGTAGATCGAGATCGCCGCCGGCAACATCATCACCACGCACACCAGCGACGGGATGATCCGGGCGCGCACCGACCTGCCGATCCCGAAGGCCGACCGCAGGCTGTACCAGTACAGCGCGCGGATGATCTGCGCGCGGCCGTAGCGCTGCCCGGTGTACGGCTTGTATCCGATGTCGTGGATGACGCCTGCGGGAGCCGCGGACGTGGGAACGGTCGTCACTGAGCCACCTCCGCGGGCTGCTGCTGGTTCTGCGCCGAGTCGGGAGAGAAGAGCTCCTCGACGTGATGGCGGCGGTGCTCGAGCCGGTTGAGCGGCAGCTCCAGGTCCGCGATCGCGTCGCGGACCGCGGTGAAGACGTCGTCCGAGCCGACCGGCACCAGCAGCGCCCGGCCCTCCGGACGCACCGTCAGGCCGGTCGCCTCGAGCCGGGCGGCGAGTTCCTCGGCGCCCTCCTCGACCTCGACCGCGAGCCACGGCACGTTCCGGGTCATCGAGGACAGCGTGGCCGCCCGTAGCAGCCGTCCGCCCTCGACGGCGACCAGCTGGTCGCAGATCCGCTCGATCTCGCTGAGCAGGTGCGAGGCGACGATCACGGCGATGCCGAACTCGGTGCCGATCCGGTGGATCAGCGCGAGCATCGCGTCCCGCCCGGCCGGATCCAGGCCGTTGGTCGGCTCGTCGAGCAGCAGCAGGCCGGGGTCGCCCACCAGTGCCTGGGCCAGCTTGACCCGCTGCTTCATCCCGGTGGAGAAGGTGCCGATCTGCCGGTAGCGCTCCTCGTGCAGACCGACGTGCCGCAGCGCCTCGGCGGCCTGCTCCTTGGCGGCGGTCGGCGGCAGCCCGGACATCCGGCCGAGGTGGGTGACCAACTCGGTGGCGGTCACGTCGGGCGGCAGGCAGTCGTGTTCTGGCATGTAGCCGAGGAGGGTTCTGATCGTCTCGCCGCTGGCCTCGCAGTCGTGACCGAGCACCTTGGCCTGGCCCTTGGTCGGCGGGATGAGGCCGAGCAGGATCTTGATCAGGGTGGACTTGCCCGCGCCGTTGGCGCCGACGAGCCCGGTGACGCCGGGCGCGACGGTGACGGTGAGCCCGTCCAGCGCCGTT
>NZ_DASZGI010000411.1:0-12084 GCF_035938995.1 Actinocrinis sp.
CATCTTCGCGCGTTCAGTCATCGCTCGCGGATGCGGCAGCTCGGCTACCTGCCTTCGGAGCACCTGGGCAAACCGGTCATCGCGATCGTCAACACGTGGTCGGACATCAATCCGTGCCACATGCACCTGCGTGAGCGCGCCGAGCAGGTTAAGCGGGGCGTCTGGCAGGCCGGGGGGTTTCCTCTGGAGTTCCCGGTTTCGACTCTCTCGGAGACGTTCCAGAAGCCGACTCCGATGCTCTATCGCAACTTGTTGTCGATGGAGACTGAGGAACTGCTGCGCTCCTACCCGGTTGACGGCGCCGTTCTCATGGGCGGCTGCGACAAGACCACTCCCGCCCTGTTGATGGGTGCTGCCAGCGCGGATCTGCCTGCGCTGTTCGTGCCGGCTGGGCCGATGCTGCGCGGCAACTATCAGGGCGCTGTGCTCGGTAGCGGCACGGACTTGTTCGGGTACTGGGACAAGCACCGCGCCGGGCGGATCACCGACTGCGAACTGCTTGCGGTCGGCGAGGGGCTGGTGCGCTCGCCCGGCCACTGCATGACCATGGGCACGGCCTCGACGATGACCTCGGTCGCGGAGGTGCTGGGCGTCGTGCTGCCCGGTTCGGCGTCGATCCCTGCCGTGGACTCCGCACACCACCGGATGGCCGCGGCCGCCGGGATGCGTGCGGTCGAGCTCGTGCGCTCGGGGCGCGGTATCCGTTCGTATTTGACCCGCTCCGCTTTTGAAGACGCGGCCGCGGTCGTGTTCGCGCTCGGCGGCTCCACCAACGCTCTGATTCACCTGATCGCGATGGCCGGGCGGGCCGGGGTCGAGATCGGGCTCTCCGACTTCGACGCGATCTCCCGGCGCGTGCCGGTGCTGGCGAACCTTCGGCCCGGCGGCGAGTACCTGATGGAGGACTTCTATTACGCCGGCGGGCTTTTGGCGTTGTTGTCGCAGTTGGCCGTGGTTCCGGGCGCGCTGCATCTCGACCGGCCTACAGTCGGCGGCGGGACGCTGGGCTCGTACGTGACCGGCGCCCGGGTGCACGACCACCGGGTGATTCGGACTGTGGAAGAACCGTGCGATGAGGAGGGTGGTCTGGCGGTGCTGCGCGGGAATCTCGCCCCGGACGGTGCCGTGATCAAGTACCTCGCGTCGCGAAAGCCGAGCCTGCTCAAGCACACCGGCCCAGCAGTGGTCTTCGACTCCTATAGGGAGTTGTGGGAGAGGATCGACGACCCGGCGTGCGGTGTCACTCCCGACACGGTGCTGGTCCTGCGTGGCGCCGGTCCGATCGGCGGACCCGGGATGCCGGAGTACGGGATGCTGCCGATTCCCAAGTACCTGCTGGAGGCCGGAGTCACCGACCTGGTACGGCTGTCCGACGCCCGGATGAGCGCTACCAGCTACGGCACCTGTGTTCTGCACATCGCGCCGGAGTCACACGTCGGCGGACCACTCGCGCTGGTACGGACCGGCGACCGGATCTCCCTCGACGTGGAAGCCAGGACGCTGACACTCGAGGTGGATGATGCGGAGCTCGACCGGCGCCGGGCCGCCTGGCGCCGTCCCGAGCCCCGTTTCGAACGCGGCTACGGCGCGCTCTACCAGGACCACGTCACGCAGGCGGATCGGGGCTGCGACTTCGACTTCCTGGCCCGGCCGGGGCGCAACCCGCAGCCGGACCCGCACTGAAAACGCCCGGACCGCACATCCCAAGGCTCAGCCCCTTTGGTTGAGCGGCGTACGGATCGGGCGATCACTCGGCGAGCAGGGCGCTTTCGGCGGCGATCAGCTGGTCGAACGCGGCCACCACGCCGAGCGCCCGCTTCGGGGCCGGCAGCGTCGGATCGGCCGCGCCGCGCAGCAGCTCTCCGGCCAGCGCGGCGTGCCACTCCCAGCGGTGCGTCGCGAAGTCCCGCTCGCCCGCGATCGCCGGGCAGTACCCGCGCAGGTTGTGGGTCAGCCAGCTGATCGCCCGCAGCGCCGCGACCGTGCCGGCCTCCTCGGACACCGCCTCGTCGAGCGGTTCGAGCAGCCCCATGCGCCGCGCCAGCGTGCGCCAGACCGGCACGCCGGTGAAGAAGGCCGAGTGAGTGCCGCCGTCGACGCAGCGCAGCAGCAGATCGACCGCCAGCCGGGCCGGGTCCGCCGCCCAGTGCACCGGCCCGAACCTGCGCGTGTCGATCACGGTCGGCTGCGGGTGGCGGCTGTCGTAGGACACCAGCACGTTGTTGACCAGCAGGTTCCCGTGCCCGTGCACCCGGAAGGTCGGCTGCGACGGCAGCGGGGAGTGCGCGGAGAGGTCCGGCCCCGCGCCGAGCCGGCCCTGGAGCACGAAGGCCCGCAGCCGCTCGATGTACCGCGCCGTGTCGTCGAGCGCGCAGCCGAGTGGGTGCGAGAGGACCGGCCCGAGTTCGTCCAGGGCGCTGGCGACGCGGCGCTGGATGTGCGGCGGCATCCAGAACAGCGCGGACGCCGAGCCGCCCGGGTCCAGGGTGTCGGTGTACAGGCCGCCGAGCCCGTCGGTGAACAGGCCCTCGAACAGGTCCTCGATCCGCGGCGCCTCCGGCCCCGCGGCCAGCCACCGGCTCAGCGTCCTGGGCTGGCCGTGCACCCGCGACACAAGCGCGTACCACCCGCTGACCGGCCCGACCGGATAGCCCGGCTCCTGGCGCACCAGCGGGGAACCGCGCAGCAGTGTCGCCGCCGCGACCCCGCGCTTGGCCTCATCGGACAGCGCGGACCGGTCCCGGTCCACGGTCAAAACGTGATGGACTCGCACCCCCTCGGCGGGCAGCCCGGCGCCGCGCACCTCCGCCTCGACCGCGTAGACCGCCGTACCGGACGGCCCGTTGCGGCCCACGATCGCCGCGGCCCCGGCCGAACCCGGGGCGAGGAAGCGTATCCGCATCCGCCGCGACGTCCAGCCGCGGCTCTCCAGGACCCGCAGGTACAGCCCGACCAGAGCCGGCTCGCCGACCTCGTGCACCAGCGCCAGGACGTGCGGGTCGTCCTCGTCGTATACCGCGGCGATCGGCTCGAAAACCCCGGCCTCCAGCAGATGGTCGTGCACGGCGGCCGCTATCGCGCGGGGGCCGCCGCCCGCCGCGCCGGCCTCGAACTCGTGGCGCCGCAGCACCCGGTGGGCGCCGCGGAACCGGGCGTCGGCGAACAACTTTGGCCAGGGATCTCCGGGAGCGGAATCGGGCCCGACCGCGAGAATGAACGCGTCCGGAAAGCATTCACGCGCCTCCTCGACCAAGTCCAGGCCGTCGGACGGTCCGCCCGCCAGCAGGTCCACCACGATCAACCGGAAGAACCGGTCGGGCCCGCCCAGGATCGCGCGGGCCTCACGGGGCTCCGCGGCGATCTCCCACGAGGGGGACCAGCCCAGCTCGGCGAGGAACGGGCCGAGCCGGCCGGGGACGGCCGCACGCCCCCCGGGGTCGCCGTCGATGAGCAGAGCTTGGAACGAGTCCACGGTCACGCTCCTCCACGGTTCGCGGGGCGCGCCCTGCGCCGCACCAGTCCGGCCGTCCCCACCATCGCGGTCGGACCGGGGGGAGCGCGCCCCGCGAACCGAGGCTTGTGTCATCGCTCACTCGCCGTTCTCAGCCCCGTCGTCGTGCGGTTCGCTCCCCGCGACAGGTGTGCGGTCCGACTCCGGCCGGGTGCCGGACCGCTGCCCCTGCTCGCAGGGTTCGCATATAGTGTGGGGGCGGCCTTCCCGAGGCCCCCCTCAGCCGCACCCCACGACACCGAATCCTGGCTACAGAAGGGCCCGTCGTAAAGGCCGGGTCGGACAGCGTCGGACACGGTCGGACAGGGGCGCGCACGGGCAGAGGGCGGACTGCCGGGCAGGTGCGTGGCATGGACCGGACAGGTGCGACGAGTCCCAGCGGCATCACGCGCCGAACCGCTACACTGACGCTGCGTGAGCCTCACAGGACAGGGTTGAGATGGACTCACTGGACTCCGGCGCCGCGGCCCAGGAGGAACTGGGCTTACGCACCGTGGAATCCCTTGAGGACCTCGGGGACTCGCTGCGCCGCCTGCGCCGCAGGCACGCGCGGCGGCAGCGTGACGCCCTCCTGTCCTACCGCTACCTGGCCGAGAAGACCGGCTACGCGCACGGAGTCATCGGGGGTTACTTCTCCGGCAAGGTCCTGCCGCCGCCGGACAAGCTCGACGTACTGATCGATCTGCTCGGGGTCAGCCCGGCCGAGCGGCGGGAGTTCGCCCGGGTGCGCGACGCGATCGAGGAGCGCCGCCGCCGGCCGACCATGGCCCAGGCTCCCCAGCGGGAGCGCGAGCGCCTGGCCCGGGCCGGAACCGGCCGTCCGCCCCCGGAGGCCGTCGCCGCCAGCGGCTTCCTGTACGAGCTGCTCACCCGCAGCGGGAAGTACCGGGCGCGGTGGCGGACCAAGCTGGTGTCCGGCGCGGGCGCGCACGTGGCGATCGCCGACGTGATCGCCGAGTACCTGGCCGCCCGGGCGCCCGCCGAGCCGCCGCAGGACCCCGACCGGCTGCGCCGCCGGGTGGTGCGGGCGCTGGCCCGCGGCGGCCCGGAGACCGCGCTGACCAGCACCGTGCTCGAATGGTTCATCGAGGCGTTCGGCGTCGAACGCGAGGACGCGGATCGGCTTCGGTTTCTCTACACCGGCTCGTCCAGCATCCGCTATGTGCGCGGCGACGCCGAGGAGACCAAGCTGCCGATCTTCGACGCGCCCGAAGCCCGGCATCGCACGGTCGACATGCGCGAGTACCACTACCTGGGGCCGGACGGGCTGCCCGCCGTGCACCGCACCGACCAGATCGTCGAGGCCGTGGTCGACGGGCTCGACCGCATCCCGTACATGGCCGACACCGCGATGCTGACCGTGGACGTGCAGAACGGCGGGATACCCAGCCCCCTCTACCAGATCCGGGCGAGTGACGGGAACGTCTACTACGCGCTCGACATCCTGCTGGAGCGTCCGCTGCTGCGCGGCGACACCGCCGTGCTGAACTACACCACCACCTTCAGCTACCCCGAGCCGCCGCCCGCCGAGGTGCGCCGCGGATTCCGGCGCAAGGTCGACTCGTACATGCTGTGGGTGCGCTTCCACCCGGAGATGGTGCCCACCTCGGTCTGGTGGGCCGAGTGGGACGGCGTCACCGGCGGGCAGATCACCCGGCGCGAGCCGGTGGAGCTCGGCCCGGAGCTGGAGACGCACCGGTTCCTGCAGGGCGGCGCCGCGCAGGCCGTGGTGGGTTTCTGCTGGGAGTGGTGAACTCCCGGGCCGCGGGAGCTACAGACCGCATCAGGACCCGGGTACATTGCGAAGCACAAAACTTCGGATGCGCCGGCCTCGACGGCCGCGCGACGCGGCGTGCGGAGGCGACGATGCCGGACCATGGGGGACCTGCCCGCGACGAACCGGCCCTGCACGGGCTCACCGGTGAGCCGGACAGCGGCGCCAGGGAACTGCTGGTCTCCGGCTGGGAGGTGGACCGGGTCGACACACGCGTCGCGCATCCGGCCCGCATGTACGACTACTACCTCGGTGGCAAGGACAACTACCAGGTGGACCGAGAGGCCGCCGAGCAGGTGCTCGCGGTCCTGCCGGAGGGCCGCGACATGGCGCTGGCCAACCGGGCCTTCCTCGGCCGGGCGGTGCGGTTCCTGGCCGCGCGGGGGATCCGGCAGTTCCTGGACATCGGCACCGGGATTCCCGGGCCGGGCAACACCGGCGAGGTGGCCCGCGCGGTCGCTCCGGACGCCCGGGTGATCTACGTCGACAACGACCCGATCGTGCTCTCCCACACCCAGTCGCTGCTCGCCCACCACGACCCGGGGCACACCGCTGTCATCGAGGCGGACCTGCGCGATGCCGACAGCATCCTCACGCACCCCGACGTGCTCCGCGTGCTCGACTTCACCCAGCCGGTGGCGGTGCTGCTGGTCGCGGTGCTGCACTTCCTGCGGCCGGTGGACGAGCCGGTCGAGGTCGTGGCGCGGCTGAGGCAGGTCCTGCCGTCCGGCGGATGCCTCGTGGTCTCCCACGGCACCGGCGACTTCGAGCCGGAGCGGGCGTTCTCCGCGGTCAAGGGGTACAGCCACGCCACCGCCCCGTTCGTGCTGCGCAGCCACCAGCAGATCGGCGAGTTCTTCGACGGCCTCGACCTGGTCGAGCCGGGCCTGGTGCAGCTCCCGTGGTGGCGCCCGGACGGCGCGGTGCCTGAGGAGTCCGAGAAGATCTGGATCTACGGCGGAATCGGCGTCAAGCGCTGATCCACGTCAAACACCGATCACCGGTCAGCCGCTGATCATCAGTCAACAGGTGATCGTGAATCATCCGCAGGTCATTCCGGTCAGGTTTTCGGCTGAGCGGGTGAACTGCTCATCCTAGGGGTGATGACCTGCGCGTCGTGCGCGCGCTCGGACCGTCGCTGGGCCATGATCGGGCGCAAACCGACGTCCCTCGTCGCACCTAATCCGACCCCGTCGACCTCGGCAGCCGCAGCGCCGCGCGTCCCCTCCGCCTCCCGTGGCGGGCGTGCGAGAGAATTCCTTTGCAATTGCGTGGCTCTGGCTTGGCCGAATTTTGGAGAGATGCTCATGCGGCACCGGCATGCCCGGAGCCGCCCGCCGCACCGGGCACCATCCCGTACCGGTGCCCGGGCCGTTAGGGGAGGCTCGCAAGTGGTGAAACACCCTCATTCTCCACGCACATCACCCCGCTGGCGAAGGGCCACGGTCATGGCGGCCGTGCTGCCCCTGACCGCCGCGTTCCTGGGGGGAACCGCGGGCGCCGCGCAGGCGTCGCCCGCCTCGACGCCGCTGAGCGGCTCGAAACCGGCTTGGGCGACCTCGTCCGCCGACCGGGGCACGACCCCGGCGGCCTCGCAGGTCGACCTGCGCGTGTACCTCGCCGGGCGCGACCCGGCCGGACTCGCCGCCTACTCGCAGGCGGTCTCCGATCCGAACAGCGCCGCGTACCGCCACTATCTGACCCCGGCTCAGGTCCAGGCCCGCTACGGCGCCACCCCGGCGCAGCTCGCGGCCGTGAAGACGTGGCTGGCCGGGGCCGGGCTCAAGGTCACCGCCGTCACCGAGCACTACGTCGCGGTGCACGGGACGGTCGCCCAGGCGAGCGCGGCCTTCAGCACCTCGTTCCACCAGTACGGCGTGCACGGCGGCACCAAGCGCGCGCCCGCCTCGCCCGCCAAGGTGCCGGCCGGCGTCGCGTCGGCGGTCCTCGGCGTGGACGGGCTGTCGGACGAGAGCTTCGACGCCAAGCCGACGAACGTCCCGGCCGCGGCCGACGGTCCCGAGATGCAGAGCAGCAAGGGCGGCGTGCCGTACCTGACGGCGCTGCCTTGCTCGGACGACTACCAGGGCCAGCTGGTCGCCAACGACCTGCCGTCGGCCTACGGCGGGAACGTACCGTGGGCGGTCTGCGGCTACACGCCGAAGCAGGTGCGCGGCGCGTACGGTGTCACGACCTCCGGCCTGACCGGTAAGGGCGTCACGGTCGCGGTCGTCGACGCCTACGGCCTGCCGACGATGCTTTCCGACGCCAACGAGTACGCGACCCGGCACGGCGACCAGCCGTTCAAGCCCGGCCAGTACCAGGAGATCGTCACCCCGTCGCTGTGGACCGAGCAGTCGCTGTGCGGCGACTGGTCCGGCGAGGAGGCGCTCGACGTCGAGTCCGTGCACGGCATGGCCCCGAACGCGAACGTGCTCTACGTCGGCGCGAACTCCTGCTTCGACACCGCCGGCGGCGGCTTCGCGCCCAACGGCGGGCTGCTCGACTCGCTGGCGCTGATCGTCGACCACCACCTGGCGGACATGGTGTCCAACTCGTGGGGCGAGCTGATGCACTTCCTCGACGCCAACGGCAACATCGTGAACATGGACCCGGCGCTGATCGCCGCCTACGAGCAGGTCTTCGAGCAGGGCGCGGTCGAGGGCATCGGGTTCTACTTCTCCTCCGGCGACTGCGGCGCCGACGACCCGGCGACCGCGTGCGGTGCGGCGGAGGGCTCACCCTTCGCGCAGACCGAGTACCCGACCGCCGACCCGTGGGTGACCTCGGTCGGCGGCACCAGCATCGCGATCGGCAAGCACAACAACTACGAGTGGGAGACCAGCTGGCAGACCGACAGCACCGGGCTGACCACGGACCGCTCGGCCTGGTCCGGCCTGCCCGGCGCCTGGCTGTACGGCGGCGGTGGCGGCACCAGCCAGGACTTCGCGCAGCCCTGGTACCAGAAGTTCACGGTACCCACGTCGCTGTCCGAGCACCTGCTCTCCGGCGCGTCCACCAGCCCGATGCGGGTCAACCCGGACGTCGCCGCGTACGGCGACCCGTCTACCGGCTTCCTCGAGGGGTACACCCAGCTGCTGCCCGACAACGTCACCACCGCCTACGCGGAGCTGCGGATCGGCGGCACCAGCCTGTCCTGCCCGACCTTCGTGGGCATCCAGGCCGACGCCCAGCAGGCGCAGCACGGGTGGCCGATCGGCTTCGCCAACCCGGAGATCTACTTCCGCAGCATGTTCGGCGTCTTCAAGGACGTCACCGACACCCCGCTCGGCCCGAACGTGACGCTCGCGGTCGTGCGCAACGGCGAGGCGAACCCGGCCATCCGCACGATGGGCAAGGGTGACCTCCAGCACGCCACGGAAGGCTTCGACGACGCGACCGGGGTGGGCTCGCCCACGGCCGCGTACCTGAGGTCGTTCTTCGGCTAACCGCACACACACGGCGGGCCATGCCATTTCCCGGCATGGCCCGCTGTGCCTTTGGATTCACCGCAGTAGAACCAGACAGAGGAAGGTACAGCGCACCAGACACGTCCAGTCCCGTCAGCTCTGTTAGGCTGCCGATCCGTACGCACGAGCGCCGTTAAGGCGTCGCGGATTTGCTTTAACTGCAGGGAGGGACGCCGTGGTCGCGAACACTGACCCGGTCGTATTCGGACATCGTCTCCGCACGAGACTGCGTCGCGCACGCGAGGAAGCGGACCTTACCCAGGAGCAGGTCGGCCGACAGCTGGAGTGGTCGGCCAAGAAGCTCAACCGCATTGAGACCGGCGCGACGCCCGTCTCTCCCGGGGACGTCACGAAGCTCGCCGCGCTCTACGCGCTCGGGCCCGAGGAGACCCAGAACCTGCTCGACGAGGCAGCGCGGGCCGGTCGGGCTCCGTGGTGGCACCGGTATCGCGATCTGGTCGGACCGGACTTTGGGCACTTCCTCAGCTACGAACGGTCTGCCACGGAGATCCGCGGCTTCCAGCCGAACATCATCCATGGTCTGATACAGACTGAGGAGTACGCCCGGGAGATACTCGCCTCGGTGGGGGTGCACGAGTTACGTCGCCGGGTCGCGCTGCGCCTCGAGCGGCGCGTCCTCTTCGAACACGAGGACTCTCCGCGCACCGAGATCATCCTCGGCCAGGCGGCGCTGCACAACCAGGTGGGGGGCGCTGCGGTGCACGACGGCCAACTGCGTCGAGTGCTCGAGCTGGCGGCACAGGACCAGCGAATACGCCTCGGCATAGTTCCCTTCGCGGCGTCAACGTACCCTGCGATGCTGATCGGATTCGACCTGATAGAGCTGCCGGACGGGCAGACCTCGCTGTACTTGGAATTCCCGCACGTTTCCCGGACGACGAAGGACGAGACGATCTTGAACGACGAGTACGGCGAGTACTACGCGCAGATTCGCGGCAGGGCACTGTTCGGTGCCGACGCCGTCGCGCTGGTCGACGCGGTCCTCGACGCCCGATCCCGGGGTGATTGTGTCTAGCCCGCCCGCGGAGCGCAAAGGGCCCGACTCGTGGTGGTCCCATCTGCTCGAGACGTTCAAGCATGTGACTGATGAGGAGACGCGAACCCAGAACGCGCTGAAACTCATGCCGTGGGTCTTCGTGTTCGTCGTGCTGCTGCTCACGGCGGCGTGCGTGATTGCAGCACTTATCACTGGACACGTTCACATGGCCGTCATCGCCAGATCGGCCGTGTTCAAGTGGACGCTGGGGCTGTCCGCCGGGTCGACGGCCACCGTGGGGGCGGTGGTCAGGATAAGGAAGGCGATCGCCAAATCGTCAACGCGTGCGGCGGACGAGGACCAAGACCCGTAGGGCGGCCTCATGGAGCCGTTCCGCCTCCCACGCGGCGCCGATCGCGGCGACGAACGTCACCACCGTCCACACTGCCAGAAACGCCCGCCCGGGGACAGCTGCCGAGACGAGAGCGCCCAAGGTCGTGGAGGCCAGGCCCAACGTCAAGGCCAGCGGCCAGATCCTTCTTCTGAATCCGCTTGTCACCTCGTGCGCTTCCCCTCGCTCGACCCGGGATGCCGAGCGGCCGCGGCCGCGGCGCCCCAGGATCGCCAGTAGTTCGGTCACAACCGCCCCATCGTCAGATGATTCCCTCTGGAAGTCGGATGAAAAGTTCCGGCCCGGGCGATCCCGACCATTCGTCACAATCCAGGACCGGTCGGTGTCGCCAAGTCAAACGAGTCGCCCCATACAGCGTTACGCATCCGCTCCATGAACACCGACCATTCGGCAAATGCGAGGGGGATCGCGCGGCGCTCGGGGCACTTGGAGTCGCGCAACAACACCACGTCCGCCTGGACGCTCACCTCGACGCAGTGCCCGTCTGGGCACCGCGAGCTGCGGCGCCAGGACGGCTCGCCCTTCCCGTACATATCAGAATGCTTCGCGGTCATCGTTCAAACCCCCAGGTCGTGCCGCCCTCTCCCCGGTACGGCGCGTCACACGGCCATTACTCCGCAGCTCAGTGTCCAATCAGGGCTCGTCTACGTCAAGGCGGGGGCGGGTCATCGCCGGGTAAAGGTGCACGATCGGTCACATCGAACTCGCCAAGCCGTACTCCCTCCTCGAAAGCGGCCCACTCCGCTCTGCTGAACACGAGCGGCCGAGCGTCGGGCACCCGGGGGTCGGAAACCTGCACGGTCTCTCCGTGAAACGACACTCGCAAGACCGGTGGCTGTTCCCCGTCCCCCTGGCTCGGCCTCGGCGATACCGTAGGCATGCGGCAGAAATGCCCATGGTTCTAATATGCAAACCGGTGCGCAGCGGGCAAACGGGTGTGCAGCGGCTGCGCCGGTGTGCGCCGCGCGCGGACCGCCGTCCGTCCGCCACGCGGCGCACGCGGTCAGCCCGCGCCTCACACCGGCGCGTTAGCGCTCGTCCATGGAGAGGAAAGTGCGCTGCGTCGGCCCGGTGTAGACCTGCCGCGGGCGGCCGATCTTCGTCGCCGGGTCGTTGATCATCTCCCGGTAGTGGGCGATCCAGCCGGGCAGCCGCCCGATCGCGAACAGGACGGTGAAGAACTGGGTCGGGAAGCCCATCGCCCGGTAGATCAGACCGGTGTAGAAGTCGACGTTCGGGTAGAGCTTGCGCTCGATGAAGTACTCGTCCGACAGCGCCGTCTCCTCCAGCGTCTTCGCGATCCCGAGCAGCGGGTCGTTCGGGGCGAGCTTGTCGATGATGACGTCCGCGGTCTGCTTGACGATCTTCGCGCGCGGGTCGTAGTTCTTATAGACCCGGTGGCCGAAGCCCATCAGCCGCACACCGTGCGCGCGGTCCTTGACCTTGGCCACGAACGTGTTCACGTCGTCGCCGGAGGCGTGGATCTCCTCCAGCATGCCCAGCACAGCCGAGTTGGCGCCGCCGTGCAGCGGGCCGAACAGGGCGTTGATCCCGGCGGACACGCTGGCGAACAGGTTCGCCTCGGCCGAGCCGACCATGCGCACCGTGGAGGTGGAGCAGTTCTGCTCGTGGTCGGCGTGCAGGATGAGGAGGAGGTTCAGGACCTTCACCACGTCGTCGTCGATCTCGTAGGGCTCGGCGGGGACGGAGAACATCATGTTGAGGAAGTTGGCGCAGTACGAGAGCGAGTTCTTCGGGTAGACGAAGGGCTGCCCGATGGACTTCTTGAAGGCGAAGGCCGCGATGGTTCGAAGCTTGGCCATGAGGCGAGCGACCGTGACGTCGATCTGGTCCTTGTTGTCGACGTCGAGCGCGTCGGGATAGAAGCTCGAGAGCGAGACGACCATCGAGGAGAGCACC
>NZ_DASZGI010000412.1:0-10381 GCF_035938995.1 Actinocrinis sp.
CGCTAGGCCCCGGACTGGAACTCCGCCCAGCGCCCGGGGTCGAAGCCGCTGGGCACCCGCGGGCGGTCGAACAGGATCGAGCGCTCGCGCACGGCCCGCGCGGTCTCGGAGGTCTGCCGGTCCAGGACGGCGTCGATCTCCTGCGGGCCGAGCCCGTCGATCTCGTCCCAGAACGTCATCACCCGGTTGACGTAGAGCGCGATCAGGTGGTCCCGGGACCGCTCGAACTCGCCCGCGGCCACCCCCTCGAGGCAGTCGGCGAGCAGCAGCGGCCAGTCCTCCAGCCGCACCCGCAGGCCCCACGGCGCGGGGCCGAGCCCCGCCGCCGCCGGGAACAGGCTGACGATGTCGGAGCCGTACGTGGTCAGGTACGCCCCCACCGACCGGGTGACCCAGGCCACGACCTCCGGATCCTGCCGCTTCGCGGCCGCGTCCACCGCGTCGCGCGGCTCGGCGGCGAACAGCGACGCCGAGGCCGGGCGGGGCCGGTCGGTCGCCGCGGCGATGTGCAGCAGCGCGTCGAGCACCTGCTGCGGCAGGAAAAGGATCTTCGGGAACGGCGAGTTGTGGATCTTGCGGCCGAGCGGCACCTCGACCACCCGGTGCCCTTCGCGCAGCGCGTTCGCGGTCAGCCAGACGTCGATGCCGTAGAGCGACGCGCTGGCCGGGCGCGGCCAGGCGGTCACCCGCTGCATGAAGGCCCGGTTGAACGCGAAGTCGCCGGCGATCGGCTGCTGGAGGGTGGAGCCGAACAGCGCCCCGAGCAGCGGGCACACCAGGTGGTTGGTGCTGTTGGCCTCGTACCGGTTGCGCCGGTAGATGGGCGCGGCCATGGTCGGCGCGGCCCCCTCCACCGCGCGCGCCAGCCGGCCGACCCATTCCGGCTCGGCCGAGCGGATGTCCCCGTCGATCAGCACCAGGCGGGAGGCCCCCAGGTCCATCGCCTTCTCCATCAGCGCGAACACGTTGGTCCCCTTGCCGGTGCCCTCGCCGCCGGAGCGCACCACGACCTTGCGGGCGCGCACCTCGGTCTCCAGGAACCGCTCCACCGTGCCGTCGGTGCTGCCGTTGTCCGCCAGGACGATCACGCCCGGGCGATCGGACCCGGCCAGCGCCAGCCCCGCGTCCGCGGTCCGCGCGACGGTGGAGACCGTCGCCGCCTCGTTGCGCGTGGGGATGCCGACCATGGTCAAACCGGTCGTAGCTGCGCTGGCCGTGCCTACAGCGTCGACCATCTCGCTGACAACGCTCATCGCCAACCTTTCGGAACCTGCCGCTTCACCGCGCCGCGACACGGCGTTTCGGTCAGCAGCGTACGAGTTTCAAGACTTTCAAGATGTGCCATCCTGCGCATAGACGGCAAACAGTAGTTTTCGCGTGGATTTCGTCAACGTGTCATTTCCCGCTAGACCGGCTCGCCACGCCTTGGTGTTCAGCTCCTCGAACGGGGCGGCGGTATCGACTATCGCATGGATTCCCGGTCCGGGGCGGATCGCCGCGACCCGGCTTTTCGCGCGTCGTAGCCGGTGGCGCGCCTGGCGCCGCCGCGCGCCTCCGGAGCGCCCCCGCCCGTGCGAACACCGTGCCCGGGTCGCGGCATCCGCGGCGCTCCCGCCACCGACGGCAGATTTCCTCTGGCCCACACCCGTGCGGCGGTCGCGGCAGGCGCAGCGCTCGAATGTGCGGCTGGACGACGCGGTGGGAACCGAATCCCGCTCTTAGGTATGTATACGTATATGCGCCTTCGGTCAGCTTCCGGCCGCCGTTGCGATCGCCGGCGGCGGCGCTACGATTCGGCCCGGCGCACGCCGAGGCGCGACAGGCTTAACAGGATGCGAACAAGTGTGCAGAGCTCCTGCTCACGCAGCTGAAACCGGCTGCGAGAAGGTCACGTATTGCCAGCACTTTGCTTACCGTTGAACAAGATATGAGTACTGGTATACGTGCTGTAGCCACGAATTTACACTGAGGTCGCCTTGGGCGTGGAAGACTGATCGTACTCGCCGGTAATCATGAGCTTTCTTCGTATTAGCTAGCACGCCCGTTCAGGACGGAGCTGCCATGCCCTCTGCCCGGAATCGACGCGATCTGGTGCTCGCGGTCAGCCCTTGCGGCATGCCGAACCCGCGGCTCGCGGCCGCCGTCGTGCGGGCGGGCGCAACCGGGATTCTCGACCTCGGGCGCGGCGGTGTGGCGGCCCGGCGGGCGCTGGAGCTCGCGGCGCAGTGGTCGCCCGGCGGGTTCGGCGTGCGGGCCGGGCGCGGCTGTGAGCTCGACCCCGCGGAGGTGGAGCGGCTGGCGCCGGGCCGCGTGGACTGCGTCGTCCTCGGCGCCGGGTCCCCCTGGCGGGCGGATGATCCGCGCCTGGCCGGATGGCGCGTGCTGTGCGAGGTCACCAGCCTCGCGAAGGCCCGGGCGGCCGCCGAGGCCGGCGCGGACGGACTGATCGCCCGCGGCGGCGAGGCCGGGGGAGCGGTCGGCGAGCTGAGCACCTTCGTCCTGCTCCAGCAGCTGACGTCGGACGCGGACCTCGGCCTGGCGGTCTGGGCCGCCGGAGGTATCGGCGAGCACACCGCTGCGGCCGCGGTGATCGGCGGCGCGATGGGCGTCGTCCTCGACGTCCAGCTCGCGCTCATGCCCGAGTCCGAGCTGCCGGAGCATGTCAGCGCCGCGATACGCGGCATGGACGGCTCGGAAACCGTGTGCGTCGGCGGGCACCGCGTGCTGCGCCCCCGCGGCGCGGCAGCCGACGCGTTCGATCCGGCGCTCGCTCCGGAACAGGTTGCTGACCTGCTCGGCACCGACCCGGGGGCGTTTCTGCCGATCGGGCAGGACGGCTTCCTGGCCGCGCGCTTCCGCGACCGCTACGCGAACGCGGGCGGTGCCGTGCGGGCGATCCGGTCCGCGATCCTCGACGCCGCGCGCGACGATGCCACCGCGGACGTGCTGGGCGCGGGCGCGCCGCTCGCGCCCGCCCTCGGTACCCGGCTGCCGGTCGCTCAGGGCCCGATGACGCGGGTGAGCGACCAAGCCGCGTTCGCCGCGTCGGTGGCGGAGCACGGTGCGCTGCCGTTCCTCGCGCTCGCCCTCTCGAACGCGGACCAGACGCGCACGATGATGCAGCAGGCCGCGGCGGCGCTCGGCGACCGGCCGTGGGGCGTCGGCGTGCTCGGATTCGCTCCCGAGAGCACCCGCACCGCCCAGCTCGAGATCATCAAGGAGCTGCGGCCCGCCTGCGCGATCGTGGCGGGCGGTCGGCCGGCCCAGGCCCGCGCGCTGGAGGACGCGGGCATCAGCACCTTCCTGCACGTGCCCTCGCCCGGCCTGCTGCGCCAGTTCCTGGACGCCGGGGCGCGCAAGTTCGTCTTCGAAGGCTCCGAGTGCGGAGGCCACACCGGGCCGCGCGCGAGCTTTCCGCTGTGGGAAGCCCAGCTCGGCGTCCTGGAGGACTGGCTCGCCGAGCATGGCGGGAAAGCGCCGGCGGACAATGGCGCGCACGCGTGTGAGGTCCTGTTCGCCGGCGGCGTGCACGACGCCCGCTCCGCCGCCATGGTCGCCGCGATGGCCGGGCCGCTCGTCGCGTACGGCGCGCGTGTCGGCGTCCTCATGGGTACCGCGTACCTGTTCACCGAAGAGGCCGTCCGAAACGGCGCCATTCAGCCCCTCTTCCAGCAACAGGTCGTCGACGCCCAAGCCACGGCCCTGCTGGAGACCGCCCCTGGGCACACGACGCGCGGCGTGGCCAGCCCGTTCACCGACGAGTTCGAGCGGGTGAAGGAGCAGCTGCGAGAAGCGGGCGTATCCGGCCGGGACGCGTGGGAGCGGCTGGAGGAGCTGAACGTCGGGCGGCTGCGCGTCGCCAGCAAGGGTCTGCGCCGCGAGGGGGCCGACCTGATCGCGGTCGACGAGGCCGGGCAACTCGCCGAGGGCATGTTCATGGCCGGGCAGGTCGCAGTGCTGCGCGACACCGTGACGACCATCGCCGCCCTGCACGACGAGGTCACCGAGGGCGCCCGCGGCTGCTATGCCGAACGCGCGCAGGTCCTGCGCGAGCGGCTGGACATCCCCGCGGCGGGAGCGCCGGAAGCGCAGCCGGAGGCCCCGGCCCCGCTGGAGATCGCGATCGTCGGCATGGCCTGCATGTTCCCCGGCTCGCCCGACCTCGCGTCCTTCTGGGCCACCGTGCTCGACGGCGCCGACCGGGTGACCGAGGTGCCGAAGGAACGCTGGGACCCCGAGATCTACTACGACCCGGCCGCCGTCGGCCGCGACGCGGGCCGCGCCACCCCGTCGAAGTGGGGCGGGTTCCTGCCGCCGATCCCCTTCGACCCGCTGCGTTACGGCATTCCCCCGGCGGCGCTCGGCAGCATCGAGCCGACCCAGCTGCTCGCGCTCGAAGCCGCTCGGCGTGCCCTCGTGGACGCCGGCTACGACCGCACCGGCGTCGACCACGACCGCACCTCGGTCGTCTTCGGCGCCGAAGCGGGCAGCGACCTGTCGAACGCGGCAGTCCTGCGCAACACCCTGCCCTCGTATCTCGGCACCCTGCCACGCGAGCTCGACGAACAACTGCCGCGCCTGACCGAGGACTCGTTCCCCGGCGCGCTGGCCAACGTGATCGCCGGACGGATCGCCAACCGGCTCGACCTGGGCGGCGCCAATTACACGGTGGACGCGGCCTGCGCCTCGTCGCTCGCCGCCGTCGACGTGGCCTGCAAGGAGCTGGCCGGGGGAACCAGCGACCTGGTGCTGTGCGGGGGAGTGGACCTGCACAACGGCATCAACGACTTCCTGCTGTTCTCCTCGGTGCACGCGCTCTCCCCGAGCGGCCGCTCGCGCACCTTCGACGCCGACGCGGACGGCATCGCCCTGGGCGAGGGCGCGGCCTGCGTCCTGCTCAAGCGGCTCGCCGACGCGGAACGGGACGGCGACCGGGTCTACGCGGTGATCCGCGGCGTCGGCAGCGCGAGCGACGGCCGCGCGCTGGGCCTGACCGCGCCGCGGCCGGAAGGCCAGCGCAGAGCACTGGAACGCGCCTATCGCAATGCCCGGATCTCCCCGCGGCGGGTCGGCCTGGTCGAGGCGCACGGCACCGGGACGGTGGTCGGCGACCGCACCGAACTGCGTACCCTGACGGACGTGTTCGAGGAGGCGGGCGCGGACCCCGGGAGCTGCGCCCTCGGCTCGGTCAAGTCCCAGATCGGGCACACCAAGTGCGCGGCGGGACTCGCCGGCCTGGTCAAGGCGGCGATGGCGCTGCACATCGGCGTCCGCCCGCCGACCGTCAACCTGGCCAAGCCGAACCCCGGCTGGGATCGCGCACGCAGCCCCTTCGTCTTCCACACCGCCGCAAGCCCCTGGCCAGTCCCGTCCGCCGATCGGATCGCCGGCGTGAGCGCCTTCGGCTTCGGCGGCACCAACTTCCACGTCGTGCTCAGCGGCTACGAGCAGGAGATCGACGCGCGCCACGGACGCGACGCGTGGCCTGCGGAGCTCTTCGTCTTCCGCGGCACCGACCGCGCCGCCGCGCACCGCACGATCGAGCGGCTGCTCGCCCGGATGCAGGACGAGCCGAAGGCGCAGCCGTGGCGGCTGCGCGACCTGGCGCTCACCGCGTCGCGGGCCGCCGACGGCCGTACCGATCGGGCGTGGGTCGCGCTGGTCGCCTCAGACCCCGATGACCTGGCGGCGCTGGCCCGCCGCGCCCTGAACGGTGAGCACGACCCAGTGGCAGGGCTCTACCAGCCCGCCGACGACGACCACTTCAGCGAGGCCAAGACCGCGCTGCTGTTCCCCGGCCAGGGCAGTCAACGGCCCGGGATGCTCGCCGAGCTCTTCGTCGCCTTCCCCGAGATCCAGCACTACCTCAGGCTCGGCTCCGAGTGGGCCGGCCTGATGCACCCCCCGACAGCCTTCGACAACGAAACCCGCGCCGAGCAGGACGTCCGAGTGCGCGACACGCGCGTGGCGCAGCCGGCGCTAGGCGTCGCCGGACTGGCCGTCGACCATCTGCTGCGGCGTCTGGGCATCCGCCCCGACGCGGTCGCAGGGCACAGCTACGGCGAGCTCGTCGCGCTGGCTTCCGCAGGCGCGATCGACCCGGCGGCGCTGCTTGCCGCCAGCCGCGAACGCGCCCGCGTCATCCTCGAGGCGGCGGGCGACGACCCGGGCGCCATGGCCGCCGTCGCGGCCGGACGGGCCGAGGTCGAGTCCGTGCTCGCGGCGGCCGGGCTCGACGGCACCGTTGTCCCGGCGAATCAGAACGCGCCGAAGCAGCTGGTGATCTCCGGCCCGACCGACGCGGTGGACAAAGCCGTGGTCGAGCTGCGCGCCGCCGGGATCGGAGCCAAGCGCATCCCGGTCGCCTGCGCCTTCCACAGCCCGATCGTCGCGGCAGCAGGCGACGCGTTCGCCGGAGTCCTCGACGGAATTGAGGTACGCGCTCCCGAGGTCCCGGTCTACGCCAACCGCACCGCCGCACCGTACGAGCCGTCAGCCGCCGCAGTCCGAGCAGGGCTGGCCGCGCAGATCGGCGCGCCGGTGCGCTTCGCCGACGAGATCGAGGCGATGTACGAGGCCGGGATGCGCGTCTTCGTCGAGGCAGGTCCCGGCCGCGTGCTCACCCGCCTGGTCGATGCCGTGCTCGAGGGTCGCCCCCATGCCGCAGTGGCCTGCGAAGACCGCCCCGACGCGGGCCTTCGAGGGCTGCTGCGCGCGCTCGCCCGGCTGGCCACGGCGGGGGTGGCGCTGCGCACGGGCTGGCTGTTCGAGGGCCGCGACACCCTCGACGCCGAGACCGCGCCCCGCCCGACCCGGCCCGGCTGGACCGTGGACGGCCACCTCGTGCGCACCGCGGACGGCGCCAGCCTCCCCGGGGGCCTGGCCCCCGCCCGACGAATCTCCCTGGAGGGGACCGTGATCCCGGAGCCCACGGCAGCGTCCGGCGCAGGCCAGACGAATCCGGACGCGCTGCTCGCGGACTTCCTGCGCACCAGCCGCGAGATGGTCGCCGCACAGCGCGACGTCATGCTGGCGTACCTCGGCGCGACCCCCGGCGCCCGCGTGGTCCTGCAGGCCGGACCCACTGCCGGACCCGCGCTCGACCAGTACCGGCCCGAACCGATGGCCCTGACCTCGGCGTCTGCGGGGTCCTATGCGCCCCCCGCGGAAACCGTCGCGGGCGCATCGGCCCCGCAGGAGAACGCCCCGGCAGGCGTGAAGGCAACTGACATCCTGGGCACCGTCCTGGAGATCATCAGCGTCCGGACCGGCTACCCGATCGACATGATCGAGCCCGACCTCGACCTCGAGGCTGACCTCAGCGTCGACTCGATCAAGCGCACCGAGATCGCCGGGGAACTGGCCAAGCGGCTGAACCTGGGCGCGGCGGACCTCGACGACGACCAGTACGAGCAGATGGCGAAAGCCCGCACCGCGCGGGCGATCGCCGCGTGGCTGTCACAGCACCTTGACGACGCGGCGGCGCCCGACCACGCGACCACATCGGCAAACGGGCCGGACCAACTCGCGCACCAGGGATCGACCCAACCGTCCTCGGACCCGGCCGGCGCTGCACCATTCGAGGACTTCGCGGCGGTACCGGAGCCGGACATCCGCGCCCCGCGGCGCATCGAACTGCGCGAGATCGACGCCCCGCTGCCCGAGACGCCCGACTACGGTGCGCTGGCCGGCAAGCGGTTCGCGCTGCTCGGCACCGACGAGGCGGCACCGCTCGCCGAAGCGGTCGCCGCCCAACTCGCCGCGCACGGCGCCTCAGTCGAGCCGCCGCGTAAGGCGCAGCCCTCCGGCACCGAGCCGCCGAGCGACACGTCATCGAACACTGAATCGGCAAACACTCAAGCACCGAACGCTATCGACGGCGTCCTGCACTTCGGCGGCCTGACCAGCGCAGAGCAGCCGCTGCTTCCCGCTGCCTTCGCCGAGATCAAAACCGTGCTCGCGAACCCGCCACAGTGGTTCCTCGCCGCCCGCCCGGCCGACGCACCGGGAGCCGCCGCCGGTCTTCGTGGCCTGATGCGGACGATCGGCCGCGAGTACCCGCAGACCGTCGCGCGCCTCGTCGAACTCGATCCGGCCGCTCCCGCAGAGCAGACGGCCAAGCTCCTCGTGGCCGAACTTCTGTCGGGTGACCGGCACCCGGTTGCGATCCACCGCGCCGACCGGCGGCTTCGGCTCGACCCGGTCGAGACGCCGCTCGGCGCGCTCGCGACGGGCGGCGCCGGTCCTGCGGGCGACGGCGCCGCCGAGGCCCAAGCACTCGGGCTGGACCGCGAAAGCGTCCTCATGATCGTCGGCGGCGCTCGCGGCATCACCGCCCGCATCGCCTCGGCCCTGGCCGCCGCGGCCCGGTGCCGCATCGAACTGATCGGCCGCACACCGCTGCCCGTGGAGCCCGAGTCGCCCGCCACCGCCAGTGCCGCGGACGCCGTAGCACTGCGCGCCGCACTGATCGCCGGCGGGATGCGAGCCCCCGCCGAGATCGAGCGCACCGTCGCCGCGACTCTCGCGGCCCGCGAGGTCGCCACCACCCTCCAGCGGCTTCGCGGCTTCGGCGCCCGCCCCCGCTACCACGCCCTCGACGTGCGCGACGGCGCGGCGCTGCGGCAACTGCTCAAGGACATCCACACCGAGCACGGGCGGCTGGACGGCGTCGTCTACGCGGCTGGGATCATCGAGGACAAGGTCATCGCGGACAAGACCCCAGAGTCGTTCGCCCGGGTCTTCGCGACCAAAGCCGACGGCGCCCGCGCCCTGTTCGCAGGCCTCGACCACCTGCCCGAACCGCCCCGATTCAGCGTCCTGTTCGGCAGCATCGCAGCGGTCTTCGGCAACCGCGGCCAGAGCGACTACGCCGCCGCGAACGACGCGCTGGAAAGCCTCGGCGCCGCCTGGGCGGCCCGGACCGGCGCCCGCTGCCTGACCGTGCACTGGGGTCCGTGGGCGCCGTCCGAAGAGCACGGCGGCATGGTCACCCCCGAACTGATGCAGGCCTATGCCAAGCGCGGCATCGCGCTGATCGACCCGGAGGAAGGGGCGCTGGCGCTGCTACGGGAACTGGCCTGGGGCGGGAACGGTACCGCGGTGGTCTACACGGCCTCCGGGTGGTGACTCAGGCATGACATCAACCCCGTCCTTGGGCACGACGGGTACCGCGCCCCACACCGGAGCAACAGCGACGGCGACTCCGATCGCGATCGTCGGGATGGCGGTGTTGCTGCCGGGCGCAAGCAACCTCGACGCGTACTGGAAGAACCTCGTCGGCGGCGTGGACTGCATCACGGACGCGCCAGCGGGCCGCTGGGATCCAGAGTTCTACGACCCGGCGGCCGGACCGGGCCGCCCCGACCGGCTGTACTGTCGGCGCGGCGGGTTCGTGGACGAATACGCCGAGATCGATCCGCTCGAGTTCGGCATCATGCCGGACTCCGTCCCCGGCGCCGAGCCGGACCAACTGCTCGCGCTACGCGTCGCGGCCGACGCGATCGCCGACGCCGGCGGGCGGGAGCGGTTGCCATCCCGTGATCGCATCGGCGTCGTCCTCGGCCGCGGCGGCTACCTCACTCCCGGCCTGGTGCGCCTCGACCAGCGCGTGCGCACCGCGAACCAGCTGGTACGGACCCTGCGCGAGCTGATGCCGGACCTGCCGGACGACCGGGCCGAGCAGGTGCGCGCCGCGTTCGCCGACGCCCTCGGCCCGCACAAGCCCGAGGCGGCGATCGGCCTGGTGCCGAACCTGGCCGCCTCCCGCATCTCGAACCGGCTCGACGTGCGAGGCCCGGCCTACACGGTCGACGCGGCGTGCGCGTCGTCGCTGGTCGCGGTGGACCACGCCGTGGCGGAACTCGTCGCCGGGCGCTGCGACGCGATGCTCGCCGGCGGCGCGCACCACTGCCACGACATCACCTTCTGGAGCGTGTTCAACCAGCTCGGCGCGCTCTCCCGGAGCGAACGCATCCGCCCCTTCCACCGCGGCGCCGACGGGATCCTGATCGGCGAGGGCACCGGAGTCGTCGTCCTCAAGCGGCTCGACGACGCGCTCGCCGCCGGGGACCGGGTCTACGCCGTGATCCGCGGCACCGGAG
Organism: Actinocrinis sp.; assembly: GCF_035938995.1. Lineage (GTDB taxonomy): Bacteria > Actinomycetota > Actinomycetes > Streptomycetales > Catenulisporaceae > DASZGI01. Next base: position 10,104 of record NZ_DASZGI010000412.1, read on the forward strand.
TGGCCAGCGACGGCCGGGCCGCCAGCCTGTTCAATCCCGAACCGGCCGGCCAGGTGCGGGCGGTGCGCCAGGCCTGGGCCGCCGCGGGGCTCGATCCGCGCGCCGCCGACGCGCTCGGGCTGCTTGAGGCGCACGGTACTGCGACACCCGCCGGGGACGGGGCCGAGGTGACGACGCTCGCCGAGGTCTTCGGCCCGCCCGACGGCGACCCGATCGCGCTCGGGTCGGTGAAGTCGATGATCGGCCACACCATGCCTGCGGCCGGAATCGCGAGCCTG
>NZ_DASZGI010000413.1:0-5837 GCF_035938995.1 Actinocrinis sp.
CATCTCGATTAGAGTAGTGCAGTACGTCGCCATGTCCGGCGCAGTCGGTGCACTCACGCTCAGGCGACAACCTCACCGCACACCCGGAAGCCGCCGGCATCATCCGGCAGGCGAGCGGCTTCCCGCGCTTTGATGAATTCCCCGGACCTCGCCTCGCTCTGCCTGCCGTCAAGCTTGACCACCCCACGGCATCTGGCAGGTGAAGACAAAGCTCCCGCACCGCGTGGGCGACATGGGACATCCGCGCAGGCGCTTCTAGCGTCAACAGGAAATATATGGCCGACGCGTAATACTCAGCCAGAAGCTGGCTACGCTCAGCTAGCCAGGCATGCAGCCTCCGGCGCGACTCCGTCCACCCGTCACCACTGCCTACCGGCTTCTCTCGGTCAAACAGACCGCCGCTTCAGGAACCGAGAGGATATCGATCCCCGGCGACAGAGCAGCCGGGGATCGCGGGCTCAGGATAAGTCCGCCTGACAAATGGCGGCGACACGGCACCTGCCGCCCGCCCGTCTCAACGACGGCCTTGTGCCACTATGCCAGAAGTCGCGTAGAGTAGCGAACGAATCTTTGCGAGATAAAGCATCGCGCCTAACGCCGATTCGGCGCGGGTGGTAATCACTCTTGATGCAGCGCGTATTGCGCACAGAACATCTAATCTGAATGGCCCGGTCCAAGATCGCGTCCGGGTTGACAGCCTCCCGGCGCCAGTGAGACGGGATCAGCGGCCGCTTACCAGCCGACACGGCCCCGACCCTGATCACTAGGCGGAGCGCGGCCCTGACGGCGACAAGCGCGTGGCTGCCCAGGTGGTCAAGGTCGCGGTCAGCGGCCAAGATCCCACGGCGTGCAGGAGTCACGACGTCGCCCGGATACTGGAAGCTGACAGCTCAGCTGACAGGACCGGATCTTGAGAGGCGACCTGTCTGCTGGAGTTCGCAGCGCGTGTGTTGACGGATTTGCTCGCTCGGGTAGATGCGGGTCGCACCGAGGTCGCACGCCGCCTCGCGGAGTCAGCCCCTACGGTCGTGGGTGCCATCGCGCGAGCGGTATCAGCAGCGCGGCGACCCGCTTTGAGCAAGCCCGACAAGGGACTGACCTGGCCGGGCCGGATCCCGCTCCGCGTCGACATGGTGCTCCAGGAGGCGTAGTGTCTGCTTCGTGGAGGGAGCTGCACCTGGGCACGCCCGAAACGGCTCGCTCGGCAGTCGGGCCATCGCGACTAACACCGCCGCCGCTCATACCATGTACCCCCACGACGCGTTGTCCAACGATGTCTACGCGCGAGTCGTCGAGAAGCTTGCTGAGGTCGCGTGCGAGGATTCCGGGGCCGCGCGGACGACCGAAGACGGCGTGTCAGTGCTCAACGGCAGCCGGCCGTTTGCCGAGCTCCCGGCGGGCGAGCAGCTCGAGACGCTGAAGGGATCAAGGGCTCGGACTTCCCGTCTGCAGCGGCCGGCCTTGCGGCGCTTTGGCAGCTCGACGCGCGGCCGTTGCTGATGGAGAGCCGTTCCCGGGAAGCGGGGAGGCGCCCGACACTACGTGGCCGGTCGAGCGAGTGCGCGCTGCTGGACGACTTGGTCTCGGCGGTCCGCCGCGGCGAGAGCCGGTCGCTGGTGCTGCGCGGCGAGGCTGGAATCGGGAAGACGGCGCTGCTGGAACACCTGATCGCGTCGGCGTCGGATCTGGCGGTCATCCGGGCGGCGGGGGTGGAGTCGGAGATGGAGCTGGCCTACGCCAGTCTCCATCAGCTGTGCGTGCCGCTGCTCGACCGGCTCGACCGGCTCCCAGCGCCGCAGCGGCAGGCCATGGAGATCGTGTTCGGCCTGAGCGCCGGCGTAGCCCCGGATCGGTTTCTCGTCGGGCTGGCGGTGTTGAGCCTGTTCGCGGCGGTAGCCGAGGAACGTCCGCTGCTGTGTGTCGTCGATGACGCGCAGTGGCTCGATCAGGCCTCGGGACTGACGCTGGCCTTCGTCGCCCGCCGGCTGCTGGCCGAGCCGGTCGGGATCGTGTTCGGCATCCGCGAGCCGGGCGGAGAGCTTCGGCACGTGCCCGAACTGGAGGTGCAGGGTGTGCGCAACGGCGACGCGCACGCGCTGCTGAACTCCGCCGTGCGGTTCAAACTGGATGAGGCAGTCCGGGACCGCATCGTCGCCGAGACGCGGGGGAATCCGCTGGCGCTGCTTGAGCTGCCGCGTGGGTTGACCGCGACGCAGCTGGCGGGCGGCTTCGGCCTGATGAGTACACAGGCGCTGACAGGGCGGATCGAGGAGAGCTTCGTCCGGCGTCTTGAGCTGCTCTCTGCTGACGGGCGGCGTCTGTTGCTGGTCGCGGCGGCGGAGCCGGCCGGCGATCCGCTACTGCTGTGGCGCGCGGCCAAGCGGCTCGGTCTGGGGCCCGCGGACGCGGAGGCCGCAGAGGCGGATGGATTGCTGGAGATCGGCGGACGGGTGACGTTCCGCCATCCGCTGGTGCGCTCGGCGATGTACCGATCGGCGACGGCCGAGGATCGCCGCGCGGCCCACCTGGCGCTGGCCGAAGCGACCGACCGAGAGGCCGACCCGGACCGTCGTGCGTGGCATCTGGCCACGGCCGCTGCGGGGCCCGATGAGCAGGTTGCCCTGGAGCTCGAGCACTCGGCTGGCCGGGCGCAGGCGCGCGGCGGGCTCGCCGCCACGGCGGCGTTCCTGAGGCGCGCCGTGGCGCTGACGAACGACCCGGCGCGGCGGGCGGATCGCGCTCTGGCCGCGGCGCAGGCCTGCTTGCAGGCCGGCGAATTCGACGCGGCTCTCGCACTAGCCGCCGCGGTGGAGACCGGAGCGCTCGACGAGTTTCAGCGCGCCCGCGCCGACCTGCTACGGGCCCACGTCGCCTTCATCTCGTTTCTTGACAGCGATGCTCCCGCGCTGCTGCTGAATGCGGCGAGGCGGCTCGAGCCGTTCGACCTAGCGCTCGCGCGTGACACCTACCTGACCGCCTGGGGCGCGACGCTCGTCGCCGCGCATGTGGCGAGAGAGGGCGTCCTCCTGGAGATCTGCCGCGCCGTGCGGGCGCTCCCTCCGCCGCCAGGTGCTCCGCGTCCCCTTGACCTCCTCCTTGACGGTCTCGCGCTGCTGACCACCGAGGGGCACGCTGCCGCCACTCCGACGTTGCAGCGAGCAGCAAAAGCGCTCGCTGGCATCCCCGTGACGGACGTCCTGCTATGGGGCTGGATCGCGGCGTCCGCCACCGCTCTCCTGTGGGACATCGAGGGTATGCGCGCGAACTCCGCAAGAGAGGTCCGGCTCCTCCGCGACGCTGGCGCACTTGCGGCGCTGCCGAGCTCCCTCTCCAATTTGGCGATAGCAACCTCGTGGATGGGCGACTTCGCAGGTGCCGCCTCGCTCATCGCGGAGACCGACACCGTGGCGGCGGCGACCGAGAGCCGCCAGGCGCCCTACGCCTTGCTGAGGCTCCTGGCATTGCAAGGGAGGGAAGCCGAGGCCGCTGCACCGATAGCGAGCGCGATCGAGCTGGCCGCGCCCGGAGGACAAGGGATGGCGTCGGCCTGGGCGCACTGGGCGGCCGCCGTCCTCTACAACGGTGTCGCCCGCTACGAGGAGGCGGCATCCGAAGCCCGGCAAGCCGCCTCAGACCCCCTCAACTGGTGGTCCATGTGGGTGCTGCCCGAACTGGTCGAGGCGGCCGTGCGCGCAGGAGAGGCCGAGCTCGCCCGTGACGCGCTCGAGCGATTGGCCGAGACGACACAGCCCTGCCGCACCGAGTTCGCACGTGGCATCGAAGCCCGCTGCCGGGCGCTGCTCAGCGACGGGGCGGCCGCCGACGATCTGTACCGCGAGGCGATCGAGCGGCTGAGGCGCAGCCGGCTCCGTCCAGAGCTCGCCCGCGCGCACCTTCTCTACGGTGAGTGGCTGCGCCGCGAGAACCGCCGGGTGGCCGCGCGCGAGCAGCTGCGCACGGCCCACGAGATGCTCGCCGCGATCGGGATGGAGGCATTCGCGGAGCGCGCGCGCAAGGAACTTCAGGCGACAGGCGAGAACGTTCGCAAGCGGACAGCCGACACGCGCGACGATCTGACCGCCCAGGAGCGGCAGATGGCGCGGCTGGCCCGCGACGGGCTGTCCAATCCCGAGATCAGCACCCGGCTCTTCCTCAGCTCGCGGACCGTCGAGTGGCACCTGCACAACGTGTTCACCAAACTCGGCATCCGCTCCCGGCGGGAGCTCGCGAGTGCCCTGGACGGTCCGGCCCCCAGCTGATCCTGGCCGGGACTCCGGGGACCGGGCCATAACGCATCCCGCCCCCCGAGGAGACACTGGCGCGGACTGGAGGGAACCACGAACTCGCCCGTGATAATCTTTTTGATTTTTCCGGACGAGATCGGCTGACTGCCGCGGCCTTCACCGCGCCCCTGGGCCAGCCCGCGCGCTGCCCGGTGGGTACCCCGGTGAGCAATCCCGGGGTCCGGCACGGGCGCTTCGCGGAGGGGAACCGAGGAGGCTTCATGTCGTAGCCACTCCCACGGAGAAGGGAACTCCCTATGTCCGCTACGACCGAAATGACAGCGGGTGCCACGGCGATCCGGCCGTTCACGGTCCCGGTCACCCCCGAGACGGAACTCAAGGCGCTGCGCGCCCGCATCACCGCCACCCGCTGGCCAGACCCAGAACTCGTCGCCGACTCCTCGCAGGGCGTGCAGCAGGCAGTGACCCAGGAACTCGCCCGCTACTGGCCAACGGAGTACGACATGCACCGCTGCGAGGCCCGGCTGGGCGCCCTGCCGCACTTCGTCACCGAGATCGACGGGCTGGACATTCACTTCATCCACGTCCGCTCGCCGCACGAGAACGCGCTGCCGGTCATCATCACACACGGGTGGCCCGGCTCGGTCATCGAGCTGCTGAACGTCATCGACCCGCTCACCAACCCCACCGCGCACGGCGCGAGCGCGGCGGACGCCTTCGACGTGGTAATCCCCTCGATGCCGGGTTACGGGTACTCCGGCAAGCCGCGGGACCTCGGCTGGGGCCCCGTCCGGATAGCGCAGGCGTGGGACACGCTGATGAAGCGCCTCGGCTACCAGAGCTACGTGGCGCAAGGCGGCGACTGGGGCGCGGTCATCACCGACCTGATGGGCGTGCAGGCACCCGCGGGGCTGCTCGGCATCCACACCAACATGGCCGGCGTCGTCCCGGCGGATGTCTGGCTGACGCTGGTGCGCAACGTGTTCGGGGCGGGCGGCCCGCCGCCGTCGGGCCTGTCGGAGGAGGAAAACCGCACGTTCGAGCAGCTGAACTTCTTCTTCGCCAAGGGCGTCGGGTACGGGGTGGAGATGGGGACGCGGCCGCAGACGCTGTACGGCCTGGCTGACTCGCCCGTCACCCTGGCGGCCTGGATGATCGACCACGACGCGTCCAGCTACGCCGACATCGCCGACGCCTTCGCCGGGCACCCCGTCGGCAACCTGACCCGGGACGAGGTCCTCGACAACCTCACGTTCTACTGGGTGACGAACACCGGGGTTTCCTCCACCCGGTTGTACTGGGAGAACACGGTCGGCTTCTTCGACGTCAAGGGCGTCTCGATCCCGGCCGCGGTGAGCGTCTTCCCGCACGAGATCTACAAGGCCCCGCGCAGCTGGGCCGAGCGGGCCTACCCCAAGCTCATCTACTTCAACGAGCTCGACCGGGGCAACCACTTCGCCGCCTGGCAGGAACCGGCGCTGTTCGCCAGTGAGCTCCGCGCCGCGTTCCGGTCACTGCGCTAGCCCGACGTCTGCACATCCCCTCTCCTGGCGGGATCCGGGTGGCCTCCTTCCGGACTCCCGGCCCGCCGGG
>NZ_DASZGI010000414.1:0-5479 GCF_035938995.1 Actinocrinis sp.
TGAGTGTCGGCGGTCTTGGGCGAGGCGACCCTCGTGGCGGTGACATCCGCGCCGCCACTGGAGTGCGGTCGCTGCCAGCGAGCTAAGCGTCGCTTTCGTCGCGGTATCCCGCGCTCACCCTTCGAGGAGTTGCTGGCCGCCGTCGATGTCGAAGGTCGCGCCGGTGATCGCGGTGTTCGTCATGAGGTGGACCGCCAGGGCGGCGATGTCGGCCGGGCCGACGACGCGGCCGATCGGCAGCGTGGCACGGAGCTGTTCGCGGCGCTGGTCGATCTGGTCGCCGAGCAGGAAGGCCGACAAAGGCGTGTCGACAAACCCTGCCGCGAGCAGGTTGACCCGGACGGGCGCGACCTCGACCGCGAGGGTCCTGGTCATGGCGGGCAGCGCGGCCATGAGCGCCGCGATGAACGAGCGGCCCGCTGCCGCGCGGCGGCCGCCGGTGCCGCCCATGAATAGCAGGGTGCCTCCCGGGCGGATCTTGGCCGCGGCGTCCTTTGCGACCTGCAGCGGCAGCAGGAGATGGGCGTCGACGTTGCGGCGTGCTGCGTCGAGGTCGAACTCGGACAGCGGTGCGTAGTAGGGGCCGGGGCCGGTGACCAGGAGGTGGTCGATGGGGGCGGGCAGTGCGTCGAAGAACCGGCCGAGCCGGCCGAAGTCGGTGGCGTCGAAGGCGGCGATGCTGGCCCCGAGCTCGAGGCCCGCGCGGTGCAGGCGGTCCGGGTCGCGGGCGGTGAGGATGATGCCTGCTCCCTGGGCGCGGGCGAGCCGGGCGGTCTCGAGCCCGATGCCGGAGCTGCCCCCGATGACCAGGACGGTCTGCCCGATCAGGTCCCGCTCGCGGTGCACGGGCGAGGAGTTGATCGAGGCGGACATGGTTCCTCCAGACGTCGTTGTGGCTCACGCCGGCAGTTCCATCCCGGCCTGCTCCGCTGTCATGTGCGTGGCGGGCCCAGCCGGCCAGTGCGCGTTGCGCCGGCCGGGTCAGGAATCACCCTTGCACTTCGAGTGCTGCATCGCCCCCGGGAGACACCCTGGCGCGGCCCCTGGGCCAGCGGGGTTCCGCAGGCCCGGCCGCAGACGTACGCTCGGCTGATACCGGCTGCGCGCAGTCGCGGGACAACGCAAGGAGGCCGCCGACGAGTCACGATCCCCGCCCGCCCCCGAAGCTCCTCGGACGCCGCAGCGAGTGCGAGGCACTCGACCGGCTCGTGGCCGACGCGCTCGCTGGCCGGAGCCGGGTCACCGTCCTGCGGGGCGAGGCGGGCGTGGGCAAGAGCGCGCTGCTGGGCTATCTGTCCGGCCGGGTCGCGGGCTGGTACGTCGCGAGAGCTGTCGGCGTCGAGTCGGAGATGGAGCTGGCCTACGCCGGCCTGCACCAGCTCTGCGCGCCCATGCTGGATCACCTCGACCGGCTGCCCGTCCCGCAGCGCGATGCGCTCGCGACGGTATTCGGCCGCAGCACCGGCCCGGCGCCCGACCGGTTCCTGGTCGGGCTGGCCGTGCTGACGCTGTTCGCCGAGGTCGCCGAGCAGCAGCCGCTGGTCTGTGTCGTCGACGACGGGCAATGGCTCGACCACGCCTCGGCGCAGATCCTGGGGTTCGTCGCCCGCCGCCTGCTCGCCGACCGGATCGCGGTGGTGTGTGCCGCGCGGACAGGGGCCGGCGATGACGTTCTCGCCGGTCTGCCGGTCCTGCCGGTCCACGAACTCGGCGACAGCGATGCCCGCGCGCTGCTGCTGGACAACGTGCCCGGCCCTCTGGACGCCGCCGTATGCGACCAGATCATCAAGGAGAGTCACGGCAACCCACTCGCGCTACTCGAGCTGCCGCGGACGTGGAGCGTCGCCGATCTCGCCGGCGGGTTCGGTTTCCCCAGCGGTCAGCCGGTCGCCGGCCGGATCGAACAGAGCTACGTGCGGCGCCTCCAGCTGCTCCCTGCAGACACGCAACTGCTCGTCCTCACCGCTGCCGCGGAACCCCTCGGCGACCGCGCCCTGCTCCACCGTGCCGCAGGGACGCTCGGGATCAACATCGCGGCGGCGGGCCCCGCACAGGATGGCGGGCTGCTCGAGCTGGCCGGGCGCGTCGAGTTCGCACACCCACTCGTCCGGTCCGCCGCGTATCGCTCAGCAGCCGCGGACGACCGGCACCGCGTGCATCGCGCTCTGGCCGATGCCACCATCGCCGAGACCGACCCGGACCGGCGGGCCTGGCACCGGGCCCGCGCCACCCCGGGACCCGATGAGGAGGTCGCCGCCGAACTCGAAGGCTCGGCCGGCCGCGCGCAGGCCCGCGGCGGCGTCGCCGCAGCAGCCGCGTTCCTGCAACGATCCGCCGAGCTTACGATCGACCCGGCGCAGCGAGCCCAGCGCGCGCTGGCCGCGGCCCAGGCTCACCTGCAGGCCGGCGCGTTCGCCAAAGCGCTGGAGCTGGCGGCCACGGCGGAGGCCGGGCCGCTCGACGAGTTCCAGCGCGCCCAAACCGACATGCTGCGTGGACAGATTGCGTTCAGCTCGGGGGCAGGCAGCGACCCGGCCACGTTGCTGCTGAACGCTGCCAAACGGCTCGAATCACTGGATCCCGATCTGGCGCGCGACACTTACCTGGACGCCTTGGGTGCGGCACAACTCGCCGGGCCTGCCGGTGTTAGTGCCAGGATGAAAGTGTGCCGCGCAGCCAGGGCGCTTCCCCCGCCCGCCCACCCTCCACGGCCGATCGACCTCATTCTCGACGGGCTTGCGCTTCTCGTCACCGAGGGACGCGCCGCCGCCGCACCGACGCTACGGCGCGCAGCGCGCGTCCTTGTGGACGAAGGCGTGTCCACCGTAGAACGCTGGGGCTGGCTGGCCAGCGCACCGACGTATGCCATGTGGGACAACGAGGCGACGCGGACCGTAGTGGCATGCCAGATCCAGCTCGTCCGGGACGCCGGAGCCCTCGAGCAACTGCCGATTTACCTGAACTCGCTGGCTGGCGCCACGGCCCGGGCCGGTGACTTGGCGGCGACGGCATCCCTCATCGCGGAGATCAAAGAAGTCACCGCTGCAACCGGAGCCCGCCTGCAGCCCTTCACTACGCTCGTGCTCCTAAGCCTCAGGGGGCGCGAGGCCGAGGCGTCCACTCTGATCCGCGCCACCGTCGATCAGGCTGAGGGCTCCAGGCAGGAAAGCGTGATAACCCTGGCGCAGTACGCGGCTGCGATGCTCTACAACGGGCTCAGTCGCTACGAGGAGGCAATGACGGCGGCTCAGCAGGCTTGCTGGGATCCCGTCGACCTCTATGCTTCGGGATGGGCACTCCCCGAGCTCGTGGAGGCGGCCACGCGCTGTGGGCAAGCCGGGCTTGCCCGGGGTGCGCTCGAGCGGCTGGCGGCGACGACACAGCCCGCCGGTACCGACTGGGGGCTGGGGATCGAAGCTCGGTCACATGCGCTGTTGAGCGAGGACGCCGCCGCCGACGAGTTGTACCGTGAGGCGATTGATCGGCTAGGGCGTGCGCGGTTGCGCCCGGACCTCGCTCGCGCACATCTGCTCTACGGGGAGTGGCTGCGCCGCGAGGGCCGGCGCACAGACGCGCGGGAGCAACTGCGGGTCGCCCGGCAGATGATGGAGGCGATCGGCATGGAGGCGTTCGCCGAGCGTGCCCGCCGCGAGCTGCTAGCGACAGGCGAGAAGGCGCGCAAGCGCAGTCCCGGCACGCACGAGGAGCTCACACCGCAGGAGGAGCAGATCGCCCGGCTGGCCCGCGACGGCCTGTCGAACCCGGAGATCGGCGCGCAGCTGTTTGTCAGCGCGCGCACCGTCGAGTGGCACCTGCGCAACGTGTTTGCGAAGCTCGGTATCACCTCGCGCAGGCAACTCCAGACCACGCTGCCCGAGGACGGCCCGCTCGCCGGTACTCGCCCTTAGCCGGCGTTGGTTTAGCAGGCTTTAAGCGACTGCGGGCGCGACCTCACTGAGCCCGCGGACGGGCCAGGCCAAGGGAACCACTGGGTTATCCCTGGGGGGCAACCCAGGGAGTGCCCTGGTGTGATGCAGCGATTGAGATCGTAGCGTCATCCCTGGACACACCCCAGGGAGGCGGCTATGAGCACAGCCGAGGACCCCACCAGCGGCGAACTTCGTGAGGGCTACGCCGAGGTCGGCGAGCAGCGACTGCATTACATGGAGGCCGGGGAGGGGCCGCTGATCGTCTTGCTGCACGGCTTTCCCGAGTTCTGGTACGGCTGGCGGGAGCAGATCCAGCCGCTCGCGGCGGCGGGATTCCGGGTCGTGGCACCCGACATGCGCGGCTACAACCTGTCCTCCAAGCCGGACGGCGTCCACGCCTACGACACCGGCCAGCTGACCGCCGACATCGTTGGTCTCATCCACGAACGCGGCGCCGAGTCCGCGTTGCTGGCCGGTCACGACTGGGGCGGATCGGTCGCCTGGGCCACCGCGCTGGACCATCCCGAGGTCGTGGACCGGCTGGCCATTCTCAACGCGGCCCATCCGCGCAAGCTGTCGCAGGGGCTGCACCACCCGGGCCAGCTCCGCAAGTCCTGGTACTTCTTCTTCTTCGACCTCCCTGAGCTGCCCGAATCCGTCGTGCACGCCAATCACTGGCACTTCTTCCGGCACTTCCTGCGCGACGCCCACCCGGCGTACACGCCGGAGGAGACCGAACGCTACACCGAGGCGTGGTCGCAGCCCGGCGCGGCCACCGGGATGATCAACTACTACCGGTCTTCGGTGCGGACCCCGCCCAAGAAAGCCGAAGCGGCACTACGCCCGATCAAGGCGCCCACGCTGGTCATCTGGGGGCAAGACGATCGCTACCTCGGCCAGGAACTCGCCGACCCCGACGACGACGACGTGCCCGGCCTCGACCGCGTCGAGCGCCTGCCCGACGCCTCGCACTGGGTGCATTCACGACGAGGCCGAACGCGTCACCCACCTGCTCACCGGCTTTTTCGCCCCCGCTCTGGCCAAATAGAAAGGGTCAAGATCATGAACACAACCCACTGGCGGCGCGCCCCGCTGGCCGCCTGCTGCGCGGCGCTGGCCGCGCTGGCCCTCGCAGCAGCTGGTGCCACCGCTGCCACGGCCGGCACCAGGGCCGTGGCGTCGGGCTCCGGCGGCGCCCCGATCGCGACCACCGACGACGGCGCCGTCCGCGGCGTCGCCGCAGGCAGCATCAATGAGTTTCTCGGCATTCCCTACGCCGCTCCCCCCACCGGCAACCTGCGGTGGCGCCCACCGCAGCCGCCGGCCGAGTGGCAGGGGGTCCGCGACGCCACCCAGTTCGGGCCGAGCTGCCCGCAGCCGCCGCCGGCCGAGGGGAACGCGACCTTCCCGCCCGGCCCCATCAGCGAGGACTGCCTGTACCTCAACGTGTACACGCCGGCGCACTCCGGCGGTGACCTGCGCAGCGGTGACGAAGGCGGCCGGCCGGTGCTGATATGGATCCACGGCGGCGGGCTGACGTCGGACGCCAG
>NZ_DASZGI010000415.1:0-3221 GCF_035938995.1 Actinocrinis sp.
GGAACGGCGCAACACGATGCAGTTCACCGGTGACACGCCCGCGACCTGGCCCATGCTCGCCTTCGAGGCCAGATTCGCGCCGGACGAGGCCGCGGCGGGTCTGAGCAACATCAGCAACGACATCGGCAGCTTCCACGGCGGTCACCTGGCCGACGACATGTACGCGCGATGGATGCAGCTCGGCACATTCCAGCCGGTCGACCGGATGCACTCCGACCACGGCGACCGGCTGCCGTGGAACTACACCGGCGCGGCGCAGGCCAGCGCGGAGCGGTTCCTGCGGCTGCGCGAAGCCCTGGTGCCCTACACCTACACCTTGGCGGCGCAGGCGAACGCGACCGGCGTGCCGATCACCCGGCCGCTGTACCTGGACTACCCGAGCCAGGACGCCGCGTACACGAACCCGCAGGAATACCTTTACGGCGACAACGTCCTAGTCGCACCGATCACCACCCCGGACGATGCGTCCGGCAACGGCTCGGTCACCGCATGGATCCCGCCTGGGACGTGGACCGACTACTTCAGCGGGACGACCTACACCGGCCCGAGCACTGTGACGATCACCGACCCGCTCAGCGCGATGCCGGTCCTGATCAAGGCGGGCGGCATCATGACCACCCGCACCGACTACGTGGACAACCAGCAGCAGCAACCGCTCACTCAGCTCACAGTCAACGTCGCAGCCGGGGCAGACGGCAGCTTCTCGCTCTACCAGGACGCCGGCGAGGGCACCGGCTATCAGGCAGGGCAGTCCACCAGCACGCCGCTCACGTGGCAAGACGCGACCAGGACTCTCACGCTGGGCGCCACCACCGGCTCGTACCCCGGCGCCGCCACCGCCCGCGCGTACACCCTGAGGCTCTCCAACACGAGCGCGCCGACCGCCGTCACCCTCGACGGAGTCCAACTACCGGAAACCGCCTGGTCCTACAACGTCAACTCGCGTACGGTCACGGTGACCACGGCCAGCCTGCCGGTCGGCACGAGCCACGCACTCACGCTGCTCGGGACCGCAGCGGGCAACCCCGTCAGCGGAGAAGCGCTGGGCGCGGGCGGACTCTGCCTCGCCGCACGCGGCGGGTCCTCGGCCGACCGGACCCCGGTCGAGCTGGACGCGTGCAACCACGCGGCCGGGCAGCAGGTCACCCCGCCGACCGGTGGCGCAGTGGGACTGCTCGGCTCCTGCCTGGACGCGGCCGGCGCGGGTACCGCGAACGGCACGCCGGTCCAGGTCTACACATGCAACAGCAGCGGGGCTCAGCACTGGACGCTTCAGTCCAACGGTGAGCTGGTGAATCCCGAGTCAGGGCGCTGCCTCACGGCCCCGGCCGGCGCCGGCGGAGTCCAGCTCCAACTTGCCGACTGCGCGGGATCCGCCGGCCAGGTGTGGAAGTTCCCGCCGAACCGGATCAGCGGTCCGGCGGGCCTGTGCGCGGACGTGGCCAATGCCGATCCCTCATCCGGCACCGCCGTCCAGCTCTATACCTGTAACGGCAGCGACGCGCAGCGCTGGTCCGCGCCGGGCGACCTGACCCTGCACGCGCTGGGCAAGTGCCTGGACGTGGCGCACGGCAACACTGCTAACAACACGGCAGTGCAGCTGTGGGATTGCAACGGCACCGGCTCGCAGACGTGGGTGACCCAAGCCAACGGCAGCCTGCTCAATCCGCAATCAGGCCGCTGCCTCGACGACCCCAACAACGCGGGTACCGTGGGCGACCTGCTGCAGATCTATGACTGCAACACCTCCGCGGCGCAGATATTCACTCTGGGATCCTGAGCGCCGCGCTCGCTCCCCGCAACAACGCACTCCCGCACTCCGGCCTCCCTCAAAGCCCGACAACCTCATGACTTCCCAGACCACATCTGGGCGCTGACTCACCTCGTCCTACCCGGTCTTCGTCGATCTCCATGCCCGACAAGACCGCCGCAGGCCGCTGCATGCAGTCCCCACAGCCCGGTGATCGATCGACTCTGGTTCAATCCCCGAGCCAGCCACCTGCGTGGACGCAGCATTCAGCACTCGCAACCTCCAACGAGAAGGACCTCCAGGCGATCAGGGATCTGCTGCCGGGCCGGCGTCGGCTTGTCCCGGGCATACGTCCCCCTGGTGGCCCCCGTGACCGGGCGGACACCGCCCGGTCACGGCTCTGTCGCCGCTCGCTCGGCAGCGTCGTGGTCCTCGCCGCTCGGCGGATCGCCTCGAGGCACGCTGCAACGATGACGCATGTCTCCTGCCGAGCCAGCAATCGCGGGAACAGCCAGTGACGGGTTCCACGTGGAACCCGTCACTGGCTCAGTTGGCGGAGATGGTCAGCCCATCGCCGCGATCAGGGCGTCGGTGGCCGACTGTTGGTTGGGATAGTTGACGCTGTTGAGCGGGCCGGCCCAGTACAAACCGGATTGGCCGTCGCCGTCCGTGTCCTTCGCGAGGATGGACGCCGCCTGGTTGCTCAGGAAGCTGCCGTACGCGGTCGTGCCGGTGACGTGCGCGAATTCGTTGAGATCGCGTACGAAGATCCCCTTGAAGGAGTATCCGTCGGAGGCGCACCCGTTCGGCTCGCACGGGTCGACGAGGATGCCGTGGGCCGTCAGGACCGTGGTGGCGGCGGTCGCGATGGCGTCACCGGTCGAGATGAGGGACGTGTCGCCGGTCGCTCGGTACAACTGGCCCAGCCCGGCAAGGATCACGCCCTGGTTGTAGGTGTAGGTAGGGGCGCCGTTGTTCCGGCAGGTCGAGAGGTTCAGGCCGTCGTTGATCAAATGGCTGGAGTTGATCAGACCGCTCTGTGCGAACCAGGCCCATTCCTGCCGTGCTCGGCTCAGGTAGGTGGTCTCGCCGGACAGCGCGTTGTGCAAGGCCCCGTTCAATTCGAGGTAGAGCTCGTTCGCGATGGCATTCTTGGCGGTCAGTGCGGTTGACCACCACACACCGCCGCCGCACGTACTGTCCCAGTACTGGCTCATGTAGTTGGCGTCGTACTCGGCGGCCTGGAGGTACGAGGTATCGCCTGTGTACTGGTAGGCGCGCAGCCACGCCATGCCCCACCAACCGGCGTCGTCCATGTAGCCGTCGGTGAAGTTCGATGATTTGTTGTCGCCATAGAGAATGGAAATCGCATAGGCGTAAGTCGAGTCGCCGGTCCGCTGGATGTAATCGATCAATGTCGTCAACGCCTGTGCGTCCTGCCAGCCAAGCGGGTTCGACCAGCTTCCGGTGA
>NZ_DASZGI010000416.1:0-29944 GCF_035938995.1 Actinocrinis sp.
CTGCTCGGCGCCGCCACGATCACCGCCGGCCTGGCCGCGTCCGCACCCGCGGCCTCCGCGGCCACCAGCGGCGGGATCAAGGTCGCCTACTACGATCAGTGGTCGATCTACCAGAACGCCTTCTACCTCAAGAACCTCGACACCGAGGGCATCGCCGGCAAGCTCAACTATCTGATCTACGACTTCGAGAACATCGACCCGACGAACCTGACCTGCTTCGAGGCCACCAAGGCCACCGACCCCGACCCGGGCGGCGAGAGCGACCCGAACGCCGGCGACGGCGCCGAGGACCAGTTCGCCGACTACCAGAAGACCTTCGACTCCTCGATCTCGGTGGACGGCACCTCGGACGTCTACAACCAGCCGATCGCCGGGAACTTCCACCAGCTGCAGGAGCTGAAGAAGAAGTACCCGAACCTGAAGATCCTGCTCTCCCTCGGCGGCTGGACGTACTCGAAGTACTTCTCGGACGTGGCGGCCAGCGCGGCGTCCCGGCAGAAGTTCGTCTCCAGCTGCATCGGCATGTTCATCAACGGCAACATCCCGGCGGCGGGCGGCTTCGGCGGCTCCGGCACCGCGGCGAACATCTTCGACGGCTTCGACATCGATTGGGAGTACCCGGGCGCCGCCGGCCACCTGGGCAACCATTACTCCGCGGCGGACACGGCCAACTACACCCTGTTGCTTCAGGAGTTCCGCAACGAGCTGAACACCGCCGGCGCGGCCAACGGCAAGAGCTACGCGCTCACCGCCGCGGTGCCGTCTGGCCAGGACAAGATCAGCAAGATCCAGACCAACCAGATCGGCCAGTACCTGACCTTCGCCGACGTCATGACCTATGACATGTACGGCGCGTGGAACGCGACCGGCCCGGCCGACGAGCAGGACCCGCTCTACGCGAACCCGAACTCGCCCGAGTCGAAGATCGCGCCCGGGAACGAGACCTACAGCATCGACAACGCGATGCGCGCCTGGACCGCCGGAGACTCGCAATACGGCATCCCAGGCGGCTTCCCGGCGAACAAGCTCACGCTGGGACTTCCGTTCTATTACCGCGGATGGACAGGGGTGTCGGCGGGTTCGAACCACGGGCTCTACCAGGCCGCGACCGGACCATCGGCCGGAATGACGGACTCCGGCAACGTGCCAGGCGTGGCGATGTACAAGGAGATCACCAACATCGTCGCCAATTCGGCCGATACCTACTGGGACCCGCTCACCAGATCGGCCTACTTCTATGACGGCACCAACTTCTACGGCGGCGAGTCCCCGCAGTCCATCCAGGCCAGAGCCGACTACGCGCACTGCAACGGCTACGGCGGCTTCATGATGTTCTCGCTGTACGACCTGGACCCGGCGGCCACGCTGTTCAACGACGCGGTCAACGACATCAACGGCTCGGCCTCCAGTTGCACCACGCCGAGCGGATCGCCGAGTCCTAGCAGCTCGGCCTCCTCGTCGCCCTCTCCGTCACCGTCGTCGTCACCGTCGACCTCGCCCAGCGCCTCGGCCTCCGCGTCAGCATCACCCTCGCCGTCCCCGTCCGGGTCGCAGGGTGGTGGCGGCAACAAGGTCGTCAACCCCGGCTTCGAGACTGGCAGCCTGGCACCGTGGACCTGCAGCAGCATCGACTCCGTGGTGTCCAGCCCCGTCCACAGCGGCAGTCACGCGCTGCAAGGGGCGGCGAACAACTCGGACAACGCGCAGTGCAGCCAGACCATAAGCGTCAGCCCGAACACCAAGTACACGCTGAGCGGCTGGGTGGACGGGGCCTATGTCTTCATCGGCGTGAGCGGTACGGGCACGTCCGACGTGGACACCTGGACCCCGGGCACCGGCGGCGCCTACAACCAACTGTCCGTCAGCTTCACCACCGGCGCGTCGACGACCAGCGTGTCTATCTACGTGCACGGCTGGTATGGCCAGGGCACCTACTACGCGGACGACTTCTCGGTCGCCTGACGCATACGAAGGAGCCTCAGAACAGGATTAACTGACAGATATCACCGCTGCTCCCGCCGCGCGTCACATCGAGCGCGGCGGGAGTGCTGGCTGAGGGGGAGGCGGACACGGTGGGGGAGCCGAGCCCGGTCAGGTCCACCTCGTACCCCGCGGTACTTGTGGCGGTCGGCGTAGCGTCCACGGAGAGCTGAAGCCCCAGACGATAGGTAAGGCGCACGAGCGCTCCCGTGCCGAGATCCGTGTACAGGTCGATGGAGACCTTCGTCGTCCCCGCCTTCTTGAACACCATCGACGTCGACACCAGCTTCGCCAGGCTCGGGATCTGCGCCGCGTCGACGGTTCCGGTGAACTCGGTCGCCGACTTGCTGTCGACCTCGCTCGCGCCGTCCAGCCGCACCTTCTCCAGGTCTTGCAGAACCGTCCACCACATCGAATGGGGGGACGTCGCGGGCTTGACCAGGGTCAGGTCCTGCTGCGTCCAGGTCGGCTTGGGGCTTGACGGGGTGTGCCCGACCGCGCTGGTCGTGTACAACTGGTCGGCGGTCATCACCGCGCGCAGCGGAGTCTGGTTCGTCGAGCTGCCGGTCAGCACCGTCTTGGTGCCGACGAGCGCGGCGGTCCCGGTGGCCGGGTCGAGCGTCCCGGACAGCTGCTTGCTGATCTCGGTGTCCTTCGGGGAGCTGACGTCGACGCTGCTGATCGTGAGCGTTCCCGGCTGCGGCTCGCCCAGCCAGGTGCGCAGCGCCTCGACCGCCCGCGCCTCGTCAGCCGCGCTCGTATCCGAGGCCTGCGCCGCGGGTTCGGAGGGCTGCGGGCCCGCTGCGCGCCCGTTGCACGAGGCAAGCGACGACAGAAGGGCGCCACCCAGCAGGAGCGCGGCAGTTCCCGCGGTCACCCGCTTGCCCATCAAGCGTCCTCTCATCGCACCCCACCCCCACATGTTCCCCGGTCAGAAAGCGTAGCCGACCCCGCCGACGGGAGGCCGAAGCACGGTGGTCCGAAACACGGCCACGCGTCGTCGCCGTGGATGCGGTCGCCTGGATGCGGCGGACGTAGTGGTCTCGAATCAGCCCGAACACGCGGCGTAGAGGTCCGTCACATCGGTGCTGATCGGACCGAGCGCGGAGCTGATCTTCGTGGCGTCCCCGCCGGCGGCAACCCCGTTGAGCGCCGTCAGATCGGCCGACGCCTTGCGAAGCGCCTGCTCAACTGCCGAACTTCTCGACGCAGCGGATGCCTGGCCGATCCCGTCGGCCGCCGCCTTCACATCCGCGACAGCCGTGGTCGGATCGGTCACATCCACGACCAGGTTGTCGAGCAGCGTCGTGAGCGTGCTCTCTGCCGGTGCACAGCCCGGATCACTACCGACTGTGATCGGGTCCGACCCGTCGCTGGAGCTGTCGGTGGGCGCCGCATAAGTAAACGCGCCTGCCTTAGCGGGCGATGTGGACGAAGCAGGCGACGTGTGACTCCCCGTCAGCGTCACGCCGAGCACGACCCCCAAAACCACCACGACGCCGCCGACCGAAAGCAAAACGGTCCGCGTCCGAAACCGGGCGCGCCCGCCCGCGGATGGCTCGATCACAACCGTCGCGTCATCGTCCGGCGCACGGTCTCTCGGCTCCTCGGCCTCGCCAGTCACGGATCCCCCCGGACGAACAATTGCGGCTACGGGTGGTACAGGGCGCCCCCAGCAGGACTCGAACCTGCGACCAAGCGCTTAGAAGGCGCCTGCTCTATCCACTGAGCTATGGGGGCAGCGGAAACCAGGGTAGTAGACGCCGTCGCCCCTGCGCCCTAGCACGCTTCAGTGCGCGTCCGTGGCCAGTTTCGGCCGAATTCGGGGGCGGACGGCGGCATTCGCGGCAAAACGCTCCATGACGGCGGTCGGCCTTGATAGCGTCTGGGACAGGAGAAGCGCGGATCGAGCGGACCGATCCGCTGCGAATCCGCAACCCAGAAGTTATCGAACAATACCGACCCCGGTGTTCCCTTGTCCCCAGGGGCTGCGGCATGCTCACGGCTGTGACGATCACAGGCCCGGACGCGGACCTGCTGGGCGCCGTCGGGGCGCTCCGCGACGCTGTCGCCGCCCCGCGGTTGCCTTTGGCCGCCGATGGTGTCATTGGCGTGCGACGGACCCAGGCCGATCTGGTTCGCAAGCTGGACGATTACCTCATACCGCGGCTGCGGCGCCCTGAGGGCCCGGTGCACGTCGTGGTCGGCGGCTCGACCGGGGTCGGCAAGTCCACGCTGGTCAACTCGCTGCTGCGGCAGGAGGTCAGCAAGGCCGGTGTGCTGCGGCCGACCACCCGTTCCGCGGTTTTGTGCGTCAATCCGATGGACGTGGCGGCGGTGACCGGCCCGGAGCGGCTGCTGCCGGCGTTCCTGCGCGCTCCCGGCCCGACGGTGCGGCCCGATGCGTTCACCCTCGCCCCGCACCCGACCGTTCCGGCAGGCATCGCGTTGATCGACACCCCGGACGTCAACTCCGTGGTCGCCGCCAACCGGGATGCCGGGGAGCGGCTGTTGGGTGCCGCGGACGCGTGGTTGCTGGTCACGACTGCCGAGCGGTACGCCGATGCGGTGCCGTGGCGGCTGCTGCAGGCGGCGCGGGAGCGCCGGGTAACTGTGGCGATCGTGCTCAACCGAGTCCCGCCGGAGAGCATGCGCGAGGTACGCGAGGCGGGGCAGGCGCTGCTGGCGGTCAACGGGCTGGGCGATCTGCCGATGTTCACGGTCCCGGAGTCGGTGCTGACCGGGGGCCTGCTGCCGGAGTACCTGCTCGACCCGCTGATGACCTGGTTGCGCTCGACGGCGCACGACCCGGCGATGCGACAAGCCACGATCGCGGCGACGGTCAACGGGCTGTTTGACGATCTGCCGCGGCGGCTGGGCGCGCTGGCCGACGGGCTCTCGGCGCAGACCGAGGCCGCAGACCGGCTGCGGATCCAGGCCGACCTGGCGTATTCCGCCGAGCGCGCCGCCCTTCACGACGCGATCGCGCAGGGCGAACTGCTGCGCGGCGCACCGCTGCTGGAATGGCAGGCGACGATCTCGCCGGACCGGGCGGCCACGTTGTTCACGCCTGGTGACCCCGCCTCGACCACCGCCCGCAGGCTGCTTTTGGGCGCCGCCGCCGATCAGGTGGCCGCCGCCGCGTCGCGCGCTGCGGACCAGGTTGCCGAAGCGTGGCGCGTGGCGCTGGCTGACGAGGAGACGCAATCGGCGATTGTCGTCCCGGGCACCCGCGCCGGCGCCGTGCCCCCGGAGCTGGAGGAGTGGGCCGAGGCGCTCAGCGATCTGATCGGGCGTGAGCCGCGGTCCAAGCGCGCGACCGACAGTGGTCGTTTCTTCGCTGCCGGGCTCGGCGGGCCCGCCGCCGTCCTGGCCGGTGCGGTGTTCACCGGACGGCGCGGGGGACTACCGCGGCGGCGCCGGGCGATCCGCCCCTCCGAGCCGGTGAGCCCGGCCTCGGCTGCGACCCGGAAGCTGGCCGACGCGATCTTCGGCGCGGACGACGCGGACCAGCTGGCCCAGCTCGCCGCGACGTCGCTGGACACGGCGCTGGGCGCGCTGTTCGACCGGCTCGCTTTCCGCCACCACCGCGCGCTGGCCGACCTCGGCGTGGACCCGGGCGCGGGCAAGGCGCTGCTCGAAGCCGGGAACGCGGTGCAAAGAGCGCGATGACGACTGGATCGGGGCGGCGATGAAGGTCATCCGGGCCAATGAGCGGACCATAGGCGTCGGCGCCCGGTTGGACGCCCTGACCCGGCTGGTCACCGCCGCTGAAGACCGGCTGCCGTCCGCCGCCCTCGAGCCCTCGCGCGATGTGTTGCGGCGAGCGGCCGACCGATTCGGCATGTCCGCGGAGCACACCGTCGTCGTGCTCGGCGGAGCAACCGGCGTCGGCAAGTCGTCCTTGTTCAACTGCCTGGTCGGGATCGGCTTGTCACCGGTCGCGGTACGTCGCCCGACGACGACGTCGGCGATCGCGTGCGTCTGGGAGGCAGACCGGCTCGCTGAGGCCAAGCCGCTACTCGACCGGCTCGGCGTGGAGGAGCGCAGGCAGCTGACCCGCGACTCGGCGCTCGACCGCTCGGCCGTGCGTGATGCGCTCGCCGGGATGGTGCTGGTCGACCTGCCCGACCACGACTCGGCGGTGCGTGAGCACCAGGCTGAGGTCGATCATGCGGTCGCGCAGGCCGACGTGCTGATCTGGGTGACGGACCCCCAGAAGTACGCGGACGCGTCCTGGCACGACCGCTATCTCAAGGCGCTGGTCCACCACGCCGACGTGATGATGATCGTGCTCAACCAGATCGACCGGCTGCCTCAGGAGGCCGTCGCCGAGTGCGTGGCGGACCTGGCCCGGCTGGTGGAGGAGGACGGCCTGACCGGGGTGCGGGTCATCCCGGTGTCGGCGCGGACCAAGGAAGGCGTCGACGAGCTGCGCCGGGAGCTGACCGAGCGGGTCGCCGGGCGGCGCGCGGCGGCGGACCGGCTGGCCGCGGACGTAGACCGCATCGCCGAACGGCTGACACCACTCCTGCTGCCTAAGGCCAATGACGAGGAGCCGACGCAACAGCACACGGGCGACGAGCCTGCGGAGAGCGCAGTACCGGACGAGGCGCGAGCCGAAGCGATGGAGGGTCTGCGCGCCGCGGCCGGAGTCTCGAGCCTCGCCGATGCGGTCAGCAGGCGGATGGCGGCGCGGGATCAGGCCGCGGTTTCCACACCGCTGCGCGGCCTCGCGGCCTTGTGGGAACGGCGAGCGCGGCAAGCGAAGAACAGACCATCGTCCGGCCGTGGAAACGGACGCGGCGGCGACGGCGCGGCGAACTCGCGCACGCTGCGAGACCTGATCCGCCTCGCCACCGAGCCACTCGCGGCGATGCCCGGCCCGGTCCCGGTAGACCGCGCGGCGCTCGACACGGTGCTGAGCAGGCTCGGCGAAGCGATGACCGAGAAGCTGCCGGAGGATTGGGCGCGCACGCTACGGGCCCAGATCCTGGCAACGCGCAGCGTACTGGCCGATCGGATCGACACCGCCCTCGCGGCCTGCGAACTCGACGCGCGCTCCAGCGGAAGAAAATGGCCGATCCGGTTCGCCCACGCGGCACTCCTGGCGATGGCGGCTGCGGGCATCGGCCTGCTCGTCGGAGGCGGAGCCGCGGCGCCAATGTGGATCGGTGCGGTAATGATCGCGGCCGGGCTGGCGGGAACCTGGATCCTCGACGGCATGGCGAGAGCAAAGCAGCGACGTGCAGCGGCGGCGGCAGGGCAGATCGCGGTCGGCCGCCTCTCGGTCGAGCTCTCGGCCGTGGCCCAGGACACTCTCTTCGCGCCGATCAGCCTCGAACTGACGCGGTATCAAACGGCGCTCGCCGACTTCGCCGTCGTTCGCGACCACTGACCGGCGCTGCCGAGCTGTCCGCCTGCTCCACTACTCCCCTCCGTAGCAAGTTATCCACAGGCCGTCATTCCCCCTTCTCGCAGCCCTACCCAGTGTGTGATCGTTGAGGAGTCGGCGAGATCGACTCGGCCCAAGATCCGCAGCGAGGAGAGATTCATGTCCCGTACGGCAGAAGTTCATGTGACCCTGCTCGGCAGCGTCGCGTCCAGCCCTGAGTTCGCGGTATGCGGGAACGGCGCGCCACGTGCCGCGTTCCGGCTCGCCGTGCCGGAGCAGCGCTTCGACCGCACGTCCGAGCTGTGGATCACGTCGCGGATCAGTCACTACACCGTAGTGTGCTGGCGCGCCTTGGCCGAACACGTTGGATCATCACTCGGACGCGGGGATCCGGTCATCGTGACCGGACGGCAGCGGATCGTCGAGGGCGCAACGGTCGAGGTGGACGCGACCGCCGTCGGCCATGACCTGCGACGCGGTCTGAGCAGCTTCCGGACGGTCGCGCGCCACAGAGGCTCATCCGACGCTGCGCGACCGCTCGAGGTCGATCCGTTTGCCGTGCCCATCCCCGGGCCTGCGCCAGATTTTGAGCCGCTACCCGCACCGAGAGCGGAGGTTGAGCCGTCGTCCGCGTGAATTGGCGCGTCCGAGCGCACCCGCGTGGCCCACTAAGCTGTACTCATGGCGGAGTTCATCTATACCCTGCGCAAGGCCCGCAAGGCACACGGCGACAAGGTTATCCTCGACGACGTGACGCTGAGCTTCCTGCCCGGCGCGAAGATCGGCGTGGTCGGACCGAACGGTGCGGGCAAGTCCACCGTCCTGAAGATCATGGCAGGTCTGGAGCAGCCGTCCAACGGCGACGCGCTGCTCACACCGGGGTACTCCGTCGGCATCCTGCTCCAAGAGCCCTCGCTCAACGAGGAGAAGGACGTCCTCGGCAACGTCGAGGAAGGCGTCGCCGAGACCAAGGCCATGCTCGACCGGTTCAACCAGATCGCCGAGCAGATGGCGACCGACTACTCGGACGAACTGCTGGCCGAGATGGGCACGCTCCAGGAGCAGTTGGACCACCGCAACGCCTGGGACCTCGACGCTCAGCTCGAGCAGGCGATGGACGCGCTGCGCTGTCCCCCGGGCGACGCGGACGTCAAGGTCCTGTCGGGTGGTGAGCGGCGCCGGGTGGCGCTGTGCCGGCTGCTGCTCGAGCAGCCCGACCTGCTGCTGCTCGACGAGCCGACCAACCACCTCGACGCGGAGTCGGTGCTCTGGCTTGAGCAGCACCTGGCGAAGTACCCGGGCACGGTGGTGGCGATCACCCACGACCGGTACTTCCTGGACAACGTTGCGCAGTGGATCCTCGAACTCGACCGTGGCCGGGCCTATCCCTACGAGGGCAACTACTCGACCTATCTCGAGACCAAGGCCGCGCGCATGAAGGTCGAGGGGCAGAAGGACGCGAAGCGGGCGAAGCGGCTCAAGGAAGAGCTTGAGTGGGTCCGGTCCAACGCGAAGGCCCGGCAGACCAAGTCCAAGGCGCGTCTGGCTCGGTACGAGGAGATGGCCGCCGAGGCGGAGAAGACCAGGAAGCTGGACTTCGAGGAGATCCAGATCCCGCCGGGTCCGCGCCTGGGCAGCGTCGTGGTCGAGACCGAGAAGCTGAGCAAGGGATTCGGTGAGCGGCTGCTGATCGACGACCTCTCGTTCACCCTGCCGCGCAACGGCATCGTCGGTGTGGTCGGGCCCAACGGCGCGGGTAAGACCACCTTGTTCAAGACCATCGTCGGATTCGAGAAGGCGGACTCGGGCTCGGTGCGGGTCGGCGAGACGGTGAAGATCGCCTATGTCGACCAGAACCGCGCCGGGATCGACCCGAAGAAGACGCTGTGGGAAGTGGTCTCCGACGGGCTGGACTACATCCACGTCGGCCAGGTGGAAATGCCGTCTCGGGCATACGTCTCGGCGTTCGGCTTCAAGGGCCCGGACCAGCAGAAGCCCGCGGGCGTGCTGTCCGGCGGCGAGCGCAACCGGCTGAACCTGGCGCTGACGCTGAAGCAGGGCGGCAACTTGCTCCTGCTCGACGAGCCGACCAACGACCTCGACGTCGAGACCCTGTCTTCGCTGGAGAACGCGTTGCTCGAATTCCCGGGCTGCGCGGTCGTCGTCTCCCACGACCGGTGGTTCCTGGACCGGGTCGCGACCCACATCCTCGCCTACGAGGGCGAGTCGAAGTGGTTCTGGTTCGAGGGCAACTTCGAGTCCTACGAGAAGAACAAGGTCGAGCGACTCGGGCCTGACGCGGCGCGCCCGCACCGGGTGACCTACCGCAAGCTGACCCGGGGCTAGCCGCGTGGGCATGGCGAATGAGCAGGTGAGCGGCGCCGCGGCGGCACCTGACGGGTTTGGTGCCGGTGGAGTGGGCACAGGTGGGACGGCCAATGGTCAGCGGCATGTCTATCTCTGCGCGCTGCGCTGGAGCGACATGGACTCGTATGGCCACGTGAACAACATGATCTATCTGCAGTATCTCGAGCAGGCCCGGGTCGACTGGATGGTCTCCACCGCCAATCGAGCAGGGGTCTACGAGTTCGAACTCGGCACCGTCGTGGCCCGGCACACGATCGAATACAAGCGCCCGCTCGTCTACCGCCCTGAGCCGGTCCGCGTGGAGACCTGGGTGACCGAGATCGGCCACGGTTCTTTCACCGTGGCCTACGAGGTCAAGGACGACGACTACGTGTACGCCACCGCCGAATCCACGCTCGTGCCGTTCGACTTGAGGGAGAGTCGGCTGCGACGCCTCACTCCGACCGAGCGTGTCTACCTCGAGCAGTACCTGATAAAGAAACCCGAGCGCGCTGGCCTCCCGCCGGGAGCGGCGAGGTTCGGCCTCGGAGTACCTGCTACCGACCGATGACCGGGTACCGCTTCGCCGACGCTGCGGATGGACTCGCGCTCGGGGCGTTTCTGGAGCGCTTGCTCGCGCTGGACAAGGCTGCCGCAGTCCGGTTAGTCGGCGTCGGTCCAGTCGCCGCCGCGTACGGCGCACCGCCGCTGCACGGCTCGGCATCGCGCGGCGTGACGGTGCTCGTCGTCCGGACCGCGGCGTTGGCGCCGGACTCGCCACCGTTCGACCGGACGGTCGTGGCCGGGCAGCTGCTCAACGCGATCAGCGCGGACTCGCACGACTTCACACTGCCTGAGGCGCTGCTCGGCGGCCCGTCGTGGGCGGGTCTCCTGCCGCCGCGCACCGGGTGGCAACCGCTCGGCGAGATGATGGTCCGTCAGCTGTCCGAGGCGGTGGCGCAGGGTAACGCGGACTTCCGCTTCGGTGCTCTGGGCCGGGACCGCGCCGGCCTCGACGCGCTGGCCGAGGAGATCTGGACGCGCGAATTTCCGCTCGGACTGCGCTGGCGCGCGGCACACGCGGCCTCGGTCATGGGCTTCCTTGGCCCCGAGACGACGAACGGCGGCGCGGCCGCTAGGGTCGCGAGGGTCGCGGCGCACAATCGCTGGCTCCGTCTCGATGCCCCGTTCGGAACGGTGATCGAGCGTACGACCGGGAACGAGGCAGCGGAGCCGACGCGGGAAACCCGAAACGGACACCGCTGACCCGAGACGGCTGGGGCGCGCATGAACTGCCGTGCGTCCTGGCTGCATTTGTCCCAGCAGCGTGGCTGACGGCCTGTTGACGCAAGGCGACCGCCCGTTTTGCAGGCCGCGAGCAGCTTGGCTGGCGGCGTGCCTGCGGCTACCGTCGCAGGCAACAGTGCTTGACGGTCCGCCGATTTGAGACGACCGCCCGTCTTGCGGGCTACGAGCGGCTTGGCAGATGGTTGGTGGCGCGGGTGACGGTGGCTGACGGTCCGCTGATCAAGAGGACTGCCCGTTTTGCGGCTCTGAGCGACTTGGCTGGTCGTCGGTGGCGTGGGTGCGCGTGCCTGCGGCTGCCGTCGCAGGCAACAGTGCTTGACGGCCCGCCGACTTAAGACGACCGCCCGTCTTGCCGCCCGTGAGCGGCTTGGTGAGCGGTTGGTGGCGTGGGCGTGCGTGACTGTCGGCGCTGTCGTGGGTGACAGTGGCTGGCGGTCCGCCGACTTAAGACGACCGCCCGTTTTGTGGGCTGCGACCGGCTTGGCGGGTGGTTGGTGGCGTGAGTATGCGCGGCTGCTGCCCTGTCGCGGGCGACGGTGTCTGAGGCCCGCGCTCAAGACGACCGCCCGTCTTGAGCTCTTTGTGGCACTCAGCCGGGTGGTGCGCGATGGTCCGGTATCCCTTACTTTAGGCAGCTACGCGACGAGTGCGGCCACTGCCTTGTCTCAAATCTGGAACAGACACGCGATCGTCATCTCGGGCTGCCAGAATGCGTTTGCACCTGCACGCTGCTCCATCGTTGCACCCTTGGGGGGTCATCCCGTTGTCACGTCCTCGTGCTCGCCCTCGCGCCCGGCTGCGGCTGGTCGGCGCGGCGGCGGCCCTCGCGCTCGGCCTTTGTGCCGCGAGTGGCTGCAGCTCCGAGCCGACCCTCCCGTCCGTGGCCTTTCCGAGTGCGACGTCGGCGCCTTCGATCGGGACGGTCGTCCAGGTCACGCCGGCGGCGACGTTCACCGGCTACGCTCCACCGCTCAACGCGATCACGGTTCGGTTCTCCAACATCGCTTCCGGCGCCACATTGACCTTCCCGATGACGAACCCGGTGACCTTCACCCTGACCCTCGTCAACACCACCTCCTTTTCCTTCCAGAATGTCCAGCCGTTGGTCGTCCTGGGCTTGTGTACCTGCAACCCGACGCACTACAACATCAGCCCCCGGGTGCAGATGCAGTACTGGGACGTGAAGACCAACGCCTGGCTGAACATGGCGGCCGGCGTGATGGGGACCGGCATGACCTACAGCTACGCCCCGCAGACCAGTCCGATCAACCTCGGCTCGCACGCCACGATCAGCTACAACTACCGGATGACGCTGCAAACGACCAAGCGCGAGCCTGGACTCGTCAACGGATCCGGAAGCCTCACCGCGTATATTCTCCAGATGCCACAGCGCTCCCGATTGAGCGTCGGCCTCGATCCGGATGCGTCAGTTCCCCTGACGTACACATTCAAGTGACACGGATAACACTTCCGCCCGGAATGCTACATGTCTGTCACAACTACGGCGATCTTCGCACGGTTGAACTGACATCCACTACTATCGACACCGCACGACAGCTGGAATCAGATCACGGAAATACCGCACCACTGTAAGTCGAGAAGCATCTGGTCAGTCTGCCTGAGGTGCTGTGGCCTTAGGGGGGAGTCTGGCCGAACCGGCGCCCCGACGTGGGTATTCCGCGCTGCGATTCGGCTTGTCACCGCTGTCCGGGACCTGCCAACGCGAGCACATCGCGCTATTTCGTGCTGCGCTCTGCCAAACGGTCGCCGGCCTTTCCGGATTTTCCAGAGGCGTATCGACGTGATCCGACCGGGTGACCGGCGGAAACCTCTGTGCTCGAGTATTCACAAATCAGAACAAGGATTCTGTATGTCAGTGGCCTCGGTTATTCACGATTTCAGTCATTGGACGGGGACCTTTGTCGCCGGCGGTTACTGGCGGCAGATCATCCCACTCGGGATCGCTGGCGTCCTCGTCTGGTCGCTGTGGATCTTCCGGGCCATCTCGTCCCGGTTCTACCAGCCGGTGGTCAACGAGTTCCGGATATCCACCTCCGTCATCGTCCCGTCCTACCGGGAAGACCCGAAGATCCTGCTGCGCTGCCTGGAGTCCTGGCGTTCGCAGAACCCCGGCGAGATCATCGTCGTGGTCGACGTCGACGACGTGGACTGCCAGCGGGAGCTGGCCGAGGTCGACGACCCGCGGCTGAAGGTCATCGTCTTCAAGCACCACGGCAAGCGGTCCGCGCTCGGCGTCGGGATCCGCGCCGCGGTCAACGACATCCTCGTGTTCTGCGACTCCGACACCGCCTGGGAGCCGGGCCTGCTCGACGCGGTCCAGATGCCCTTCGTCGACCCGGTGGTCGGCGGCGTCGGCACCCAGCAGAACGTCTACCAGCGGCACACCAGCATCTGGCGCCGGATCGCCGACTGGCTGGTGAACCTGCGCTACTACGACTACGTCCCGGCGATGAGCCGCAAGGGTGGCGTGATCTGCCTGTCCGGCCGCACCGCCGCCTACCGCCGCTCGGTGATCCTGCCGGTGGTCAAGAACCTCGAGGACGAATTCTTCCTCGGCCGCCGCTGCGTCGCCGGCGACGACGGCCGGATGACCTGGCTGACCCTCGCCTCCGGATACAAGACGGTGCACCAGTCCAACGCCCGCGCGGTCTCGATGTTCCCCTCCTCGCTGCGCGCCTTCATGCGCCAGCGCATCCGCTGGAGCCGCAACTCGTACCGCTGCTATCTCACCGCCCTGTGGAAGGGCTGGCTCTGGCGCACCAGCATGATCTCCCGCATCACCGTTCTGCAGATCCTGCTCACCCCGGTCACGATGGGCCTGACCATCGGCTACCTGGTGTTCAACCGCCTGGACGGAACGACGAGGGCGTACGTCTTCGCCGCGATCTGGCTGCTGGTCGGCCGCGGCATCCGCGGCTACTCGCATCTGCGGCGGCACCCGGGCGAGATCCTGCTGCTGCCGATCACGGCGCTCGTGGTCGTCTGCATCTCGCTGCCGATCAAGCTGTACGCGTTCCTCACCATGAACAAGCAGGGATGGCTCACCCGCACCGAGGACAGCCTCGGCGGCGACGGTCAGAACGCCAGCACTCTCCGGGAGCAGGTGGCCTAGGCATGAGCAACGCATCGACCCTCAGCCGGCCGACGGCCGTCCGCCGACTCGCCGCCTCCGCCGTCGCGGGGCTGGCGTTCGCGTTGCTGGCCGGCACCTTCGCCGCGCCGGGAGCGGCCGCCGACAGCGGCACGACCGCCAACGCCGGCGGCTTCGCGTTCCCGGTGGACTCCAGCGCCGACCACACCGTGCCCACCCCGCCGACGATCACCAACGACGAGGCGAGCACCGAGGCCTCGGCGGTGGTCGCGGAGGACCGCCGGCTGATCGAGATACGCGCGACCGCGGGCTCGGCGAAGAAGGGCGGCACCGAGTGGAAGTCGCCCTTCCGCCTCGCCACCGGCTCGGGCTACACCCTGGTGCTGACCCCGCGTACGGCCCCTTACACCGTTGACGACCTGCTGCAGCTGGCCCCGTCCACGTTCCTGCTCCAGTCCGACGGCTCGTACCTGCTGCTCGAGAACATCTACGTCGAGCGCGGCGCCACTCTCCAGCTCTCCCGCCCCGGCGGCCTGAAGCTGCGCATGGCCAGCAACGAGAACGGCTTCGTCAGCATCGTCACCTTCGGCGGCGACCTGATCATGACCGGCACCCCCGACGCGCGGATGACGGTCACCAGCTGGGACCCGCGCACCGCCCAGCCGATGACCGACCCGACCCACGGTCGCGCCTACATCCGGGCCATCGGCGGCACCTTCACCATGAGCTACGTCGACGTGATCGACCTCGGCTTCTGGAGCGGCCGCACCGGCGGCATCGGTCTGACCGGCACCACCCGTCCGGCCACCGGCTCGACCACCGGTCCGAACGTCTACACCGGCGCGCACGGCAAGACCGCGCAGAAGATCCAGAAACTGCAGAAGCCGACCGGGCCGGCTCAGTCGCCCAACAGCAGCACCCTCGGCAGCAACGGCGTGACCAGCCAGCCCGCCGGACCGCTGGGCACCCCAGACTCGCAGTTCAGCGTGCCGGGCCTGTCCTACGTCTCGACCCAGATCGACCACGACACGATCACCGGCAACGCGTTCGGCCTGTTCCTGTCCGGCGCCACCGGCATCGTGATCAGCGACACGCAGGTCACCGGAAGCCTTATCGCCGGCGTGGTCCTGCACCGCTTCGCCACCCAGGCCGTGATCCAGCACGTGGACGCGAGCCACAACGACGGCGACGGCTTCATCATCTCCCGCGCCGCCCAGCAGGTGCAGATCACCAACAGCACCGCGTACTACAACGCGGGCAACGGCTTCACGGTCAACGGCCAGCCGATCTCGGTCGGACCGTCCGCCTCCGGTGAGCCGATGGGCGCCTACGGCAACAACAACGTCAACACCAGCACCTCCCAAGGCAACGGCCACTACGGCATCGAGGTCCTGGGCGGCCTGAACATCGGACTGAACAACAACACGATCGTCGGCAACCTGATGGGCATCGTGATTCGGCGCGGCGCGCAGAAGGTCACGATCTCCGGCAACAAGCTGACCCAGCAGGACCGCGAGGGCATCTCGATCCGCGACGGCGTGCAGGCGGTCACGGTGAACAACAACGTGATCCAGGGCGCGGCCACCGGCGTCTACGTCCGCAACGCCACCGCGGACATCGCCGGGAACAGCATCAGCGGCGCCTCGATCCACGGCGTCACCCTGGTCGACTCCGACGCCGGAAGCCTGGTCAACGGCAACACCATCTCCGGCATCGGCCCGGGCGCGATCGACACCAACCGCGAGCACGGCAAGGTGGACACCAGCGGCAACCAGACCTCCGGCTGGTTCAACACCACCACCCTGTGGATCCGCATCAAGGCCCTCATCCGGCCGCTGACGATCGTCTGGATCTGCCTCTTCCTGCTGATCGCCTTCTTCACGATCAAGGGCCACCGCACCCGCACCGGCAAGGGCAAGCGTCACGCGATGCGCCGCGCGAAGGTCGCCCTCGGCGCACACCCGTACGCCGACCAGGCCCCGCTGGCGATGTCGGTCATCACCTTCGAGAAGCAGAGCAACGGCCTAGTGTCCGCGGTGATGAAGCCGACCGTGGGGCCAGAGGCGGCGCCGGTGAAGGAGACCGTGCCGGCGACGAAGGAGACCGTGGCGGTCAAGGAGCCTGTGGTGGTCGCGGAGAGCGCGCCGAAGCACAGCAACGGCTTGCTGCCGGAGCAGCGCGACTTGCACACGAGCGGGATCGGCGCCGGCAGCGCGAGCAACGGCAACTCCAGCAACGACGACACCGGATCGTTCACCCGCCAATGGTGACGGACCGGCCGGCGACGGGCGTGAGGATCAGCGCGTGAGTGAGAACGACGACCAGCCGACGGTTCCGGGTGCGACCCCGGAACCGCAGCCGCCGGGGCACGAGGGGCCGATGGCCTTGCCGCCGCAGGACCCGACGCTCCAGTTCGGCGTGCCGCCCGCCGGGTTCGGCGTGCCCCCCGTCGGCGGATACGAAGCGCCGCCACCGTTCGGCGACCAGTACGGTGCGCCGCCCGCCGCCACGCCTCCCGCCGACGGCTGGCGCGGGCGGCTGCGGAGCGCCAGCGGTTTCCAGCGCGGCCTCCTCGTCGGCGTGGCGTTCGCGCTCGTCATCGGGCTCGGCGTCTGGCTGGCCAACAGCGGCGGCTCGAGCCCGGCCGCGAGCAGCGGACCGTCCGCCAATCCCAACTTCACCTTCCCCAACCCGAGCCCCGGCCAGGTCGGCGCCAACCCGAGCCCGTCCGAGACCGGCAAGAAGAAGAAGGGGAAGAGCGGCAAGACCGCCGCGGGCGGTGGCCCGATTCCGGCCTACACCCCGGGCGGACCGCAGCCGGCTGTCGTCGCGGCCGCGTCGCTGCCCGGCGTCACGTCCGCGGACCCGTCGGTCACCTGCCCGGCCGCGACGGTCAACGTGAGCACTGCGGACCAGCTGACCCAGGCGCTGGCCGCCGCCCAGCCCGGTACCGTCATCCAGCTCGCCGACGGCACCTACTCCGGCAACTTCTCCGGAACCGCCGTCGGCACAGCGGACCAGCCGGTGTTCCTGTGCGGCGGTTCGGGTGCGGTACTCGACGGTGGCAGCCGCGACACCAGCGGCGGCTATGTCTTCCACCTCGACAACGCCGCGTACTGGCGGCTGGTCGGGTTCACCGTGCAGGACGGCCAGAAGGGCGTCGTCCTGGACCACACCGACTTCACCGTGATCCAGGGCCTGACCGTCCAGCACCTCGGCGACGAGGGCATCCACCTGCGCGAGTTCAGCGACGACGACCTCGTGCTGAACAACACGGTGACCGACACCGGCTCGCTCAACCCGAAGTTCGGCGAGGGCATCTACATCGGCACCGCGCAGAGCAACTGGTGCACCTACACCGCGTGCCAGCAGGACTACAGCAACAACAACGTCATCCGCGGCAACACGATCTCGAAGACCACCGCCGAGAACGTGGACATCAAGGAGGGCACGACCGGCGGAGCGCTGATCGGCAACAGCTTCGACGGCTCCAGCTTCTCTCCGAAGGGTGCGACCGGCTGGGTCAACGCCAAGGGCAACGACTACCTGATCAAGGGCAACACCGGCCACAACTCGTCCCAGGACGGCTTCCAGACGCACCAGATCCTGTCCGGCTGGGGACAGGACAACGTGTTCGAGGGCAACACCGCGGTGGTGAACGGCCCCGGATACGGATTCCACTTCACTCCGGTCAACGGCAACGTCTGGACCTGCGACAACACCGTCCAGGGGGCCGGGGCCGGCAACGGCAACATCCCGTGTGCGGCCGCTCCGTGACCGACCGCGGGCCTGTTTCTATAGGGCACTGAAGAAAGCAAGGGGAGACCTTCGTGAGTGACCTGACCAACGCGGCTACCTCAGCGCCGCGCGTCACCGTCATCGGGACCGGCTACCTCGGGGCCACGCACGCCATCTGCATGGCCGTGCTCGGCTTCGACGTCCTCGGTGTAGACGTGGCCGAGGACAAGGTGGACCGGCTGAACGCGGGCGAGGTGCCCTTCTTCGAGCCCGGGTTGCCCGAGCTGCTCACGAAGGCGCTCGACTCCGGGCGGCTGCGCTTCACCACGGACTATGCGGAGGCCGGGGCGTTCGGCGACGTGCACTTCCTGTGCGTCGGCACGCCGCAGAAGCCGGGCTCCAACGCCGCCGACCTCACCTATGTGGAGAGCGCGGTCTCGGCCCTCGCCCCGCACCTGAACCGCAGGTCGCTGATCGCGGGTAAGTCGACCGTCCCGGTCGGCACCGCGGCCCGGCTCGCCGGGCTGGTGCGCGAGCTGGCCCCCTCCGACGAGGTCGAGCTGGCCTGGAACCCCGAGTTCCTGCGCGAGGGCTTCGCGGTCGAGGACACGCTGCGCCCCGACCGCCTGGTCTTCGGCGTCGCGTCGGCGTGGGCCGAGGAGCAGCTGCGCGCCGCGTTCGGGCCGGTGATCGAGAACGGCACGCCGGTCGTGGTCACCGACCTGCCCACCGCGGAGCTGGTGAAGGTGGCCGCGAACTCCTTCCTGGCCACCAAGATCTCCTACATCAACGCCATGGCCGAGGTCTGCGAGGCCACCGGCGCCGACGTGCAGCAGCTGGCGCAGGCGCTGTCCTACGACACCCGCATCGGTGGCCGGTTCCTGCGGCCGGGCCTCGGCTTTGGCGGCGGCTGCCTGCCTAAGGACATCCGGGCCTTCGCGCACCGGGCCGAGGAGCTCGGCGTCGGGCAGGCGGTCGCGTTCCTGCACGAGGTGGACGCGATCAACCGGCGCCGCCGCGAACGCACCGTCGACCTGGTGCGCGAACTGGCCGGCGGTTCGCTGTCCGGAGTCCGGGTCGCCGCGCTCGGCGCCGCGTTCAAGCCGGACTCCGACGACGTCCGGGACGCCCCGGCGCTGGATGTCGCGCGGATGCTCCAGGAGGGCGGCGCGATCGTACGCGTCTACGACCCACAGGCTGTGGAGAACGCCCGCCGCGCGTACCCGGACCTCGAATACGCCACCAGCACCTTCGACGCGGCCCGTGACGCCGACGTGGTCGTGCTGCTGACGGAGTGGAACGAGTTCCGCGAGGTGGACCCGAACGCGCTCGCCGACGTCGTCGCGCACCGCCGTGTGGTCGACGGGCGGCACGCCCTCCACGCGGAGGGGTACCGCGCAGCGGGCTGGGAGTACCGGGCGCTCGGCCGCCCGTGAAGAAGGAGGTGGGGGTCGCGCGTCGCGAGGCGATGCGCGACCCCCACTACTCCGCGTTCACCATGAACTGCGCGGCGCGCGCCAAGTACTCCCACAGTTCACGCTCGTCCTCCGGCTTGAGTCCGAGTTCGTCGACGGCTTCGCGCATGTGGTGCAGCCACCGGTCGCGGGCGAGTGCGTCGACGCGGAACGGGGCGTGCCTCATCCGCAGGCGGGGATGGCCGCGCTGGTCGCTATAAGTGGTGGGGCCGCCCCAATACTGGATGAGGAACAGGGTCAGCCGCTCCTCGGCGGGGCCGAGGTCCTCTTCCGGATAAAGCGGCCGCAGCAGCGGATCGCGCGCGACACCCTCATAGAAGCGGTGCACCAGGGCACGGAAGACCGGCTCGCCGCCCACTCGGTCGTACAGCGACTTCGACTCCCGTACCGGCGTCCGGTCCTGCTCCGTGGTCCGCTCCTCGCTCACTTTGCCCATCCTAATTGGGCGCTACCCGGGCCGGTGCTACCCAAGCCAGTGCCGATGCCGGGCGTGCCAACCGAGCTGGAGACGGGTGCTGACGCCGGCCAGCTCCATCATGTGCGCCACGCGCCGCTGCACGGTTCGCAGGCCGAGACCGAGCTGCTTGGCTATCGCCGCGTCCGTGGAGCCGAGCATCAGCAGCGAGAGGATCCGCAGATCCAGGCCGGTCGGCTCGTTCTGCGGCTCCGCCTCGATCCCGCCCGCTTCGCCCAGGCGCACTGGCACCGCCCGCTCCCATACCGACTCGAACAACCCGATCAGCAGCCGGATCAGCCCGGGAGCGCGCACGTACATGGCCACCGGTTCGCGACCGGTGTCCGGGTTCGAACCGTCGCTGAGCGGCACCAGCGCGACCGAACGGTCCGCCACGATCAGCTTGGCCGGGACCCGCTCGACCACCCGGGACTGCGGCGACTTGCCGCCGTGCAGCGCGAGGCCGTCGATCGCGCCGGGGAACTCCAGCGCCTCTCGCTCCAGCACGACCCGGTACCGCACCCCCCGGGCGATCGCCTGTTCCTCCGCCGGGCTCTCGCCGGGGCCCACCACCTCGTACCGGGCCTCGGACATGACCATCAGCTCGTGCACCGCGCCTCGCTGGACCTGCTCGAACCGCTGAAGCACCGCCTCAGCCCCACAGACCACCTCGACGAGATCGCGGGACGAGCGGTCCGCGGCAGCGCTGCGGTACGACTCGGCCAGCGCCGCCAGAGCAAGCTCCGCCTTGTGTAAGGCGTAGCGGTGCTCAGCAAGCAGCGCGCCGAGCGCGACCGCCGGAGGCGCGGCCGCGTAAGCGCCGGCCACGTCCCCGTTCCCAGTGGCAGCCTGGCGCGTGACCAGGCCGAGCTCGACCAGCAGCTCCACCGCCGTCTTGACCGCTTCGCCGGCCAGCTCGGTCCGCTCGGCGAGCGTATGAGCGTCGGCCGTCCCCGCAGCGACCAGCTCCTGGTAGACGCGCTCGGACAGCGCGTCCAGACCGAGGATGTCAAGCATCTCGCCCCGTCCCCCCTGCGAGGTGGTGTGCCGCGTGGCAGCGCGCGGCGCACTCTCGCGTATTCACATGTGCTCCTCCCGTTAGGTGAACGCGCTTTTGATTATCGGGTGTCGCAGCCGGTGAATGGCGTGTGCTTTTCTCGCGGCTCGTTCCGGGTGAACACTCGGGGCGGTGTCTGGCACTCGGGTTGACCGAGTGCTAGGCCTCGACATAACCTCTCGATTGGCACTCTCATGCCGAGGGTGCCAGCGCCACACCGTCCCCCTGGCACCCGCGACGACAGGCGTGGATGGTGGCCCCAAGTCAACCGGCGGGACCGAGAAGCCCGCCGCAGTGAAGTGCCTGTCGAAGGAGAGGTCACGACCGTGGCTACCGTTGCCATCAAGCCGCTTGAGGACCGTGTCGTCGTCAAGCCGCTGGACGCCGAGCAGACCACCGCCTCCGGCCTGGTCATCCCGGACACCGCCAAGGAGAAGCCGCAGGAGGGTGTCGTCCTGGCGGTCGGCCCGGGCCGGTTCGAGGACGGCCAGCGCCTGCCCCTCGACGTCAAGGAGGGCGACGTCGTCCTGTACTCGAAGTACGGCGGCACCGAGGTCAAGTACAACAACGAGGAGTACCTCGTCCTGTCGGCGCGCGACCTGCTCGCCGTCATCACCAAGTAACACCCCGGTCGGCCAGGTCACTGGCGGGCGGGTCCGAAGGGCCGCGTCCCCGCGAGCCCCGCGACGTGCGCGCGTGGCGGGGCGCGGCCTTCCGTCTGCCCCCGTATTTCTTTCCTAGAAGGGACACTTGGCACCGATGGCCAAGATGCTTCAGTTCGACGAGGACGCCCGCCGCAAGCTCGAGCGCGGCGTCAACGCGCTCGCCGACGCGGTCAAGGTGACGATCGGTCCCAAGGGCCGCAACGTCGTCATCAGCAAGAGCTTCGGCGCGCCGACCATCACCAACGACGGCGTGACCATCGCCCGCGAGATCGAGCTCGAGGACCCGTACGAGAACCTCGGCGCGCAGCTGGCCAAGGAAGTCGCGACCAAGACCAACGACATCGCGGGCGACGGCACCACCACCGCGACCGTGCTGGCCCAGGCGATGGTCCGGGAGGGACTGCGCAACGTGGCCGCCGGCGCCAACCCGACCTCGCTCAAGCGCGGCATCGACGCGGCGGTCAAGGCGGTCTCCGACCACCTGCTCGCCTCCGCCAAGCCGGTGGAGACCAAGGAGTCGATCGCGCACGTCGGCGCGATCTCGGCGCAGGACCGGGCGATCGGCGAGCTGATCGCCGAGGCGATGGACAAGGTCGGCAAGGACGGCGTCATCACCGTCGAAGAGTCCAACACCATGGGCCTGGAGCTGGAGTTCACCGAGGGCCTGCAGTTCGACAAGGGGTATCTGTCCCCGTACATGGTGACCGACCAGGAGCGCATGGAGGCCGTCCTCGAGGACGCCTACATCCTGATCAACCAGGGCAAGATCTCCTCGGTCGCCGAGCTGCTGCCGGTGCTGGAGAAGGTGGCCCAGGCCCGCAAGCCGCTGCTGATCATCGCCGAGGACGTCGAGGGCGAGGCGCTGTCCACCCTGGTCGTCAACAAGATCCGCGGCACCTTCAACTCGGTCGCGGTCAAGGCCCCGGGCTTCGGCGACCGGCGCAAGGCCATGCTCCAGGACATCGCGATCCTGACCGGCGCCCAGGTGGTGGCCCCCGAGGTCGGCCTGAAGCTGGACCAGGTGGGCGTCGAGGTGCTCGGCACCGCCCGCCGGATCACCATCACCAAGGACGACACCACCGTCGTCGACGGCGCGGGCGACGCGCAGGAGGTGGCGGACCGGATCAAGCAGCTCAAGGCCGAGATCGAGGCTTCGGACTCGGACTGGGACCGGGAGAAGCTGCAGGAGCGCCTGGCCAAGCTGGCCGGAGGCGTCTGCGTGATCCGGGTCGGCGCGGCCACCGAGGTCGAGCTCAAGGAGAAGAAGCACCGCCTGGAGGACGCGATCTCGGCCACCCGCGCCGCGGTCGAGGAGGGCATCGTCTCCGGCGGCGGTTCCGCGCTGGTGCACGCCGCCGCGATCCTGGCCGAGGGCCTCGGCAAGGCCGGCGACGAGGCGACCGGCGTGTCCGTGGTGCGCAAGGCGATGGTCGAGCCGCTGCGCTGGATCGCCGAGAACGCCGGGCTTGAGGGCTACGTGGTGACCAACAAGGTCGGCCAGCTCGAGGCGGGCCACGGCCTGAACGCGGCCACCGGCGAGTACGTGGACCTGATCGCGGCCGGCGTCATCGACCCGGTCAAGGTCACCCGCTCCGCGCTGGCGAACGCGGCGTCGATCGCGTCGATGCTGCTGACGACCGAGACGCTGGTCGTCGAGAAGCCGGCGCCCAAGGAGGACGAGGGCCACTCGCACGGCGGCCACGGGCACAGCCACTGAGCCGGATCTGCCGCGCCGGTGCTCGTTCGATAAGACACGTGCGAAGCCGGACCCGTCGAGGTGACGGGTCCGGCTTCACGCGCGTCTTAGGGCGATCGCCCGGCGAGACGTCAGGCCTTGACCAACGGCTTCGCGGCCTTGCGCGTCGGCGCCTTGCGGCTCGGCGGCTTGGACGAGGCCGGCGAACCGCCCGACTTCGTCGGCGCGGGCGCTGCCGGCTTCGCAGCCGCCGCCCCGGCGACCACGACCGGCCTTGTTCCGGACAGCCTGCTCCCCGCCTCCGCCGCCCGTGCCTTGTCCCGCAGCAGCTTCTCCTTCAGCCGCTCCTGCTGGGCGCGCGCGGCCTTCTCCCGCGCCGCCTGTGCCCGAGCCAGGGCCTTCTGCCGCGCGTGGTGTTCCTCGCGTTCCTCCTCCGTCATGCCACCCCAGACGCCGTAGGGCTCGCGCACCTTAAGTGCGTGGTCCGCGCACGATATCTGCACCGGGCAGTTCATGCAGATCTCCTTCGCCGCGGTTTCGCGGCTGGAGCGCGCCGCGCCGCGCTCCCCCTCCGGGTGGAAGAACAGCGAACTGTCCTTGCCCCGGCACAGCCCGCGCAACTGCCAGTCCCAGAGGTCCGCGTTGGGCCCGGGAAGCCGGGAGAAGTCAGCCATCGCCTCTTCAGTCCTTTCTCGAGCCCCCAGGGGCGCCGCGGTTGTCATCCATCCCAGAGCGCGACCGGTCTCGAGCTCGGGCCGGTCGGTGATTGGACGTGCGATGAGCAGGCGTTCCCCGGTTCGGGTGGTGTTGCCGTTACCGGGGCCTATACCCACCTGTTTGCTCGGTAAGTGACCTGTATGTTCTCCCCCTACGAACGGGTCAACGCGGCGACGTCGATCAGCGCAGTGTGCAGGGCCGATGACGGTGAGTATTTTCGCACCGGGTATGACGCGGCTGAAGTCGCCCGCCGAGTGGGGGTGGATTCGGGCACTCTGCGTGACTGGAGCCGGGTCTGCGGCCGGGGTCCGCGGTACACCGCGATCGACGTGGTGCGCTTCGAGACCATGGCGCGCCTCGTGCGCTCTGGCGTGCCGGTGGCGCGCGCCGCCGTGCTTCTAGCCGTGTCCGAACCCATGCGTGACCTCAGTTTTTCCGTCCGCGTCGAGCCTTCCGAAACCGTTCGCCCCGGTACAGACTGGAGCTGTCATGACACGACGGCGGAAACCTGTTGAGCCTCCGGCGTGGACGCCCCGCCCCACCGGCGCCGCGGCGTCTAGGCGGGACTGAACGGGTGACGCCAGGCCCCCCACAAAATCGATCTTGAGCTGGGATGGTTCGCCGACGGCCACCCGATTGTGCGTAACGCTTTCGGGTGATGCTCGTTGAGCCAGGACGGACGGACCGGAATCCGCTGGCTGAAACGCCTGCGGGCCGGGCTCGGCCGCAACTGATCCGCAGGCATACGTATCCACTGTGCGTGGAGGCACACATGACGTCCATCCTGGTCTGTGACGACTCACCGCTGGCCCGCGAGACGCTCCGCCGGGCGGTGGCCACGGTGCCCGGCGTGGACCGAGTCACCACGGCGAGCAGCGGCGAGGAGGTGCTCCGTCGCTGGACCGCGGACCGGGTCGACCTGGTCCTGATGGACGTGCGGATGCCCGGCCTCGGCGGGGTCGAAACGGTGCGCCGCCTGGTGTCCACCGACCCGACCGCCCGCGTCATCATGCTCACCATGGCCGAGGACCTGGACGGCGTCGCCCTTGCGGTGGCCTCCGGCGCCCGCGGCTACCTGCACAAGGACGCCTCCCGGGCGGAACTGCGGGCCACCGTCTCGCAGGCGCTGGCCGACCCGACCTGGCGGCTGGCCCCGCGCCGGCTGCGCCCGGCGGAGGTCGGCTCCGCCCCGACGCTGACCGCGCGGGAGATCCAGGTGCTCGAGGGAATGAGCCACGGCCGCTCCAACGCTGAGATCGGCAGAGACCTCTTCCTGTCGGAGGACACCGTCAAGACGCACGCCCGGCGGCTGTTCAAGAAGCTCGGCGCGTCCGACCGCGCGCACGCCGTCGCCCTGGGATTCCGCTGGGGCTTGGTCCGCTGATCACTGCGGGCGGGCGGGTCCCGGGCACTGAGTAGACAGGGGTCCTCCCGAGTCGCAGTGAACAGCGCGGGCGGGCGGGTCCCGGGCGCCGACTAGACTGGGGGTCCTTCCCCGATCGCTGCCCGGGAGGCGCCGATGTCCGAGTCCGAGATCCCCGAGAAGTTCGGTCTGCTTGGGCTGACCTTTGACGACGTGCTGCTGGTGCCGGCGGTCTCGGACCTGGTGCCCGGCGAGTCGGACACCACCGCGCGGCTGACCCGCAACATCTCTGTGCGCGTCCCGCTGGTGTCCGCCGCGATGGACACCGTGACCGAGGCGCGCATGGCCATCGCCATGGCGCGCCAGGGCGGGGCGGGCGTGCTGCACCGAAACCTTCCCGGTGAGGACCAGGCCGCCCAGGTCGACCTGGTCAAGCGGTCCGAGTCCGGCATGATCACCCAGCCCGTGACCGTCGGACCTGAGGCGACCCTCGCCGACGTCGACGCGCTCTGCGCCAAGTACCGCATCAGCGGCCTGCCGGTGGTCGACCCGGCCGGGCAGCTGATCGGCATAGTGACCAACCGCGACCTGCGCTTCGAGCCGGACAAGGGCCGGCTGGTGCGTGACGTGATGACCAAGCCGCCGCTGGTGACCGGGCGCGTCGGCATCTCCGGCGCCGAGGCGATGAAGCTGATGGCCGCGCACAAGATCGAGAAGCTGCCGCTGGTCGACGAGGGCGGCAAGCTGCATGGCCTGATCACGGTCAAGGACTTCACCAAGACCGAGCAGTACCCGCACGCCACCAAAGACGCCGAGGGCCGCCTGGTCGTCGGCGCGGCGGTCGGCGTCGGGGACGACGCGATCCGCCGGGCCATGCTCCTGGTGGACGCGGGCGTGGACTTCATCGTCGTGGACGTCGCGCACGGCCACTCCAGGGCGCTGTGCGAGACCGTCGCGAAGATCAAGGCGAACTCGCGGGTGGACGTGATCGGCGGCAACGTGGTCACCGCGGCCGGAGCGCGGGCGCTGATCGAAGCCGGGGTGGACGCGGTCAAGGTGGGCGTCGGGCCGGGCTCGATCTGTACCACGCGGGTCGTCGCGGGCGTCGGGATGCCGCAGGTGACCGCCATCTACGAGGTCGCGCGCTCGGCGCAGCCCGCGAACGTCCCGGTGATCGGCGACGGCGGCCTCCAGTACTCCGGCGACATCGCCAAAGCCATCGCGGCCGGTGCGGACACGGTCATGCTCGGCTCGCTGCTGGCCGGCTGCGAGGAGTCCCCTGGCGACCTGATCTTCATCAACGGCAAGCAGTACAAGTCGTACCGGGGGATGGGCTCGCTCGCCGCGATGTCCTCGCGCGGCAAGGCCGAGGGTAAGGCGTACTCCCGCGACCGGTACGCCCAGCAGGACGTGGCCTCCGACGACAAGCTCATCCCCGAAGGCATCGAGGGCCAGGTCCCGTACCGCGGCCCGCTGTCCGCCGTCGCGCACCAGCTGATCGGCGGGGTCAAGCAGGCGATGTTCTACACCGGCTCGCGCACCATCGCGGACCTGCAGGACGCGCGGCTGGTCCGGATCACCTCGGCCGGGCTCAAGGAGAGCCACCCGCACGACATCCAGATGACGGTCGAGGCGCCGAACTACCACTCCCGGTAGTGTCGGTCCGCCCGTCAGCCGCGACGAGAGGTAGAGGTCCGTGTCCGAGGTCGAGATCGGCCGTTCCAAGCGCGCCCGCCAGGCCTACGGGTTCGACGACGTGGCGCTGGTGCCGTCGCGGCGCACCCGCGATCCCGAGG
The DNA here is from genome assembly GCF_035938995.1 of Actinocrinis sp. Lineage (GTDB taxonomy): Bacteria > Actinomycetota > Actinomycetes > Streptomycetales > Catenulisporaceae > DASZGI01. The sequence goes on from NZ_DASZGI010000416.1 coordinate 27,103, forward strand.
ACGTCTCGATCGACTGGCAGATCGACGCGTACCGGCTGAGCCTGCCGTTCCTGGCCGCGCCCATGGACTCGGTGGTCTCCCCGGCGACGGCCATCGCGATCGGGCGGCTCGGCGGGGTGGGCGTGCTCGACCTCGAAGGGCTGTGGACCCGGTACACGGAACCGGAGCCGCTGCTCGCGGAGATCGCCGACCTGCCCGCCGAGCGCGTGGTTAAGCGGCTGCGAGAGATCTATGCCGAGCCGGTGAAGGAAGAGCTCATCGTCGCCCGGATCAAGCAGATCCGCGACGCGGGGGTTGTCGCGGCTGGGGCGCTTTCCCCGCAGCGCACCGTGCAGTTCTACAAGACAGTCGTGAGCGCTGGGGTGGATCTGTTTGTCATCCGCGGCACGACGCTGTCCGCCGAGCACGTCTCGCACCACACGGAGGCGCTCAACCTCAAGCAGTTCGTGTATGACCTCGACGTCCCCGTGGTCGCGGGCGGCGTGGCCACTTACAAGGGCGCGCTGCACCTGATGCGTTCAGGCGCGGCGGGTGTGCTGGTCGGCTTCGGCGGCGGCTCCTCGCACACCACCAAGAACGTCCTCGGCATCGCGGTCCCGATGGCCACCGCGATCTCGGACGTCGCCGCGGCCCGGCGCGACTACCTGGACGAGTCGGGCGGCCGGTACGTGCACGTGATCGCGGACGGCGCGATGGGCGGCAGCGGCGAGATCGCGAAGGCGATCGCGTGTGGCGCCGACGGTGTGATGATCGGATCGCCGCTGGCCCGCGCGGTCGAGGCACCCGGACGCGGCCACCACTGGGGCGCCGAGGCGTGGCACGGCTCCGTACCGCGCGGGATCCGCACCAACCTGGGGACCGTCGGGACGCTCGAGGAGATCCTGGTCGGGCCCTCGAACACCGCGGACGGGACGATGAACCTGTTCGGCGCGCTGCGCCGGGCGATGGCCACGACCGGTTACTCCGACCTCAAGGAATTCCAGCGCGTCGAACTGACGGTCCGGTGAGTCGGCCCGATCGCGGCGGTCGGCGGTGGCTGACCTCTGCCGGCCTCTGCCGACCTCGAAGATTCCTTAACGCCGCCCTGCGAAAGAGTGAACACCCCGCTCGTCGTGCCCTTCGCATAGCGCGACCCAAGCGTGAGCGGGCATCGTAGTTCTATGCGGAGCGCGAAACTGGGACCGGAAGAGCGGAGGGCGGCGCTGAGGGCGCTGGCCGGATCCGAGCTGGACGTGTTGGTCGTCGGTGGCGGGGTGACCGGGGCCGGGACCGCGTTGGACGCGGTCACCCGGGGCCTGTCGGTCGGCCTCGTCGAGCAGCGGGACTGGGCGTCGGGCACGTCGAGCCGCTCGTCCAAGCTGATCCACGGCGGCCTGCGCTATCTGGAGATGCTCGACTTCGCGCTGGTCCGCGAGGCGCTTAAGGAACGTGGACTGCTTGTCGAGCGTCTCGCGCCCCACCTGGTGCGCCCCGTGGCGTTTCTGTATCCGCTCACCGGGCATGGCTGGGAGCGCTGGTATGCGGGCTCGGGCGTCGCCCTCTACGACGCGATGAGCTACACCTCGGGCCACGGCCGGGGTCTGCCGCCGCACCGGCATCTGACCCGCCGTCACGCGCTGCGTGTCGCCCCGTCACTGAAGAAGAGCGCGCTGGTCGGCGCGATCCAGTACTACGACGCACAGGTGGACGACGCGCGTTTCGTCACCACGCTCGTGCGCACCGCGGCGTCGTTTGGTGCGCAGGTGGCGAACCGGACGCGGGTGATCGGCTTCCTGCGCGAGGGTGAGCGGGTCACCGGCGCGGTGGTGCGCGACGAGGAGGGTGGCGAGCAGTTCGAGATCCGGGCGCGGCAGGTGGTCAACGCCACCGGCGTGTGGACCGACGAGACGCAGGCGATGGTCGGTGAACGCGGCAAGTTCCACGTGACCGCGTCCAAGGGCGTGCACCTGGTCGTCCCGAAGGACCGCATCCAGTCGTCGTCGGGCATCATCCTGCGCACCGAGAAGTCGGTCCTGTTCGTGATCCCATGGGGGCGGCACTGGATCATCGGCACCACGGACACCGCCTGGACCCTCGACAAGGCGCACCCGGCCGCCAGCGCGACGGACATCGACTACGTGCTCGGGCACGTGAACCGGGTGCTCACCACTGAACTCACGCGCGAGGACGTCGAGGGTGTGTACGCGGGCCTGCGACCGCTGCTGTCCGGGGAGTCGGAGGAGACCTCGAAGCTCTCCCGCGAACACGTCGTCGCCCACGCCGCGCCCGGCCTGGTGGTCGTCGCGGGCGGCAAGTACACCACGTACCGGGTCATGGCGGCGGATGCGGTGGACGCGGCGGTGCACGGGCTCGACCGCGGCCTGCCGAAGTCGTGCACCGACACGCTGCCCCTGCTTGGCGCGGACGGCTACCAGGCGCTGTGGAACGGCCGCGCGCGTCTGGCCGCGGCAAGCGGGCTGCACGTGGCAAGGATCGAGCACCTGCTGGGCCGCTACGGCTCGCTGGCCGAAGAGGTGCTCAACCTCATCGAGAAGGACCGGTCCCTGGCGCAGCCGCTCGAAGGAGCGGAAGACTACCTGCGCGCCGAGGTGGTCTACGCGGCCTCGCACGAGGGGGCTGTCCACCTGGACGACGTCCTCGCCCGCCGCACCCGCGTCTCGTTCGAGACATTCGACCGCGGCGTGGGCTCGGCCCGCCCGGCAGCCGAGCTGATGGCCGGGACGCTCGGCTGGGACGGCGAGCGCGTCGAGCGGGAGATCGCCCACTACACGGCGCAGATCGCGGCCGAGCGGGAGTCCCAGTTGCAGCCGGACGACCAGTCAGCCGACGCCGCACGGATGGG
>NZ_DASZGI010000417.1:0-3338 GCF_035938995.1 Actinocrinis sp.
CGGTCCGCGGGTTCGAGGATGTCCTGCTGCATCATCCGCAGCTGGCCGATCAGCCAGGAGGGGGAGACCTCGGACGCGGGCGCGGCGCCGTCGCCCGGCTGCGCCACGGCGCGCGCCAGGCTCTCGGCTTCGGCCTCCTGCCGCGGGATCACGGTGACCAGCCCGCCGGTGATCGACCACACGACGCCCGGCTCCCGCACGCCGTCGCCGACCAGCACGAAGCGCACCGTCTCGGCGTCCCGGCCGAGGGCGAGGCGTTCCATCAGCCTGAAGGTGTCCTCGGTGACCCGGTCCGCGAGGAGTAAGAACACTTCGGCCTCGGACTGTAGACCGGCATTCAGCACGCGCACTCCGTCACGGCCGTGCAGCAGCGCCGCCGTTCCCTGGCCGGTGACGGGATCCCCGGCGACGATCGCGACCGAGGTGGGGCGGCGGGTTCGCGTGGCGGTAAGGACCGTGCGACTCGTTTCGGGCATCGCAGTGTGCTCCTCGCGCGGCCCGTCGCGGAGGTGGGTCACCGATGTCGACGGCGCGGGCCGCACATTCGACCGCCCTCGGCTCTACAACCACGATCTCCCTGCGGAGCGGCCGAGACATCGGCGAGGATGCGCAAGCTTTGGAAGAGCTCGACCTCGGCGGATCCAAGCAGCACCGGACTGCGCCGAACCGGCACGCACGTTTGGCCGTGTCCAACAACAGGTCGCGTGCGGTGCCGAGTTCGGGCCCGCGGAGCAAGGGTTTTTCGAATACGCCGGGCGTTATCTCGGTACGATCGTGTCACGGCCTGATTGCTGGGAGTACTCCGTCATGGTTGTCGGAAACCCCGTCCCCCTCGTGGGTCGGGGCGTGCAGCTCGCCGCCCTGAACCGCCTCGTGGACCGGGCCACCAAGGGGCGTGGCGGCCTGGCCTGGATCGAGGGCGAGCCGGGCATCGGCAAGACCGTGCTCGCGGACGCCGTGGCCGTCCGCGCCGAAGCCTCGGGGCACCGGGTGTTGCGCGGCAGCGGCGACAAGCTGATGGAGCCCTTCCCGCTGCGCTTGATGGCCGAGTGCCTTGAAGTGTCGGCCCGCTCGCCCGATCGAGAGGTCGCCGAGATCGCGGCGCTGCTGCGCGGCAGCGCCGACGAGCTGGGAGCCGCCGGCCCCGTACTGGCCGCCGCAGAACGGATGCTGGAACTGGTCGACCGACTCTGCACCGCATCCCCGGTCACCCTGGTCGTGGAGGATCTGCACTGGGCCGACGAACACAGCCTGCTGCTGTGGGGCCGGCTGGCCCGCGCGGTGGACCAGATCCCGCTGCTGCTGGTCGGGGTGAGCCGCCCGCTGCCGTACCGCGAGGCGGTCGAGCGGCTGCGCAGCCTTGTGGAGAAGCGCGAGGGGACGGTGGTGGAACTCAAGCCGCTGGACCCGTCCGAGGTGGCCGAGCTGGCCGGCCGGATCGTCGGCGGCGCGCCGGGACCCCGGCTGATGGCGGAACTCGACCGGGCCGGCGGCAACCCTCTGTACGTGCGCGAACTCGTGGACGCCCTGGCCGACGGCGGTTTGGTGGTGGCGCGGGGCACGGCCGAGGTGCACGGCAAGGTCAAGACCATGCCCACCTCGCTCGCCGTGGCGATCAGCCGCCGCCTCGGCTTCCTGAGCGAGGAGACCCGCTGGGCGCTGCGCGTCGCGGCGCTTCTCGGCAACGACGTGGACGCCGGGGACTGGGCGCTGGCGGTCGGCCGGCCGGTCCTGGAGCTGGCCGACCGCGCCGCGGAGGCGGTGGCCGGCGGCGTGCTGAAGGACGTCGGCGGCCGACTACGCTTCCGGCACGAGCTGATCCGCCAGGCGCTCGTCGAGCAAACGCCGAAAGCGATGCGCGACGCGTTACACATCTCCATCGCGCGGACCCTCGCCGATGCAGGGCGCGGCGTCGACGCGGTGGCCCCGCACCTGCTCGCGGTGCGGGACGTGGCCGGCGACTGGGAATTGGGCTGGCTCGCCCGGATCGGCGAACCCGCCCTCTACGCCGCACCGCAGGTCTCCGCCGAGTTGCTACAGCGGGCGGTCGGCTCGATCGAGCCCGGCGACCCGCACTGGATCGCGCTGGCGACCCGCCTGGCCCAGGTGCTGTTCTGGCTGGGCCGGGACGTCGAGGCCGCGTACGCGACGGCTGAGGAGGTCGCCCGCCGCACCGACGACCCGGTGATCCAGTGCCGCATGAGGATCCAGATGATCCGGCTGGCCGGGCGGCTGGGCCGGTACGAACAGGTGCTGCCCATCATCGTGGGCCCGGCCGACGACGTCCTGCCCCCGCTGTGGCGCGCCCGGCTGACCGCCTGGTCCTCGCTCATCCTGCTCGACACCGGACAGGGCGAGGCGGCCCTGGCCACCGCGCAGGACGCGCTCAAGCGCGCCACGGAATCCGGTGACCCGATCGCGATCGCGACCGCCTGGCACGCGCTGGCCTCCTGCGACGACCCGGCCGCGCGCCCCGGCCAGATGCGGGCCGCGCTGGACGCGCTCACCAGCCGCGACATGGAGTCGACGGATCTGCGCATGCTGCTGCTGGCCAACTACGTCACGCAGCTGTCGGAAATGGGCCGGGCCCGCGAAACCGAGGAGACGCTGGCCGAGGCCCTGCGGCTGGTCGACCGCAGCGGCACCTTCCGGTCGGCAGTCATCATCGCGGCCGCCATCTCGGTCTGCTACCAGCACGGACGACACGACGACGAGCTGGTGCACATCGCGAGCATCGACGAGGAGTCCTTCGGCAGCGACTGGATGATCTCCATCTATGCCGAGGCCGCGATCATCGCGATGCACCGGGAGGACCGGGACACCGCGGACACGCAGTTGCTCGCCGCGGTGGGCCCCGGGCCGTTCACCCCGGACAACCTGCCGGCCGCGCGGTACAAGCTGACCGAGGCGCTCGCGATGCGGGCGGAGGCGGACGGCGACGTGCGGCTCGCCCTCGCGCTGATGGCCCAGTGGCTCGACAAGCGGGCCGGGCTGCGCCGCGACGAGCGCCATGACGAGCTGCCGTATCTCACAACCCTCGCCCTGACCGTGGGCGATGAGAAGACGGCCGAGCGGGCGGTGCGGGTGGCCGAGGCGGATGCCGAGGCGGACCCCGTGCCGAGCCGGTCGTGCGCCGCCCGGTTCTGCCGTGCCCTGGTCGACGACGACGCCGAGGAACTGCTGGCCCTCGCGGCCGAATACGAGGGCTACCGCTGGGTGGTGAAGGCCGCGTTCGCGTTCGAACAGGCGGCGGTCCGGCTCGCGCAGGCCGGGGACACGGCCCGCGCCCGCTCAGCGCTCAACAAGGCCGTGCGCATCTACTCGGACATGGGCGCGAC
>NZ_DASZGI010000418.1:0-21777 GCF_035938995.1 Actinocrinis sp.
TTGACCTTGACCTGCCTCGTCGGCTGTCCGGCCCGCTCACTCCGCTCCTGCACGGAACCGTCCGTGCCGGAGCGTTCCGCGCTCGCGTCCTCGACGACGACCGTCTCGCCGGTCTTCGGCGCACTCTTCACGTCCACATTCTGTGTGACGCATTCAAGGCCCGCTCCGTTGACGTCGAAGCCGGCCTTTTCGTGCAAATTATTCTCGGACTCGTCAGACGTCTCCGCCGCGGGCTCCCCCGCCTCGTCCTTCAGCGCCGCGGCCTGTGCAGATGCTTCTGGTTCCACGCGGTCAACGGGCGCGGCGTCGCTCAGCGGCCCAGGATGAGGCTCATCGCCTCCGCCCGGGTCGCGGGCGAGCGCAGCACCCCCCGAACCGCCGACGTCACCGTCTTCGCGCCGGGCTTCCGTATCCCTCGCATCGACATGCACAGGTGCTCGCACTCCACTACGACGATGACCCCGCGGGGCTCCAAGATGCGGACCAGTGCGTCGGCGACCTGGGAGGTCAGCCTTTCTTGGACCTGCGGACGCTTCGCGTACACATCAACCAGTCTGGCCAGCTTCGACAGACCGGTGATACGGCCGTCCACCGAAGGAATGTAGCCGACGTGGGCCACTCCGTGGAACGGCACGAGGTGGTGCTCGCAACAGGAATACAGCTCGATGTCCCGCACCAACACCATCTCGTCGTGGCCGAGATCGAAGGTCGTGGTGAGGACTTCCTCGGGGGCTTGGCGCAGCCCCGCGAACATCTCGCGATAAGCGCGCGCGACACGCCCGGGCGTGTCGCGAAGCCCGTCGCGCTCGGGATCCTCCCCGATCGCGACCAGCAGCTCATGCACCGCCGCGCGCACCCGGTCCTCGTCGAACGGAGCTATGGCGCGCCCTACGTCCGGGGAGCGGTTCTGCGTCTGGGCATCCGCGGAGGTCGAGAAACCGTTACCCGCGCGCGGCGAGAACGGGACCGGCGAGACGTGGTTCGCCCCGCCGGTCCGCATCGGTCCTGATTCGTCGGCCGTCGGTCAGCCCCCCAGACCGCCGATCCCGCCCTGGCCGGGCAGGTCGGTCGGTTCCACGCTCATGCCGCTCGAACCGTTGGCCCGGGCCAATTCCTTCGGGGTCTTGACCGGAGGCCGGTCCGACGGCACCCGCCGGGTCGAGCCGGTCCAGGCCGGGCGCGTCGGGCGCTTCCGCACGTCCCGGAACACCTCGGCGATCTGCGCCTTGTCCAGGGTCTCCTTCTCCAGCAGCTCGAGCACCAGCCGGTCCAGGGTGTCCCGGTTTTCCACCAGGATCTCCCAGGCCTCGTCGTGGCCGGTCTCGATCAGCTTCTTGACCTCCTCGTCGACGATCGCCGCGATCTCCTCGGAGTAGTCGCGCTGGTGGCCCATGTCGCGGCCGAGGAAGACCTCGCCGCTGTCCTGGCCCAGCTTGATCGCGCCGAGGCGCTCGGTCATGCCGTACTGCGTGACCATCGCGCGAGCCAGCTTGGTGGCCTTCTCGATGTCGTTGCCGGCGCCGGTGGTCGGGTCGTGGAAGACCAGTTCCTCCGCCGCCCGGCCGCCGAGCGCGTAGGCCAGCTGGTCCAGCAGCTCGTTGCGGGTGGTCGAGTACTTGTCCTCGTCCGGCAGGACCATCGTGTAGCCCAGGGCCCGGCCGCGCGGCAGGATCGTCACCTTGTGCACCGGGTCGGTGTTCGGCAGGGCGTGCGCCACCAGGGCGTGGCCGCCCTCGTGGTACGCGGTGATCTTCTTCTCGTGGTCGCTCATCAGCCGGGTCCGCTTCTGCGGTCCGGCCACGACCCGGTCGATCGCCTCGTCCAGCGCGTTGTTGTCGATCAGCTTCTTGTCCGACCGCGCGGTCAGCAGCGCCGCCTCGTTCAGCACGTTCGCCAGGTCGGCGCCGGTGAAGCCGGGGGTGCGCCGGGCCACCGCCATCAGGTCCACGTCGGGCGTCAACGGCTTGCCCTTGGCGTGCACCTGCAGGATCTGGTGGCGGCCGTTGAGGTCCGGGGCGTCCACCGCGATCTGCCGGTCGAAGCGGCCGGGGCGCAGCAGCGCCGGGTCGAGGATGTCCGGCCGGTTCGTCGCGGCGATCAGGATGACCCCGCCCTTGACGTCGAAGCCGTCCATCTCGACCAGCAGCTGGTTCAGAGTCTGCTCGCGCTCGTCGTGGCCGCCGCCGAGGCCGGCCCCGCGGTGCCGGCCGACCGCGTCGATCTCGTCCACGAACACGATCGCCGGGGCGTTCGCCTTGGCCTGCTCGAACAGGTCGCGCACCCGGGAGGCGCCGACGCCGACGAACATCTCGACGAAGTCCGAGCCGGAGATCGAGAAGAACGGCACGCCCGCCTCGCCGGCGACCGCGCGGGCCAGCAGCGTCTTACCGGTACCCGGCTGGCCGTAGAGCAGTACACCCTTCGGGATCTTCGCGCCGATCGCCTGGAACTTGGCCGGGGACTCCAGGAAGTCCTTGATCTCCTGGAGCTCCTCGATCGCCTCGTCCACGCCGGCCACGTCAGCGAAGGTGGTCTTCGGGGTGTCCTTGGTGATCATCTTCGCCCGGGACTTGCCGAAGTTCATCACCCGGGAGCCGCCGCCCTGCATCTGATTCATCAGGAACAGGAAGACGATCACCAGGAGCACGAACGGCAGCAGCGTCACCAGCACCGAGATGATCCACGGCTGCTTCGACTGCACGACGTTGTAGCCGTTGGCCAGCTTGCCCGCCTTGTAGGCGTTGTCCAGGTCGGTCGTGATCTGGACGCCCTGCTGGTCGTTGAGGTAGGTGGCGACCTCGGAGCTGCCGTCGTTGAGAGTGATCGTCACCGACTGGCTCGAGCCGGTCGTGACCTGGGCGGACTTGGCCTGACCTGCGTTGATGGCGGCGATGATCTGGGAGGTGTCCACGGACTTCGCGCCGTTCCCGCTGGACACGATGTTCATCACGGCAAGCACGGCAAGCACGGCAAGCACGACCCAGATCGCCGGGCCACGGAAAATACGCTTCACGTCCATCGATCCGGGGCTACGGACCCCGTCCCTTCTGCTGGCTCGTCGCTGGGGGAACTGCACTCGGTACGAACTGCACAACGTGGATCACCGCGCGGCACTTCCCTCGGATGCCCGCGGCGTGCGATTGCTACGCCACCGCTGCTTGGGCAACCGGGTGAATCGCGCCCGAAGGGAGCACGGACGTGATTCACCGGAAGTTCGTTCACCGTGGCAACGATCCTACGCGGTGTATGCGTTCCCGGTTTCCGCTCCTCTCCGTCGGCTCCGCGTCGTCGCCGGGTGCGCTTCGTGAGATGACCGCTGGCGCGGACGATCATCCCGGCGTCGGACCACCTGAAACCACAGGTCACGACCATGCGCGGGAGGCGAGCGCAGCCGGGAGGCGCCTCACGAGTAGACGTGCGGGGCGAGCGTTCCGATGAAAGGAAGGTTGCGATACTTCTCGGCGAAGTCGAGCCCGTACCCGACGACGAACTCGTTCGGGATGTCGAAGCCGACATATCGGACGTCGATCTTCACCTTCGCCGCGTCCGGTTTGCGCAGCAGGGCGCACACCTCCACGGAGGCCGGCCGGCGCGAGCGCAGGTTCGACAACAGCCAGGACAGCGTCAGACCGGAGTCGATGATGTCCTCCACCACCAGCACGTGCCGATCCGCGATGTCGGTGTCCAAGTCCTTGAGGATGCGTACCACCCCGGACGACTTCGTCCCGGCGCCGTAGGACGAGATCGCCATCCAGTCCATAGTCGCCGGAGAGCGCAAAGCGCGTGAGAGGTCGGCCATCACCATCACCGCGCCCTTAAGCACTCCGACGAGGAGCAGATCTCGCCCGGCGTAGTCGGCGTCGATCTCGGCGGCGAGCCGGGCGATCCCCTCCTCGAGCTCGTCCCGGGTCAGGAGCACCCGCTCCAGGTCGGGGCCCATGTCCTTCTCGTCCACCGGGACTTCTCCTCGCTGCGTCATGCCGACTCGTCAGACGTGCGCGGCCGCGCGGCGGGCCGAAGCGGGGGGATCAGGGTCTGCTGCATCGGGATCCTCGGTCTCATGGGCGGCCGTGGTCCTCGGGCTCGGATCGCCCAAGGTCTGCTCTCCGAAGGCAAGTCTGCCACCCGTTCGGTGGACTACGACGGGGCCTGGTAGGTGGAGGGGTCCCTGCCCACGCCAACCAGTGATTAAGGCGTCCACGGCCTCGATATGCACAGCAGCGAGCGTGCCCGCGGGCGCACCCGCCTGCAAGGCCGCCAGCCTCAGCACCCGTCGCCGGATCGCGGTCGGCAGGGCGACGAGCGCCGCGGTGTCCAAGCCTCCAGCCGGGTGCCGGCACTTTTCGAGGGCTTGTTCGGCCCAGGAGTCCAGCGCTTCGGTGTCCTCCCGCAGCATCCGGGCAGTGCGAGCTAGCGCCTCAGGCATTCCAGGGCCAAGGGCGTCATGCAGCGCGGGCAGGAGCTGGTGTCGCACTCGGGAACGGGTGTAGGCCGGGTCCGTGTTGTGAGGATCCCGCCACGGCACGACACCCTCAGCCTTACACGCGTCGTCGGTGACCGAACGGGCGATATCGAGGAGCGGCCGCCGGTAGCGGCCGTCCGGCCCGAAGCGGACCGGCATCCCGGCGAGGGAGCGGGCACCGGAGCCCCGTGCCAGGCCTAGCAGCACGGTCTCGGCCTGGTCGTCGCGGGTGTGGCCGAGCAGGACCGAGCGCGCGCCGAGCCGGTCGGCAGTCTGGTCGAGCGCGGCGTAGCGGGCGGTGCGGGCGGCCGCCTCGGGCCCGCCCTCATGGCCGACCACGACCTGTACGCACTCGACCGGATCGAGGCCGCGCCGCCGCAACAGCGCGGTGAGCTCGGCGGCCCGGGCCGCGGACCCCTCCTGAAGACCGTGATCGACCGTCACGGCGCCGCAGCGCAGGCCGAGGCGCGGCGCGACGAAGGCGGCGGCGCAGGCCAGCGCCATCGAGTCGGCGCCGCCCGAGCAGGCGACCAGCACCAGCTCTCCCGGCTGGTGGTCTCGTAGCGCGTGGCGCACCGCCAAGCGTATTGCGGCGACCGCTGGTACAGGTCCCACTGCCCTCTCCTCACAACCGTCCGTCGGGGCGGGCCCCGGCCGGCGACCGCTCAGCCGCGGCGCAGCGGAACCCGGCGGATCCAGGCGGACGGATCCGCGATCTCCGCCTGGGTCGGGAGGGTGTTGGGCGACGTCCAGACGCGGTTGAAGCCGTCGATGCCGGCCTCGTCCACGACGCGGCGCACGAAGCGCTCGCCGTCGCGATACTGCCGCATCTTGGCGTCGAGTCCGAGCACCCTGCGCAGCAGCCCCTCGGGCCCCAGCCGGTTCCTCGACCGCTTGCGGGCGAATTCCCGGCTGATCTCCGCGACCGACGGCACGACCAGCGGGCCGACCCCGTCCATCACATAGGTCGCATGCCCTTCCAGAAGCGTCATGACTGCGGTAAGCCGCTCGATCACGACGCGCTGGGCGGGCGTGCGTACAACATCGAGCAACGAGAGGCGGCGGGGCGGAGTGACGGGCGGCGCGGCGTCACCCACCCGATCGGCCGGTTCTTCGGCGTGTCGAGTGGACGCTGATTGAGTCGGCGCGGATTGAGTCGGCGCTGCCGCGGTGGACCGTTCATCGGCGTCGGCCGGACGGTCCGGCGGCGCCGTTCCGGTCGCCGCGCCCACCGCGGAGCGCACCACTTCGCGTATCCGGTCGACGAAGACGGTCGGTTCTACTTCGAGCTCGGCGATCAGGGTGCCGATCTCGCCGAGGATGTGCTCGCGCAGCCAGGGCACGGCGCCGAACTGGACTCGGTGGGTCTCCTCGTGCAGGCACACCCAGAGCCGGAAGTCCGTGGGGTCGAGGCCGAGTTCGCGCTCGGTCCGCACGATGTTCGGGGCGACCAGCAGCAGCCGGCCGCCGCCCTCGGGACCGAGGCCGAAGGGGTCGTACTGGCCGAGGACGCGCTGGGAGAGGTAGGCGAGCAGCGAACCGAGCTCCAGGCCGGTGAGCTTCGCGCCGATCGACTCCGAGGCCCAGCGCAGGCCGCTGGCGTCGACGCCCTCCCGCCACTGATGGACCTTCTCGGCGAGCGGCGCGGACAACTGCTGCACCGCCTCGATGTTCGCGTTGATCCAGGCGGGGCGGTCCACGATCAGGGCGGGTGCACCGTCCTCCGGCACCTCGAGCTTGGTGAACGTGCGTACGTGCCCTTGGGCGGCGCGGGCGCAGGAACGCAGCTCGGCGACCGCCGCCGCGGCTTGGCGCGGACTGACCGCCGGTCCCGGGCGCACCAGTCGGCGCGCGGTAGCCTCGGCCGTCGACCAGTCGATCAATTCGTCAGTCGCCACACCTTCAACGTATCCCGTAGGGCGCTATCTAAAGCGCGAGGTCGTGTCATTGCCTCGCAATGGGTATAGCCAAGACGGATAAAGCGGGAACGTGCGCTTCGGGACAGGTCGTCTGGGAGATGCACCGAGGGACGCGGCGCCGGTCGACGCCGCACTCCGCTCGACCGGGTCCTGCTTTACCATGCCGCTATGAACCCGAGATGTTGCGTTGATCACTCGGGGCAGCCGGTCGTCCCGCGCACCCCTCGGCGTACGGGACACTAGTTCTGTAGGCCTGGTGCCCTTCAGGTCTGCCCACCCGACAGCCGTCCGCCTCAATCGCGGGCACCCACGTCACTCCCTCGGCCCGGTCGTCGCCGCCGTGCGAGTGGTCAGGCCCGACGGGCACCCCCACATGGAGGAACGATGGAGTTCGACGTCCTGATCGAGATCCCGAAGGGTCAGCGCAACAAGTACGAGGTGGACCACAAGACCGGCCGTATAAGGCTGGACCGGATGCTGTTCACCTCGACCCGGTACCCCGCGGACTACGGATTCGTCGAGGACACGCTCGGTGAGGACGGCGACCCGTTGGACGCGCTCGTGCTGCTCGAGGAGCCCACCTTCCCCGGCTGCCTGATCCTGTGCCGCGCGATCGGCATGTTCCGGATGACGGACGAGAAGGGCGGCGACGACAAGGTCCTGTGCGTCCCGGCGAACGACCCGCGGGTCGAGCACATCAGGGACATCCACCACGTGTCGGAGTTCGACCGGCTGGAGATCCAGCACTTCTTCGAGGTGTACAAGGACCTGGAGCCCGGCAAGTCGGTCGAGGGCGCCACCTGGGTCGGCCGGACCGAGGCCGAGGAGGAGATCCGCCGCTCCCGGCTGCGCTTCGCCGAGAGCCCGCAGGAGCACCACCACTGAGCCGGAGCGCCCGCCGGTGCTCAGTCCGGCCGGGCGTAGAACTGGATCGGGCCCCACATCCACATTGACGAGACCTCGACGTCCTGGCCGGTGCGCGGCGCCTGGATCATCTGCTGGCCACCGAGGTAGATCGCCTCGTGGTAAATGGTGTCCGAGTCCGTGGGATCGGTCGCCCAGAACAGCAGGTCGCCCGGCTGCAGGTCGTCGTACCCGATCGGATGGCTCGACTGGTACTGGAACGCCGCGTAGTGCGGCAGGTCGACGCCTGCCGCCTCCCATGAGCGCATCGTGAGGCCCGAGCAGTCGAATGAGTCGGGACCGGTAGCGCCCCAGAGGTAGGGCTTTCCGAGCTGCGCATAAGCAAACGCGAGCGCCCTACCGGCGGCGGAGCCGTCATAGACGGGCACTGTGGAGTACCGGTGCTGCGCCGCAGCGGCCAGTGCGGCGCGCCGCGCCACCTCTTCGGCCAGGCCTTCTTGACGCTGCCGTTCGAGTTCCACCGAGGTGCGTTGGGCCGCGGCCAGTTCGGCGAGCAGCTGATCGCGGCGCGCAGAGATAGCCGTGATCTGACTTTGTTCGGCGGCGACCGCCGCCTGCGCCCGTTGCGCGGCCTGCGCAACCTGCGCCTGTGCGGCAAGCCTGGCGCGCACCGAGGCGTCGGCCGCCGACTTAGCCGCATCGGCGCCCTGCTTGGCGCTGTCGGCCGCGCGCACCGTCGCCTTGAGGTCTGTGGCCTGATGGATCACCAGATGGGTGCTGGTGGCGATCTCGTCGGGTCCGTCGGACTCGAGCAGCAGGCTGATCGCACCGAGCCCGTTCTGATCGCGGTACGCCGCCGCTGCGAGCCGACCCAGGTCGGCACGGGCCTCGGCCAGACGGTGCTCCGCTACGACCACGGCATCCGCGGCCTGCGATGCGGCCTGCTGCGCCTCTTGGAGCCGGACGGTCGCCGCGTCGTACTGTTCGGCCGCGATCTGCGCCTGCCGATCGAGATCGTCGAGCTGCTGTTGCGCCTGATCGAGCTGCGCCTGCACCGGCGCGACCGCGTTCTTCCGGTTCTGTACGTCCTGTTGCGCCTGATCGACCTGGTCCTGGCTGGGGTACACCGGGTCGGCATAGGCGTTGCCGAGCAGCAGCGCGGACACCGCAAGGGAAACAAACGCGCACACCGCTCGCCGCACGGTTCTCGAGCGCAGAGTCGCCACAGCCACTCCCTCCCGCACCTAGACCATCCCGGAAAGGGCATGCCGTCTTGATCGTGCCCGCTGCACTCGGCAACATTTCGGTCATTTCTTCTGACACGCCTACAATCACCCATAAGCATGCCGAAACCGGTCGCCTGATGTCGGGTCAGTTGCTGAAGAGCGCCGAACTCCCCTACGGCGTGGACTGCAGTACGTAAACGGCGTAGTCGGCGTTGTGATACGCCTCGCGATAGGGCGTGAGCTGGGGCGCATTGTGGAGAGCCGCGTAGACCTTGTCCTGGTCGGCAGGCGTGGTACGCATGACGATCACGCCGATGCCGGAGCCCGCGGGATCGTTGAGGCTTCGCGTCCATACGTTGCCGTGAGCATCCCGGGTGCCCGAGTACACGGTGCGGTCGAGGACCGGAGATGCCGCCGCCTCGTTGCGGGTGGCGTCGATGAGAATGGCACCCTGCGTGTAGTTCTGCAGGTAGCTGCCGGTAGCGAGGGCCGTGCTCTGGACCGCCTTGTACTGCGCCGCTTCCGTCTCGAGCGCGATCTGGTGGTGGGCGAACGATGCGCCGGACAGTCCGGCGACCACCAGGGCCGCGGTGATCGAGGCGGGTACGGCTGTCTTGCGGGGCACGCTGCCGACGAGGTAGCCGATCACGATCGCGGCGGGCAGGAGGGCGACCAAGCCGACGCGGGCGTCGGTCAAGCCTCCGCTGACCGTCCGTGTGCCGATCGGCGCTTGGCCACTATCGAGGGTGTAGATAAAGGACAGGCTCACCAGCGTCAACGCGATGACCGGCAGCGACTTCGCGGAGAACCTCTGACGTGCGAGGAAGACAACGAGAGCGAGGACGGCCAGACCGAGCTCGATCAAGCCGAAGTTCGTGCTTACCGCGGACCCGTACGCCTTAAGGGCCAGTGGCCAGTTATGGAACGCCATCTCGGCCTGCTGGCCGGCCGTCAGGCCGCCGCCGGAGTTGGAGCCGTGGAGGAAACTGACCGGACTGCCGACGAGCAGCCAGTTGTAGATCAGCCAGCCGCCGAACGAGAGACAGAAGCCGAACAGGGCCATGACCAGCGCGAGCCCCCGCGTATCGCGCCAACTCAGGCCGAGCCGCCGGGCCATGATCGCCACGCAGGCCACGTAGAGGACTCCGAGGAACCATGCCTCGTAGCGGCAGAGCATCGCGAGCATGCTGCAGATGCCTGCCGCGAGCACGTAGGTCGCCCGTTTGGTCTTGCCCCAGCGGAGCAGAGCGAAGACCGCCCCGAGAGTAAAGGCGTAGAAGGGCAGCTCATCCGTTGGAGTGCTCTGTAGATAGAGCACATTCGGATTTGTCATGAAGATCGCGGCGCCGGCGACTGCGGGCCAGGTGCGGCGCCCGGTCATGACCGTGACGATCTTGTAGATGAGTACGCTGGACGCCACGTAGGCGGCCATGGAGATGGCGCTGCCGGCCAGACCGGTGCGATAGAGCGTCCAGTTCCAGGCGAGGAGCGCCTCAAGGATGTGCGGCAGGGGCAGCCATCCACCGAGTTGGGCGATGCCGACCGTCTTGCCGACGATCGCCCGCCGACTGATCTCCAGGTCCGCGTAGGCGTCGCGGAAGCCGAGGATCATGTGCTGACGCAGGAAGTACGCGGTCACCCCTGCCGAGAGCAGCGCGGCGACGACGCCTATCACGTAGGCCGCGTGGTCGCGGCCTGGGCCGATCCGGATGACGACAGTCTCGTCGGCCGGCCCCGTAGGCACCGGGGCCATGACCGGGGACGCCATCAGCCGTTCCAGCCGGCGGCGAAGCACGCCTTGATCGATTGGTCTCCGCGTCCGATGATCGTCCCGGCGTCAATGGTCGCCGCGGCGGGATTTGCGGGGTCGGCGTTGCTGTCGACGTCCCAGTAGTAGATCCCGGCCATGTGCTGGTCCCGCGCAGCCTGGCAGGCGGCGGCGAACCAGTTGATCTGAATCGAAGGGATGACTTTCATCCCGGGCTCGGCCCACGTCGCGGGATGAGCGTAGGCGCCGGTGGTGGGGGCGATGCCCACCTCCTGAAGCACGGTCCCGGCCAGCGTCGTGCTGGATCTGTTGTGCAGCCATCCGTTCCAAGCGTCGGTGAGTTGCGCGACCGAGGCATCGTCGGGGAGCCCCAGAGTCGGGTACGCGTCGACGCCGATCGTCGGGGCCGGCGAGTACGAGCCCCCGCTCTTCCAGATGTCCCAGTTGTCGGCGTAATCCAGCTCGCCCGAATAGATGTGCGCCACTTGCGCATCGAGGCTCTGCCACTGGCTCTTCTGGTAGACGAGGGAGTTGAGCTCGGCGGCGACCACGAAGCCGCTGACGCTGTCCTGCTGGGCGAGCTGCACGTAGGGCTTCAGCACCGACCAGTAGCTCGAGAACCATGCGCCGACGTCGACCGGCTGGATCGTACCGCGCCAGTCGCCCTGGGCATCCTTGATGTTCGTCTCGTCGATCAGCGGGCGCAGCATGATGCGCAGCCCGCGTGCCTCCGCCTCGGTGATCACGATGCCGAGGGAGACCGGGTCCGGCGTCGAGCCGCTCACTGTATATACGCGCGTCGGATGAACGCCGTCGGTGTAGATCGGGAAGGTCAGTCCGACGCTGTTCGCGCCAAGTCCGACGATGTAGTTGAGCACCCGGTCCGCAGCGGTGCGCACGTCGTTCGCAGTGCCCGATGTGTGCCAGTACACCTGAACGCCCAGCTGCGCCTTAATCGCCTTAGCCGCCGGAGGTACCTGAATGAGCGGGAATTGAGGCGTCAACGACGGCAACGGCGACCCCTGAGCGGCGGCCGGCGGGGTACCCGCTCCGCCTGCCGGTGCCGAAGTGTCCTGCCCCCCCGACACCGTGCGAGCGATCGCGCACCCGCTCACCGACATCGCCGTCACGACGATCGGGATCAGGAACATACCTCGCCGAGTCACCAGGCACGTTCCTCGCTGAGGCCGAGGAGCCCGGGCGGCGTCGGCACTTCGCCCACGAAGGTCGATCCGTAGGCGCGGTGCGGCACGTTAGGCACGTCCGCTTCTTCGTCATCCTCTGCGTGGCCGTGCGGGGTCTTGTGCCAACCGCGCTTGCCGATGAGCAGTTCGAAGACGGCGATGTACGTCGACCGGCTCATCCAGAGCCACATGAGCTGCGCGAACAGCATGTACTGGACCAGCCCGAAGCGGCCGCGGGTGCGGTCCGCCTCCTCCAGGCAGGTGAGCACGAGTTCGTAGAGCAGCCCGAAGTTGCCGAGTACCAGCAGCGCGACGCTCGGGTAGTAGACGGCGGCCGGGAACAGCGCGTGGATCAACTGCGCCCGGGTCAGCAGGTAGACGCAGGTCACCGCCAGGAAGACCGGGTTGAGCAGGAACGAGGTGGGCGTGCCGATCACGAGCAGATTGAAGCAGAACCAGCGCCCCACGCCCATCCGCCGGGCCGTGGCGATCGGCCGCCGGGTGTGGACTAGTCCGGTCTGCAGGTAGCCGGCCTTCCAGCGGCGCTGCTGCTTGTCGACGACGCGGCTGCTGACCGGCGCCTCTTCCATGGTGACCGAGTTCAGCAGCTCGATCCGGTAGCCGGCCGCGGACAGCCGTGCGCCGAGGTCGGCGTCCTCGGTCAGGTTGTGCGGGTCCCAGACCTCGCCGCCCGGGATGAGTGCGACGTCCCGCAGCGCGCTGATCCGGAAGTGGTTCGAGGTGCCGCCCAGCGGGACCGGCAGGCCGAGCCGGGCGAGGCCGGGCAGGAACCGCAGGAAGTGGATCTTGTAGCCGATCCAGTAGAGCGCGGTCACCCAGTTGGTGTCGTCGTTCCAGAAGGCCAGCTCGGCCTGCAGGCAGGCGACCTCGGCGGGCGCCAGGGCGAACGTCCCGACCGACTTGAGCAGCTGGTCGGGGTCCGGCCGGTCCTCCGCGTCGTAGATGGTCAGGAACTCGCAGCCCTCCCGCACCACGATGTCCATCGCCACGTTCATCGCGTTCGGCTTGGTTTTCGGGCCGCCCGGCGGGATGACCACGACCCTGACGTGCCCACGCGGTGTCTCATCCTCGAAGGGTAGGCCCAGCGCCCGGGCCGCCGCCAGGGTCTCCTCGTCGTCCTGCTCGATCAGCAGCAGGGCGAGCAGCTGCGAGCGCGGGTAGTCGAGCCCCTCCACCCGCGACACCAGACGCCCCAGCATGTTCGCCTCTTTGTGCACCGGCAGCAGCACGGCGTAGCGCGGCAGGTTGGGAGTGTCCGGCCCCACGGAAATCCGGCGCAGCGGGCGGTACTTGCGCCCGGCGAGCGTCACACCGAGCTTGAGCAGCGCGGTCAGCACATAGAAGAACATGCACAACCCGACGACCACGGTCAAGGTGACGCGCGGCTGCACCACCAGCCCGACAACGACGCCGCCCACGCACGAGAGCACAAAAACAAGCTGCCCCCGACTGAACAGCCGAGCAGCGGTGGGAGAAGCCTGCCGCCGGCGTCGACCTCGGCGGGATCTCGTGGCAGGAGCGGAGGTAGAGGTTGAGGAACGCGGAGCGGAGGAATAGTCGGTCAAGCCCACGAACCCGCCCCTTGATCAGCTCAACCAGCGCCACGCAGCTCCGCCGCCGGACATAGGCAGAGCACGCTCGATACTACGTTCTCTGAGTCACGATTTATTACGCGAGTGTCATGACTCGGCAACAAGTGCCACCGACCCCGCCAGCCTGGTTGCGCAGGTAAGCGCCGGTGACTATTGATCTCCACCGCTACCCGTGATGCAGCCCGCCGGTATGTAGGCTCATTGTGCCTTCCGCGTAACCGAACCAGACGCGCCCGACAAAACGAGCGAGGCCGAAGCCGAAGCCGAAGCCGAAGGGGGCAGTGTGAACGACCAAGCCCGCCCGCGTGTCGCCGTCTATTCGCTTGGCGGCACGATCGCAATGACGGCCCAGCCCGACGGCACCGCGGCTCCGACGCTCTCGGCCAAGGAACTCCTCGCCGCAGTCCCGCAGATCAGCGGGCTCGACGTGGACCTTGAGGTTCACGATTTCCGCCAGGTGCCAGGCGCGTCCCTCACGTTCGAGGACCTGTTCGCCCTGGCCGATGAGATCAAGAACGCCGCGGCGAGAGGCGTCGACGGTGTCGTGGTCACGCAGGGCACTGACACCATCGAGGAGACGTCCTACTTGCTCGACCTCCGTTGCCGAGCCGACATCCCGATCGTCGTGACGGGCGCGATGCGCAATCCGACGATGGCGGGTGCGGACGGCCCCGCGAACATCCTGGCCGCACTCCGCGTCGCGTCCTCACCTCCAGCCCCACGCCAGTCACTCGTCGTCTTCGCGGACGAGATCCACGCGACGAGCCGGGTCCGCAAGTCCCACAGCACAAGCATCGCCGCGTTCACGTCATGGCCAGGCGCAATCGGATACGTCGCGGAAGACCAGGTCGTACTCACCTCCGCCGTGCCCCGCAGCCCCGAGATCCTCGGCCCACTCCAAGCAAGCCCGCGTACCGCAATGGCGACGATCACCCTCGGAGACGACGGCGAGGTCCTGCGAGCACTCAGCGGCCAAGTGGACGGCCTAGTCGTCGCCGCATTCGGCGCAGGCCACGTACCCAGCGCATGTGTGCCAGCCCTCAATGACCTCGCCCAACGCATCCCCGTGGTCCTGGCGTCACGGACCTCCGCCGGCCCTGTCCTCACCAGGACGTACGGCTTCCCCGGCTCCGAATCGGACCTCCTGGCGAGAGGAATGATCTCCGCCGGAGCGCTTACCCCGGTCAAGGCGAAGATCCTTCTCCACACAGCGCTGACGGTCGGCATGAGCAAGCCCGAGATCCGAGGGCTCTTCGACGCCGCAAACGGAGCAAGTTAGCGGCCAAAAGCCAAGGGTGGGAACCTCGTGTGAAGTTCCCACCCTGATCTGTGCCGAGCCCCCTATCGGAATTGAACCGATGACCTACGCATTACGAGTGATCGCTGATCCAAAGGGCAGAGGTTCGAATCAGATCCGCCGACGTCCCTAGACGTCCGTCGGTGCAGGTCATAACGGTGTCGCCCACGTCCCCGGACGTGGGCGACACCGGCGTATCTGGGCGTACTGCAATTAGCCGTGCAACTGAGCGAGCACGAGCAGGGATCTCATCACGTTTGATCAGTTCCCCTGCGCTCTCGGCCTTCTTCGCGCCCGCCGCGACGCGGACCGGGGGTCGGTGTTCATTCCAAGATCCTCGCCCGCGTGTAGCGATACCTGGTCCTCTACTGCTCATGTCGGAAGCTACGAGGTAGCGGGCCCGATGGAATATCGAGCCGTCGTCCAGATATAGGGAGGCATCCATGTCCGTGACCTGCGTGAACGGTATCTCGTAGCTGAAGAACGGCTGAGACCGGTGGATGCGCGCCCGGCCGGAGTGCCACCGGAGCGCGCTGGAGCCAAACCCAGGTCATCCGATGGCAAGCCGACCCGGAGCGCAGGACGCCCCGGCGTCCGAGCACCGGAAGCGGCGCGGCGGCCCTCGATGTTGCGATCACGCAGCGTCATGACGTGTCCGTGGAACTCGACCTGCCATGTCCGCTCACCGGGAACGACGTGGCCGCTGAACTCGATTTCGCCGTGTCCGGCGTCAATCCGACCTGTCTGTTGATCCGCGCTGTCGCTGGATTCTGCTGGCAATGCCGGAAACGGGGTTCTAGTCAGCTGCTTGCGCAGTCCAGTGCGCTAGCTCGTGCCGGGTGGTCAAAGTGCTGGGGTGTTCGGGGCCGGAGACGCGTTCACGGATCGGCAACAGCGCAGCGAACAGGTCCCGCGCCCTAGCCGCATCTCCCGCCGCCCCGATCCAACGCGCCAACTCGTCCCGGGTGGTCAAAGTGCTGGGATGTTCGGGGCCGGAGACGCGTTCACGGATCGGCAACAGCGCAGCGAACAGGTCCCGCGCCCTAGCCGCGTCTCCCGCCGCCCCGGTCCAGCGCGCCAACTCATGCCGTGTGCCCAGAGTGCGGGGGTGTTCGGGACCCCGGTTGCGTTCATAGATCGGCAACAGCGCAGCGAACAGGTCCCGCGCCCTAGCCGCGTCTCCCGCCTCCCCAGTCCAACGCGCCAGGTTGTTCCGGGTGGTGAGAGTGCTGGGGTATTCACGGCCGCCGACACGTTCATAGATCGGCAGCAGCGCGGCGAACAGGTCCCGCGCCCTGGCCGTATCTCCCGCCTCCCCAGTCCAACGCGCCAGCTCATGCCGGGTAGGAAGGGTGTTGAGGTGTTCGGGGCCGGAGACGCGTTCATAGATCGGCAGCAGCGCAGCGAGTTGGTCGTGCGCTTCAACCGCATCCCCCGCAGAACCGGTCCAGGACGCCAACTCGTGCCGGGCGGCCAAGGTGTCGGGATGTTCGGGGCCGAGGCGTCGAGTGCGTGCGTAGACGGCGCGCCGAGCGGCCTCGCGCGCCGCCGCGTAGTTGCCTGAGAAGGCCAGATATTGCACAACCGGCAACAGTCCGGGATGCCAGGCGGGCAAAGTCGCCTCGATATGAGGAAGCAAAGCCGCGTAGATTGGCCAGGTTCGTGGGAGTTCAGGATCGTCGGGCAGCGTCTGTGCCACCAGGCGCGCGGCAGCATCCAGCCACGCCTCGCGCAGCGGTTGGTTCAGTGTGTCCAGCGTCGTGGCCTGTACCAGCCGGTGTACCGAGACCGCTCCGCCGTGTACCGGACCGATCAGGCTGTACTCGCTTAGCGCGATCAGCGCTTCGTCCAGCCCCAACCGGTCACCGACCAGCGCCGCAAGCTCCCCAGCCACACCCGCTTCGATCCCGGCGGGCAGCCCGCGGCCGTCGGGCAGCAGTAGGCGGATCGGTATCGCGTCCGGCGCGTAGCAGGACAGCAACCGCAGCAGCGCCACCGCCCCCGGCGTGGCCTGCATCTGCTCGACTGCGGCGCTCCACGCTCCGGCCACCGCCCGCCCGTATCCGCCTGGCACCACACGCCTAAGTACCCGAGCACGTTCCGAGGACAGCAGATCCAGATACGCCGCAGTGGCACGCCCGGTGGCCCGCAGGAACGCCGCGGCCTGCGCCAACGCCAATGGCAGCAACCCCAGCGCGTCCGCCACCTGCCCGGCCGCCACTACGTCCCCGTCGTGCGCTTGAGAGAGCAGGAATTCGATCGCCACCTCCCGCTCCAGCACCGGCACTGGCACCACCCACCTTGCCGGCCAATCAGTGCGCTGCGTGGTCACCAGCACATCCCCCGAACCACCCGACGGCACCAGCCGAGAGACCACCGCCGGATCCGTGACGTTGTCGAGCACCAAAAGCCACCGCTGCCGCATCCCGGCCAACTGCGCATGCACGGCCCCGAGCACATCCCCAGGCCCGTCCAATACCCCAAGCAGACCGGCCAATTGCCCAACCTGACCGTCCAACGCCGCAGGATCCCCGGTGTTGAACTGCCACACCAGTCCGTAGGCATACGCGCGCCGGTGTGCGAACTCCACTGCGACACTCGTCTTGCCCACACCGCCCAACCCCGTCAACACCCGCACCCGTGGCTCCGTCGCCGGACCCAGGCCGGAAAAGCCCACCACCAACTCACTCATGAGATCGTCCCGACCGACCAACACCCCAGGCCGCGGACCCAATCGCACCACCCGCCCCGCCGCTCGCGCCTGCGCGTACACCGGTGCACCCGGCATGGCGATTACGCCACCTGGTGCCGAAGCCACATGAACCCAGGACCCCGCCCACCCGGGCCCGATCAACCCGCCGTCGGGCCCGGCACCATAGGGTTTACCACCACCGCAGCACCATGCACGCTCGCCGCCCCACCCCCGGCGCTGATGATCCCGCTATTACTTCCGCCCAGCGCCACGGCACCCTCACCCGACGCGGTCGCCGCACCCCGTCCCGGCAGCATCCCCGCCACCTCAGCCAACAGTTCCGGATCTGCAGCGAGCACCTTGCGCACCTGCAACCGCAACGCTCCCAGCGCATCGGGATCCTCCGGCGCCTCGGCCAATTCAGCCACTGCCGACTCGACCGCCGCTGGCCGTGGCGCGCGATGCCACACTCGCTGCAACAGTCGCCGCCCCAGCCCAATCGTCGCGTCCGCTGCCACGTCCTCTACCCGCGAGAGCACCCCCGCCCCATATACCCCGACCGCTGCGCTCATCACCGGGAACGCCTCAGCCAGCACTGTCTCAAGCTCCGACACCACCACACCCCAACCCGCCCGGCCTGACATCACATAAGACCGCTGATCTCAGCGTAACCGCACAACACCAGCCCCGACGGGCGAACACCGCAAACCGCACCCAGAGTTCAGCGATCCCGCCGATACTCAGGAGATTGTCGCGGGAGGTCATGGTTGCGGGGTCTTCAGCGCCCCAGCAGCCGCTCGCAGTCAGCAAAATTGCGCTCGTGCAGCTCGATCGCCCCCGCAACTGTTGGGCGCATCAAGCTACTGCTGGCCAGTTAGCTCACACTCTGCGAATGGCGCCTGATGCGCCAGCTTCGCCAGAGCCACACGCAGGGCATCCACAACATCCACTTGGTGATCAGGTAATAGAGCCAGAACGGCCAGATGAAGAACCAGATGAGCCATGGGATGCCGTGCGGCCCCGGACGATGGTGCCGGCGGTAGTGACGTCGGTGACGACTGCCGCCAATTCGACTGCTGAGATAGACCGGCCCGACTCACATCCCAACGCGCATGCGGTCCCTCCCCCACGTGCGGCTGTCGCCGCCCAACTCAGACGGTACGTGGGAGACGCCGTACCGTCTGAACGTTTGTAGAACCGTGATGCTTAGACGGCACCTGGCACAGCTGGCGCGCCATGGGCCATTAGACCTAATGGTCGCTCTGCGTGTCGCAGTGGGCAGATGCTGCGCAGCCAAGGACTGGCCAAGCGGCCCGATCTGTTCACAGCACCAGTAGCACTTCACCCGTTTCGACGCGCACGTCCACAAGATTCCCATCGCGGCCGCGACATGGGCGATCGGCCAAGTGAGCCGCCATAGGGCTTGCCCGCCGGGACGAGCGAATGCCCCCGGTTAGTCGCTACCTGCTCTCCGGCGATCACCCGCGGTGTTTGCGCCCCTGGGCGCGCCCAACGCGCGCCTTGTGCGCCACCCCGGATGGGGGGTTATCCCGTTCCGCAAGTGCGGGGAAAAATGGCGCCCTCTGAGATGGTCCGGGCACGGGGCGGTCGGGATCGTCGCAATGTTCGCGGGAGGGCGCGGTGGGTGTGGAGTTCCGTTTGCTCGGCGAGGTAAGGCCGTATCGGGGCGGGCGAATGTCGAATCCGGGCGGGATGCGGGCCCGGTCGGTGCTCGCGGTACTTCTATTGCATCCCGGGCGTGTAGTGCCCCGAGACGAGTTGATCGAGTGCGCGTGGGAAACGGCGTCCGCCGAAACGGACGCAGCGATCGCCGCATGCCTCTATCGGCTGCGTGAGGCAGTCGATCCGACCGAGCAAGACTTCCAGCTTCGCTCAGTCGGCGGGGGCTTCTTGGCGGAGTTTGATCCGATGACAGTGGATGTGCACCGCTTCCTGGCGTTGCTCGAACCATCTGGCACAGGCCCGGCAGCGGGCCTTGAATCAGCTGGGCGCCTGCGGCGGGCGGTAGCGCTTTGGCAGGGGCACACGCATGCGTTGATCGATGTCCAGTCCACGTGGTTGCGAGAGCAGGCCCGGATACTAGAGGGACGGCGGCTCGATGCGCTCGAACAACTCACCCGCCTGGAGTTGGACACCGGACACCCCCAGCAGGCGGTGGAGCTGCTGCGGGAAACCACGTCGGTGCCGGAACGGGAGAACTTGACCGCCATCCATATCCGCGCCCTGCTCAGCACCGGGCAGACCTCCGAGGCAACAGAGCTGGCTCGCGTCGCACTTGAGACTCTGGGGCAGCAGGGGAGACAGCCTGGCCCTGCACTGCGCACCGCACTGGACACTGCGCTCGGCCTGCATCCAGACGCGCGCCCAACCGGTGTGCCGCGCGGGTCGCGGCAGCTGCCAGCGGATACCGCATTTTTCACCGGCCGCGGCGAGCAACTTGGCAATCTTCTCGCCTCGGCTGACCGCACGGGTGACGCACCGGGCACAGTAGTGATCAGCGCGATCGACGGGATGGGCGGGGTGGGCAAGACCGCTTTGGCGGTACACGCCGGCCGCCTTCTAGCCGAGCAGTTCCCAGACGGGCAGCTGTTCGTGGACCTGCACGGCTTCACTCAGGACCTGAGCCCTCGCGCGGCCACGGACGTGCTAGCGGACCTGCTGCGCACCCTCGACGTGCACCCAAGTCAGATCCCTGAGGACCTGGATGCGCGCGCCGCCCTCTACCGCGACCGCTTGTACGGCAAGAGGATGCTGGTGGTGCTGGACAACGCCAGGAGTGAGGAGCAGGTCCGTCCCCTACTGCCGGGGCATCCCGGGTGCTGTCTCTCGACGTCTTGCCTCTGCCAGATGCGGTTGCATTGCTGCGCTCGATCGCGGGATCTAGGCGGGTCTTCGCCGAAGACCCGTCGCTGGAGGAGATCGCACACCTGTGTGGTCTGCTGCCGCTAGCTCTGCGCATGGCCGCCGCGCTGCTGCGGCACCGCCCCTGCTGGTCGCTGGCGGACCTGGCGGCACGGCTGCGCGAGGCTAGGCCCTCCCTGGCCGGATTCCGCAACGGGAATCGGGATCTGGCAGCCGTGTTCGACCTGTCCTACGCCGCACTATCCAACGATCAACAATCTCTCTTCCGCCGCCTTGGCCTGCACCCGGACCCCGACATCGACCCGTATGCCGCCGCAGCCCTGGTCGATGCCGCCCCCGATACTGCCGACACCTTGTTGCAGAATCTCGTCGACCACAACCTGCTGACCGAGTCACCACCCGGTCGCTACCGCATTCATGACCTGATCTTCACCCACGTCCGTACCGTGGCCGCCACCGACGCTGAACCCGAGCGCGAGGCCGCCCTCAGCCGGCTTCTGGATTACTACCAGCACTCCGCCCTCCGCGCTAACGCACTTGTCGCCAGCGTCCCATGGCCGGAACTCCGAGCCACCGCCCCCCGCCATGCTCGCACCCTTTTAGACCAGCACACAGCTCAGGCTTGGTTGCGCGCCGAGCGTGCCAATCTGGACGCCGCCTTCGACCACGCGCGCCGCCAAGGCCCCACGCCGCGCGTGGTGGCGCTCGCCGCGGGCCTAGCCCAGATCATGCTGACGCACGGTCCGGGGACTCGTGCGCTCGACGTGCACGAGGCCGGCGCTCAAGCCGCCGCACGCCTCGGGGATCGCCTCGGCCAGGCTCTGGCCCTGGCCGGTTTAGGAGGCGTGCGTTTCCTGGCCGGGGACCACCCCGGTGCGGATACCGCACTCGCCGACGCCTCCCAGCTCTATCGCGACCTCGGCTACCGCCACAGCCAGGCTCTGGCCCTAGCCGAATTGGGAGCCGTACGACAACTGACCGGGGACTACAAAGGCGCCGATGACGCGCTCACTGAGGCCTCCCAGCTCTATCGCGACCTTGGCTACCGCCACGGCCAGGCGCGCATCCTGGCCGAGTTGGGAATCGTGCGACGCTTGGCCGGGGACGACTCTGCCGCTATCGATGCGCTCACCGAAGCCCTCATGCTTTATCGCGACGTGGGCGACCGACGAGGCTGGGCGGACGTCCTGACCAACTTAGGGCTTGCGCGGCAGGAAACAGGGGACTTGCCTGGCGCGCCGGCGACGCGCTAACCGAGGCTCTTGAGACGCATCGCGACATCGGCAACCGCAGCAAAGAGGCGCGGGTGCTGAACCATTACGCCGCGCTCCTCGCCTCCGGCGGCGACGGCCCCCAAGCTCTTGGCGTATACAGCCAGGCGCTCGCGTTGAACCGCGAACTCAACAAACCAGACGGCGAAGCTGCCTCTCTCGAAGGCATCGCCGACCACCACCTGACCGAAGGCGACACCTCGCGGGGCATCGAGCTCCTGCGCCAGGCCCTTGAAATCTACAGACGCCTCGGTATACGCCCAGACATCGAACGCATCCAGACACGGCTGCCTGGCCTGGCGGCCCCATAGCTACGCCCGACCCACCGCAGCCGCATGACACGCCGACAGTCGACTTGCCCTAGACGAGAAGTTCCTAATGGTCGTAGGCGGTCAGTGATCGGTTGACCGTCTGGCCGGTGCGAAAGTTGTGCCAGATCGCTGTGGCCAGGGCCAGTACACGCTGGGCTACGCGGATGGCCACGCCCTCGAAGCTGCGCGCGCCGTGCCGCTCGAGGTCGAGCTGGCCGTTGAAGGTGTCGTTGTCGGACTCGATGACCTGCCGCAAGGGCCGGAAATACCGGCGCCCGGCTGGTTCG
>NZ_DASZGI010000419.1:0-23680 GCF_035938995.1 Actinocrinis sp.
GCGGCGAGCGCCGCGGCATGGGCTGCGAACCGTTCGGGCGGGCGGATCAGAGCGATCCTGATGAACGCCTCGCCCGCCTGGTGCGAGTGCCAATAGAGGGCGCGGCCGGGCATGACCTCGATGTCGACGGCCTGGAGCGCCTGCGTCAGCCGGGTCGAGCCCATCGGGAAGGCGCGCGGCAGAGCTACCAGCGCCACACCGAGCGGCCGGGAGACCACGGTGAAACCGAGCGCGCCAAGTTCGTCTTCGAGCACGCACCGGTTGCGCGCCATCGCCCGCCGGACCCGGTAGTCCCCTCCTTCGAGCGCGATCGCCTCGGCGTTGATGTAGAGGTTCAGCGGCGGGACGGCGCGGGCGTGCAGGTCGGACTCGACGCGCAACGCGGCCAGCGTCCGCGGGGAACGGGCCCGGACGAAGGCGAGCTTCGTGCCGCCGGTGGACCACGTCTTGCCGGTCTCCTGGACATCGATCCAGTCGAAGTCGGACAGGAACAGCTTCGAGTACTGCCGGTCCTGCTGGAAGCGGCAGACCCGGTCCACCACGACCCGGCAGCCCGTGGCCTTGGCCAGGTCGGGGAGGGCGGCCAGCGCGCGCTGCGACGGGTTCCATCCCGTCGGGTTGTTGGGCAGCACCAGGAAGACCGCGTCGAGCGCGTCGACCGCGGAGAGCAGCGCGTCGTCGTTCTCCGGGAAGGGGACCGGTTCGAGCCCTGCTTCGCACAGCAGCCCCGGAAGGTTGTCGAAAGCCGGCTCCGGCACGCCGATCCGCCGCACGCCCTCCTTCGCCAGATGGCGGGCCACCGCGTCGATCGCCAGGCTCGCGGTGAGGAAGAACACCGTCTCGTCCGGCCCGAACGGCTCCCCCGACACCGCGCCGTAACGCTCGAGGAAGGTGTGTTCCAGTGATCTGCGGTCGGTCGCGGCCAGGCGGTTGTAGATGTCCGTCGGCAGTGAGACGGCGGGAATGAGCTCGGCGTCGCCGCTGGCGAAGTCGATCACGCAGTCGTCCATCGGCGGCCGCAGCTCGGTCGATCCAGAACTCAGCATACGAGTACCGCTCTCGCTTCGGTGATTCACAGGAGCGCCGTACTTACCGCGGATCACGGATACGCCGCTTGTGGCGGCTTGACTACGCCAGGTTCGGCGATCGCCTTAGTTTGTCTCAGTTTCGCGCTACTCTCACCTCAGACGGTATCGGGGCCGCCAGAACGCGGCAAGGCCGTCGCTTACCCCTGATATCCGTAAGACTACTGAGACTAACTGGCCACTGCGTTGTCCAGTGGCGCGGTGGTGGCGAGGAGCATCGACATGCCCCCAGTAGAGCGTGAAATCAAGTTCAAGGAGACCCTGCGAGACCTGCTGGAGCAGAACAGGGCGACTGTGACTCACAAAAAGCTCGGCTCGTCGATCGGCGCGAGCAGCACCACCATCTCGCACTACATCAATGGTCGGATCAAGCCGAGCTTCGACGCGCTGGTCGGCCTCGCCGCCTTCTTCAACGTGACCCTCGACTACCTGGTCTTCGGCGAGCGGACGAGCACGCAGGAGGTGGAGGACACGCAGAGCGTGCGCGCCGAGGTGGCCCGCGCACTGGCGGAGTCGAACGGCTACCAGGGCCGTCAGCGGGATCTGATCCTCCGGGTGACCCGGCGGTTGGCGTCAGAGGTCGAGCGGGTCGCCGCGGATCTGATGGTGGATCCGGAGAACTTCGGCCCCGCGGGCTTCCTCACCGACTCCGAGGCCATGGCGATCGAGACCTGTTCGCACACCACGAAGGTCATGATCCGCACCGCGCCGGCCGACGTGGTCGTCGACGACGCCGGCAACGTCTCGCTGGGCACTTACTTCCCGACCCTGGTCGACAATCTGCGGGCGGGGCGGGCCTATCAGTTCATCTTCTACGGCAAGCGGGCCAAGTTCACCCCGATCGTCCAGGCGTATCGCGACCTGCTCGGCCGCGCCGACATCGTGCCCGGCGGCGTCCACGGGAATCTGGAGTTCCGGGTGCTCGACGCGGAACTGCCGATCGCCGCGGTGATCCACGAGATCGACACCGCGCAGTTCGAGCGGCGCGAACCGGTGCTCTGGGAGCGGTTCCGGGACAGCGGGATCTTCGGCGGAACACTCGTCTATATGGCGATGCGGCATCAGGAAGCGCTCGGCGGAGTCGTGCTCTACGACACCTACTACGACTCGGCGCTGCGCATGTTCAAGCGGGACTGGGAAGCCGCCCGCCCGCTCTAGGGCGAATCAGGCCCCGGTCACCGTCGAAGAGTGCGGATTCGGATTAGGCGTGCTCGACGAGTTGGTCGGCGGCGGCGAACGGATCGATCTCCCCGGCGACGACGGCGTCGGCGAGCGCGGACAGCCGGGAGTCGCCGTGCAGGTCTCCGAACCTTCTGCGCAGCACGGCCACCGCGATGGCCTCGATCTCCGCGGCGGCGCGGGCCTTGCGGCGGCCGGCCAGCTTGCCGGTCTCGCCGAGCCACGCCCGGTGCTTCTCCAGCGCCTCCACCACTTCGCCGATGCCCTCGCCCCTCGCCGCGACGGTCTTGATGATCGGAGGGCGCCAGGCTCCCGGCTCCCGGCGCTCCCCCAGGGCGAGCATGTGGTTGAGCTCCCGGGCGGTCGCGTCGGCGCCGTCCCGGTCGGCCTTGTTGACCACGAACACGTCGCCGATCTCGAGGATCCCGG
This sequence comes from Actinocrinis sp., assembly GCF_035938995.1. Taxonomy (GTDB): domain Bacteria; phylum Actinomycetota; class Actinomycetes; order Streptomycetales; family Catenulisporaceae; genus DASZGI01. Next base: position 2,694 of record NZ_DASZGI010000419.1, read on the forward strand.
CTTTCGCCGCCTGGATCCCGTCACCCATGCCGGGAGCGAGCAGGACCACCGCGGTGTCGGCGGCCTCGGCGACCTCGACCTCTGACTGCCCGACACCGACCGTCTCGACGAGCACGATGTCGCAGCCTGCTGCGTCAAGGACCCGCAGCGCCTGCGGAGTCGCCGCGGACAGGCCGCCGAGATGGCCGCGCGAGGCCATCGACCGGATGTAGACCTCCGGGTCCGTCGCATGGTCCTGCATCCGCACCCGGTCGCCGAGCAGCGCGCCACCGGAGAAGGGCGAGGACGGGTCGACCGCGAGCACGCCGATCCGCTTGCCGCGGGCGCGGTACTCGGTGACCAGTGCGTTGGTGGAGGTCGACTTCCCCACTCCGGGCGCGCCGGTCAGCCCGACGATGTAGGCGTTGCCGCAGTACGGCGCCAGCGCCGCCATCGCCTCGCGCAGCAGCGGCGAGCCGTCCTCGACGAGCGAGATCAGCCGGGCCACCGCGCGCGGGTCGCCCCGCCGCGCGCGCTCGACCAGAGTGGGGACGTCCATTCGGCGGATCCTATCGACTGCTACCGGCCGGGAACGGTGACGATCAGCGCGTCGCCTTGGCCGCCGCCGCCGCACAGCCCGGCCGCGCCCCGGCCGCCGCCGCGCCGCTGGAGCTCCAGCGCCAGGTGCAGTACCAGCCGGGCGCCGGACATGCCGATCGGGTGGCCGAGGGCGATCGCGCCGCCGTTGATGTTGACGATCTCCTCGCTCACCCCGAGGTCGCGGGTCGACTGGATGCCGACGGCGGCGAATGCCTCGTTGATCTCGATCAGGTCGAGGTCGCCGACCTGGAGCCCGGCCTTGTGCAGCGCGGCCTTGATCGCGTTCGAGGGCTGCGAGTGCAGCGAGTTGTCCGGACCGGCCACGATGCCGTGCGCGCCGATCTCGGCCAACCATGGCAGGCGCTGGGCCTCCGCCCGCTCCTTGGACATGACGACCACCGCGGCCGCGCCGTCGGAGATCGGCGAGGCGTTGCCCGCGGTGATGGTGCCGTCGGCGGTGAACGCGGGGCGCAGCTTCGCCAGGCCCTCGGCGGTGGTGTCCCCGCGCACGCCCTCGTCCTCGCTGACCACGACCGGGTCGCCCTTGCGCTGCGGGATCTCGATCGGAGCGATCTCGGAGTCGAAGATGCCGTTCTTCTGCGCGGCGGCGGCCCGCTGCTGGGACTGCGCGGCGAACGCGTCCTGCTCCGCGCGGCTGATCCCGAGCCGGCCGACGTGCCGCTCGGTGGACTCACCCATCGGGATGTGGTCGAAGGCGTCGGTCAGGCCGTCGAGCGCCATCGCGTCCAGGACCTCGAACGCGCCGTACTTGTACCCCTGGCGGGACTTGGGCAGCAGATGCGGGGCGTTGGTCATCGACTCCTGGCCGCCGGCCACCACGACCTCGACCTCCCCGGCCCGGATCAGCTGGTCGGCCAGGGCGATCGCGTCGAGCCCGGAGAGGCAGACCTTGTTGATCGACAGGGCGGGCACGGACATCGGGATTCCGGCCTTGACGGCGGCCTGGCGCGCCGGGATCTGCCCGGCCCCGGCCTGGAGCACCTGGCCCATGATCACGTAGTCGACCTGGTCGGCTCCCACGCCGGCCCGGTCCAGGGCGGCCTTGATGGCGAAGCCGCCGAGATCCGCGCCGCTGAACGGGGTCAGCGCGCCGAGCAGCCGGCCCATCGGTGTGCGGGCTCCGGCGACGATGACAGAGCTACCCATGATCGCTACGCCTCCTGAAGATGGCGGTCGTTGTCGTCTTCGACACTATCCACAATTCAGCTACCCGCCAGTAGGGTCTGGGATTGTCGGATGCGCCACAGTCGGGTTGCCCGCGCGCCACCGTCCCACCAGTCTCGCCTGAGCAGCACGAGCTTCGCTAAATCCGGGAGGCCCCATGATCACCAGGATCGACCACGTCGGCATCGCCTGCCGGAACCTCGAGGAGAGCATCGAGTTCTACCGCGTCACCTTCGGCTTCGAGGTCTACCACACCGAGGTCAACGAGCAGCAGGGCGTGCGCGAGGCGATGCTGCGGATCAACGGCACCGACGACGGCGGCTCGTCCTACCTCCAGCTGCTCGAGCCGATCCGCGAGGACTCGCCGATCGCGAAGTTCCTGGAGAAGAACGGCGAGGGCGTGCACCACGTCGCGTTCGGCACGGCGGACGTGGTCGGGGAAACGCAGGCGGCGGTGGACGCCGGAGTGCGGGCGCTCTACCCCGAGCCGCGCCACGGCACCTTCGGCTCCTCGATCAACTTCCTGCACCCGAAGGACTGCCACGGAATCCTGACCGAACTGGTGCAGGCGCCGGACGCGGGGTCGCATGGCGCCGACAGGCACTGAGATCTGGGCCCGCTCGTCGTAGATGGCCCGCTCCTCGTAGATGGACTGTGTGCTTCTCCGGATACACTGTTCGGTCCCCCTTTGGCGGTCGACTCTCGGAGGTCCTGCCTTGCCACAGTCCGCGACGAGCACCGCGGCGCCCGACCGCGCGAGCCGTGCCGAGATGGACGCCGAGCAGCGGCACGTCGACCGGGTGTACGAACGGCTCGAGGTGATGCGCGGGCACGCGCGCGCATACGAGGCCGAGGGGCACCGGCGGGCGCTGTTCGGCAACGAGGGCGGGCTGGTCGAGCGGGACGCGATCGTCTATCAGGCCTCGGTCTGGCTGGCCCGGCTCGACGCGCAGGAGGAGGGGCTGGTCTTCGGCCGGCTCGACTTCGAGGACGGCGAGGCGCGGCACATCGGCCGGATCGGCGTGCGGGACGAGGACTACGAGCCGCTGGTGGTCGACTGGCGGGCGCCCGCCGCCGCGGCGTTCTACCAGGCCACCCCGGCCGACCGGCGCGAGGTGGTGCGCCGCCGCACCATCCGCTGCGTCGGGCCCAGCGTCACCCGCCTGGACGACGACCTGCTGGAGCCGGAGCTGGCCGAGCGGCTCGGCCTGACCGTGGTCGGGGACGGCGCGCTGATGGCGGCCCTGACCCGCAAGCGCGGCACCACGATGCACGACATCGTGGCGACCATCCAGAAGGAGCAGGACCTGGCGGTGCGCTCGCCCGCCGACGGCGCGACGATCATCACCGGCGGCCCGGGCACCGGCAAGACCGCGGTCGCCCTGCACCGCGCCGCCTATCTGCTGTTCAACGAGCGCAAGCGGTTCGAGGCGGGCGGGGTGCTGATCGTCGGCCCGTCGCCGGTCTTCACCGCGTACATCGAGCAGGTGCTCCCCTCGCTCGGCGAGCACACGGCCGCGCTGCGCTCGCTCGGCGAGTTGGTCGACGGGGTGCGGGCGACCCGGCATGACCCGGCCCGGCTCGCCGCGCTCAAGGGCTCGACCGCCCTGCTGCCCGTGCTCGGCCGGGCGGTGCGCGCGACGCCGCCGGACACCCCGCGCGCATTCCGAACCACCTATCACGGCCACGTCATCCAGCTCGACGGGGGCCGTCTCGACGCGCTGCGCCGCGCCGTCCTGAACCGCAACCCGCATCCCAACGCCGCTCGCGCCACTGCCGAGACCGCGCTGGTCGAGGCGGCCTGGGAGCGGCTGCCCGTGGAGCTGCGCGAGCGGCGCCGCACCGAGCGGTCGATCTTCGACCGGGACCTGCGCGACCGGACCGACTTCGAGCTCTTCGTCGAGGAGTGGTGGCCGTACCGGAACGCCCTTGACGTGTTGCGCTCCTGCGCCGATCCGGCGGCCCTGTCCGGGTACGCGCACGGCCGGCTCACCCCCGAGCAGATCGAGCAGCTGGCGGCGTCGTGGCGCGACGCGGACGAGACGGGGCCGAGCGTCGAGGACGTGCCGCTGGTCGACGAGCTCGCGCAGCTGCTCGGTGTCCCGCCGGCGCCCGAGGTGGAGGAAGAAGACCCCTTCGAAGGCACCGGTGTCACCGAGCTGTCGTCCTGGGCCGAGCGGACCGGGAGCGGCGCCCGGCGTGAGCGGGTGCGCGAGGCGTATGCGCACGTGATCGTGGACGAGGCCCAGGACCTGTCGCCGATGCAGTGGCGGGTGGTCGGGCGCCTTGGACGGCGGGCGTCGTGGACGATCGTCGGCGACCCGGTCCAGTCCGCCTGGCCGGATCCGCGCGAGTCGGCCGAGGCGATGGACGCAGCGCTCGGCGACCGCGCCCGGCACGTGCACGAGCTGCGCACCAACTACCGCAACTCGGCGGAGATCTTCGAGTACGCGTCCCGGTACGCGCGCAAGGCCGCGCCGGATGCCGTGCTGCCCGACGCCGTGCGCTCCACCGGGTTCGCGCCGGAGGAGCGCACGGACCTGGCCGGAGCCGTGGACGACGCGCTCGCGGCGGTGGAGGGCACGGTCGGAGTGATCGCGGCGCTCGGCGCGCGCGAACGGGTCGCCGCGCTGCTGGCCGACCGGGTGGAGCGAGCCGACGGACGGCTGATCGTGGTGAACGCCTTGGACGCCAAGGGCCTGGAGTACGACGCGGCGGTGGTCGTGGACCCGGATGCGATCGAGGGCGAGTCGCCGGCCGGCACGCGCACCCTCTACGTGGCCCTGACGCGGGCGACGCAGCGTCTCTACGTGGTGGGCGCTATTCCTGCGTGACCGGCCCGACCGGCCTGGCCGGCGGCCTCGCGGGCCGGACCCCCTGCCGTCCGCCCCGCGGTGCCGCCTGTGCTCGTGCCAGCCACCGCGTCGCCGTCTGGGCGAGCCAGTCCGTGGAAGCGGCCGGAGGCTGCGGTTCGCCCGCGGAGACGGTCCGGCGGCGGATCCGGTTGAGCACGAATACGTTGAAGAGGTGCAGCGCGCCCAGCACGAGCAGGACCGTGCCGAACTTGTGGCCACCCCGGAAATGTGATGTGCGACACCTGGCCAAACGGTCCGCGCGGCGGCATAGTTACTGGGCAGTAGGTATCCGCGGCCGATGCTCTCGCGGCAGCTCCAACGAAGTTGTCGCACCATGGTTGTCGGCTGATATCCATCCGTGGTCGACGTCGCCGAGCGGTTCGAACGGCCCGGACCTGCGCTCAAAGCGACCATCCGCCTGGAGGCCGACCTCGATGAGCACCACCACTCCCTCGTCCCCCGAACTCAAAGAGATCCTGGACGCGATCAACGCGCAGGACACCCCCTCGGAGGCGTTCGCGAGCCTCCCGCTGCCCGAGTCCTATCGCGCCGTCACCGTGCACGCGGAGGACACCGGGATGTTCGAGGGGCTGGCCACTCGGGAGAAGGACCCGCGCGCCGCGCTCCACCTCGACGACGTGCCGCTGCCGGAACTCGGCCCCGGCGAGGCCTACGTCGCGGTCATGGCCAGCGCGATCAACTACAACACCGTGTGGACCTCGATCTTCGAGCCGGTCCCGACCTTCGCCTTCCTGCGCAAGTACGGCAAGCTGTCCGCCCTCACCAAGCGGCACGACCTGCCCTACCACGTGATCGGCTCCGACCTGGCCGGCGTGGTCCTGCGCACCGGCCCCGGCGTCAACCGCTGGCGCCCCGGCGACGAGGTGGTCGCGCACTGCCTCTCGGTCGAACTCGAGGATGCCGCCGGGCACGACGACACCATGCTCGACCCGGAGCAGCGCATCTGGGGCTTCGAGACCAACTTCGGCGGGCTGGCCGAGATCGCCCTGGTCAAGACGAATCAGCTGATGCCCAAGCCGGACCACCTCACCTGGGAGGAGGCGGCCAGCCCCGGACTGGTCAACTCCACCGCGTACCGGCAGCTGGTCTCCCACAACGGCGCCGCGATGAAGCAGGGCGACGTCGTGCTCGTCTGGGGCGCCTCCGGCGGCCTCGGCTCCTACGCCACCCAGTTCGCCCTCAACGGCGGCGCGATCCCGGTCTGCGTGGTGTCCTCGCCGCAGAAGGCTGAGATCTGCCGCGCGATGGGCGCCGAGCTGATCATCGACCGCTCCGCCGAGGGCTACAAGTTCTGGACCGACGAGGCGACGCAGAACCCGAAGGAGTGGCAGCGGTTCGGCGCCCGCATCCGGGAACTGACGGGGGGTGATGACCCGGACATCGTGTTCGAGCATCCCGGCCGGGAGACCTTCGGCGCCTCGGTCTACGTCGCCCGGCGCGGTGGCACGATTGTGACCTGTGCGTCGACCTCCGGCTTCATGCACGAGTACGACAACCGGTACCTGTGGATGAACCTCAAGCGAATTATCGGCTCGCACTTCGCCAACTACCGCGAGGCGTGGGAGGCCAACCGGCTTGTCCGGAAGGGGCGCATCCACCCCACCTTGTCGAGGACGTACACGCTGGCCGAGGCGGGTCAGGCGGCCTTCGATGTGCACCGGAATCTGCACCAGGGCAAAGTGGGCGTATTGTGTCTTGCACCGGAGGAAGGGTCGGGGGTGCGCGACGGCGCACTGCGAGAGCGTCACCTCAGCGCGATCGAACGCTTTCGTAACGTCTAAGACTCCGCCGCCCGGAATCTGACACCATTGGCTTTCATGGGATATGGGCGCGTGGACGAACGGACCGGCTACGGTTCCCGCCCACCCCATGACTCCCGCGGTGACGCTGGGTTCCGGGGGTACCACTCTACGCAGCCGCACGATTCCGGATATGGCGTGCCGGATCAGCGCGCCTGGGAGCCGGCCGAGGAGCCAGTGCGCGAATACGACCGCTACAGCGTCGAGGACCAGATCGACGAGCTCGAGGAGCGCCTCGAGCAGCTGCGCACCGAGCGCGACGAAGCGGTCGCGCACGGTGAGGACCTCGGCTACCAGGTAGAGGTCCTGCGGTCGAAGCTGCACGAGCTGCGCCGTAACGGCACCGGCCCGAACTTCAACAACATCTCCGGCCAGGTCGAGCAGATGCTGCGCTCCGCGCAGGCGCAGGCCGACCAGATCCGGGCGCAGGCCCAGCAGGAGGCGCAGCGCTTCCAGGGCGAGTTCGACCAGCGCCGCCGTCAGCTGGAGGCGGAGCTGGCCGAGCGGCGCCAGCGCGGCGAGGCCGAGGTCAACGAGACGGTCGCATGGGCAGAGCGGGTGCGCTCGGAGACCGAGGCGCACCGGCAGCGGGCGGTCGACCAGGCCCGCGCCTCGATCGAGGCGGAGTTGCGGCAGCTGCGCGAGCAGGCCGCGGGCGAGGTCCGCCAGGCGCAGGAGTACGCGCAGCAGCTGCGGGCTTCGCTCCAGAACGAGGCCCAGCAGACTGCTTCGGCCGCTCGGGCGCACGCCGACCAGATGGTGGCGAGCGCGAACGTCGAGGCCCAGCGACTGGTCCAGGAAGCTCAGGCCTCGTCGAAGGCCGCGGCCGAGCGCGCCGCGAGCCACGAGCGCGACGCCGCCGAGCAAGCCGCCTCAGCTTCCACCAGCGCGCAGAAGCTGATGACGATGGCCCAGACCGAGGCCCAGCGGGTCCGGTCGGAGGCCGGAGCGCGCGCCGACCAGCTCAAGACGCAGTCCGAGGCCGAGGCCGAGCGCGTCCGTAGCGAGGCGGCCCAGGTCAAGGCCGAAGCCGAGGCTGCTGCCGCGCAGATGGTCGCCAAGGCAACGGCCACCGCGAACGCACAGCGCGAGCAGGCGGAGCAGGAACTGGCCAAGGCCCGCGCCGACGCCGCCGAGGCGCTGGAGAAGGCCGCGGCGACGGCGGAGAAGCTGATCGCCGAGGCGACCGCACAGGCCGGGCAGCATCGCTCGAAGGTCGAGTCGGAGGCCGCGGAGCTTCGCGAGGAGGCCGACCGGCTGCACGCCGAGGCCGCGCGCCTGCACACAGAAGCCGAAGGGGCACACGGCGTCGCCACCGCGGCGGCGCGGAAGATCACCGACGCGGCCCAAGCCGCCGCCGACGAGCACACAGCGTCGGTGGAAGCGGCCGCGGCCGAGCACAAGGCCTCGGTCGAGGCTGCCGCGGCCGAGCACCGCGGCGAGGTCGAGCGGGCCGCGGCGAAGATCCGCTCGGACGCCGAGGTCGAGGCCGAGCAGATGCGCGCGGAGGCGACCGCCGACGGCGCGCGGACCGCGGCGCGCGCGGCCGAGGAGGCCGAGAAGGTCCGGCTGCGCGCCGAGGGCGAGGCCCAGGAGACCCGGGCGAAGGCGACGGCCGACGCGGAGAAGTTCCGGCTCGACACCGAGGCCGGGGTCGAGGCGATGCGCGCGGCCGCCCGCAGCGAGATCGCCCAGCTGCGCCAGAAGAACGACGCCCGGATCGCCGAACAGACCGAGCAGGCCCGGCAGGAAGCCGACGCCGCCCGGAACAAGGCGGCGACCGAGGCCGAGCGGCTGGTCGCGGAGGCGCGCGAGAAGGCGGCCACGACGCTGTCCGACGCGATCGCCGAGGCGACGCGCAAGACCGACACAGCGGATGCGGAGGCTATCCGCCGGGTGGACGCCGCGACCACCGAGGCCACCCGCGTCGGGAAGGAAGCGCGCGACCAGGCGCAAAAGCTGGTCGGCGACGCGACCGCCGAGGCCGACGCGGTGCGCAGGTCCGTCGAGGGACTGCTCGACCAGGCCGCGAAGGACGCCGCGGCCATGCGGGCGGAGGCCGAGTCGGCGGCGCTGGCGCTGCGCCAGCAGGCGGAGAAGGCTCTGGTGGACGCCCGCGCCGACGCCGAGCGGCTGGCCGCGGAGGCGACCGAAGCTGCCCGGCGGATGCGTGCGGAGGCCACGGAGGCGGCCGAGAAGCTCAGGGCCGCGGCGCAGAAGCTGCTCGAGGACGCGACCCGCGAGGCCAACGAGAAGACCGCGCAGACCGAGGCCCAGACCAGCGCCGCCGTCCAGGCCGCGAAGGATGAGGTCGCCGCGATCCGGGCGAGCGCCGACGGCGTGCTGGACGGGGCGAAAGCCGAAGCCGCCGCGCTGCTCACCGAAGCGCGTACGAAGGCTGAGACGCAGATCGCGGCAGCGCGCGAACAGTCCGAGCAGACCCGTGCGGAGGCCGCCGCCGACGCGCAGCGGGCCCGCGACGAGGCCGCGCGGGTGTCCGACACCGCCCGCCACGAAGCGGCCGAGCGCCTGGAGAAAGCCGGCACCGAGGCGGACACGCTCGTGCGCACCGCGCGCGAAGAAGCGGGCAAGCTGGCACTCGACGCGAAGAACGACGCGGAGCGCGTGGTCGCCGAGGCACGTTCGCACGCGGACCGGATCTCCGCCGAGGGCCGTGCAGAAGTAGACCGCATCCGCGCCTCGGCCGAAGGCGTCACCGACAAGGCTCAAGCCGAGGCCCGCGCGCTCAGCTCGGCCGCACAGGCGGAGGCGGCCCGCATCCGGTCCGATGCCACCTCCGAGGCCGAGCGCACCCGCGCGGAAGCGGCCAGCGAGGCGGATCAGGTCACGAGCGCCACGCGGAAGCAGGCCTCTGAGACGCTGCAGTCGGCGGCCAGGCGCGCCGACGAGCTGGTGACCGAGGCCCGCACGCAGCTGCAGAAGGCGACCACCGAGGCGACCAAGATCTCCCAGGAAGCGCAGGCCGGCGCGGACGCGCTGCGGGCCACCGTCGCCGAGCAGGTGGCCGCGGCCCAGCGCGAGGCGCAGCGGATGCGCGCCGAGGCGACGGCGGAGGCCGAAGCGATGAAGGTCTCCGCGGAGAAGGCGGCCGACGCGATCGTGGCCAAGGCGCGCGACAAATCCTCGACCCTCATGGGCGAGGCGAAGCGCGAGGTCGAGGCGCTGGAGATCCGCCGCGAGGAGATCAAGGCGGAGATGAGCCGGGTGCAGGGCGTGCTGGACGCCCTCGCCGGCCCGATCATCAAGCCGATGCCGAAGCCCGAGGCCGCCCAGGACGCCGCGCGGTGAGACCCGCCGCGCAAACCTGATCCGACCCAGCCTGATCCGTCTCAGCCCCTCCCGGCACAGCCGCGTTCGACACAGCGAATTCGACACAGCCCCGTTCAGCACGGCCGCATTCGACATAACCCCATTCGACACAGCCCGATCTGATTCGGCCAAGACCGACACGTCCCGGCCTGGCGTGGCGTAGGCTGACACCGCGTCAGCCAGCCCGTTTTCGCCTGGCAGAGCCCTGTCCGGCGGGGTCAGGTCGGACGTCCGACGGCCGTGTCAACACTTCTCGGGCGGCGGATGGCTGCAACCTTGTAAAAACTGGCCTGGTGCCTGCCGATCCACCACGCTGAGCCGTTAGTGTGATGACGCTGTGCTGCCACCCCGTCGGGCGGTTGGACCCCCGATCCGCCCGAGGCGGCCCTGCGCCGGGCGGAATCGTGCCAGGATTCTGTCCGGATCCAGCCACCCGGTCTCGAGTCCTAGACTGACACAGCTCCGGCCCCCAGCCGCCGCTTCCAAAGACCGACCCGCACCGCCCCACCGACCTCGACGGTCACAGGAGATTGAAGAAGAGATGAGCGAGACCACATCGCCCCTCGGTCTGGAGATCGTTCGCAAGGGCTACGACATCCCCTCGACGAACGAACGGATCACCAAGCTGACCGCCGAGCGGGACAGTTCGGTGAACCGGGTGACCGCGCTGGAGAAGCGGATCGAGGAACTGCACCTGGAGAACCAGTCGATCCAGGCCCAGATGAACGAGTCGGAGCCGTCGTACGCCGGGCTCGGGGCGCGGGTGGAGAAGATCCTGCGCCTGGCCGAGGAAGAGGCCAAGGACCTGCGTGAGGAGGCTCGGCGGGCGGCGGACCAGCACCGCGAGCTGGCCGAGCAGGCGGCCGGCCAGGTGCGCGCGGACGCCGAGGCGTACGCGAAGGACAGCCGGGCCAAGGCGGAGGCCGAGGGGCTGCGGCTGAACGAGAAGGCCAAGGACGAGGCCAACCAGATCCGGGCCGAGGCCGCCAAGGACGCGGCGGCCAAGCGGGCCGAGGCCGAGGCGCACTACGAGGACATCCGGGCCTCGGCGGCGGCCGCGGCGACCGACTTCGAGACCAAGCTGGCCAAGCGGCGCGAGCAGTCCGAGCGGGACTTGGCGGCGCGTCAGGCGAAGGCCGAGAAGCACCTGGCAGAGGTCGAGACCCGCAGCGAGCAGATCCGGCTCGAGGCGGAGAAGATGCGCACCGACGCCGAGCGCCGCGCCCGCCAGACCATCGAGACCGCGCAGCGCCAGGCCGACGACATCGTGGCCGACGCGCGGGCCAAGACTGACCGGATCCGCTCGGAGTCCGAGCGCGAGCTGGCCGCCCTCACCCACCGTCGCGACTCGATCAACGCCCAGCTGCACAACGTCCGCGAGATGCTGGCCACCCTCACCGGCGGCGCCGTCGGCGGCGCGCTGGCCGGGCTCGGCATCGACGACAAGGCCGACGACGACTCGGCCGTCCCGGCCCAGGGCCGGTGATCAGCGGGCCCGTCCCGCGATCCGCTTGCCAGGCACACAGCTTCATCTGAATCCTGATCACCGCGGTAGTCGGATGCGGATCCCGGCCGGATTTCCGGCCGGGACCCACGTCCGGCGCGCACACGTTCGGCGCTCCCGGCAACGTGCGGCGCCGGCTCTCCGACGTTGACGGGTGCAGTGCTGGGTGCGCTCATCGAAGTTGACCAGGGCTTCATGGCGGCTGTAGATCGTGCGACGGGCACAGCGTGGGAACGGAGCAGGGGCGATCCCCGCCGCGCGATCTTTCGACGCCGCCCCGGCAATTTCGATGAGCGACGATGGCAGAATCGCGGGTATGCCTGCCGAGGGAGTGTCGGACGTCGCCGTGGAGTCGCCGCCGCAGCAGCGGTCGGCAGGCTCCGCGCACCGCCCGGGACGCCCCATCCGCCGTTCGCACCCTTACTACATCGGCTTCGTCGGCGGCCTCGGCCTGATCCTGGCCTACTACCTGGCCCAGGCGCTCGTGTCGATCCGCGGTGTGCTGATCCTCCTGGTCGTCGCGCTCGTGCTCGCGGCCGGGCTGAATCGCTTCGTGGAGCGGCTGACCGCGCGCGGCCTCGGGCGCGGCTGGGCTGTGCTGATCGTCGCGCTCACCGCGCTGCTGCTCTTCGCCGGGTTCGTCGCGGCCATAGCACAACCGCTGGCCCAGCAGACGTCGGCGCTGATCGCGTCACTACCTCAGCATCTTCAGCAGTTGAGGAACAACCCGACGATCCACCGGTACGACGCGAAGTACAACATCGTCGGCCACCTGCAGTCCGCGCTCTCCCAGGCGGACACCGCGAAGCTGATCGCCGGCGGCATCCTCGGCTTCGGCGCGTTCATCATCTCCTCGGTGTTCAAGGCGTTCACCGTGCTGGTGATGACGATCTACTTCCTCGGCTCGCTGCCCTCGGTCAAGAGCGCCTCCTTCCAGCTGGTCCCGGCCTCGCGCCGGTCCCGCGTCGCGGAGCTGGCGGACCAGGTGCTCACCCGGATCGGCGGCTACGTCTCTGGCGCTGTCACCGTGGCGGCGCTCGCCGGGCTCGCCGCGCTGCTGATGCTGGCCGTGCTGAACGTGAACTTCCTGCTGCCGCTCGCGCTGCTGATCGCGCTGACGGACCTGATCCCCCTGGTCGGCGCCACGATCGGGGCGGTGATCGTGACGGTCGTGGTGATGTTCGAGTCGCCGACCAGGGCGATCGTCGCCGCGATCTTCTTCATCGTGTACCAGCAGTTCGAGAACTACGTGGTCTACCCCCGGGTGATGGCCCGCTCGGTGGACGTCCCGCCGATGATCGCGGTGATAGCCGCCCTGATCGGGGCCTCGCTGCTCGGCGTCGTCGGCGCGCTGCTTGCCATCCCGCTGTCCGCCGGGCTGCTCTACATCGTGCGCGAGGTCCTCCTGCCGAGGCAGGACAGGTCCTGAGGGCGCTGTCCGGGTCCTGACCTGCCTCGAAAGTGATGCCGCGTCAGCTTCGGTGCCTGTACCTCTCGAAGGGACCGTCCCAGACCCCCGGCAGCGGCGCCGCCGCCGGGTTGGCGCGGCGCACGATCTCGTCGAGGACGATCCGCACGTACCTCTCACCGACCCACAGATGCTTCGCGCCCTCCACGCCGATCACCTCGGCCTGTGGCACACCAGCGAACCGCTCCCGCGCCTCGGCCGGGCGCAGGTAGTCGTCGAACTCGGGGACCAGCACAGTCAGCGGTCCGCCCCGCGCAGCCCACGCGTCGAGGTCTTCCTGCGTGGCGCGGTGCAGCGGCGGAGAAAGCAGGATCGTGCCGCGCACGTCCGGGACGCAGCCGTACTTCAACGCCAACTCCGTGCCGAAGGACCAGCCGACCAACCAGACGTCCGGCAGGCCGCGCTGCTTCGCGAACTCGATCGCCGCAGCCACGTCGTGCCGCTCACCGACGCCCGCGTCGAACTCGCCCTCGCTGCGCCCGCGTGCTGACGCCGTGCCGCGCGTGTTGAACCTGAGCACGGCGAGGTCCGCCAGCGCCGGCAGGCGCCACTCCACCTTGCGGAACAGATGGCTGTCCATGGATCCGCCGTGGGTCGGCAGCGGGTGCAGCAGGATCAGGGTCGCGACCGGCGGACGGGTGGCGGGCCGCGCCAGCTCCCCCACGAGGGTGAGGCCGTCTTCCGTGCGCAGCTCGATGTCGTCGCGGCGCGCCGGAAGGATCGTGTGGGAGGTGAGTTCAGTAGCCATCTCGGGGCCAACCCTAAGGGCCGGGTCCTCCTGGAGGCGTAGTCGGGTAGGCGTGAAGACCCCTCCAGGGAGGGACGAGACCGGCTCGGCCGCCCCGTTACGGTAGGCCGGTCCGCACACTACTTTCTACTCACCACGAGGGAATCGAAGACGATGATCGAGGCGATCAGCCTCACGAAGCGGTACGGGGACCGGCTGGCGGTGGACGATCTGTCCTTCGCCGTCAAGCCGGGCCAGGTCACCGGCTTCCTGGGCCCCAACGGCGCCGGCAAGTCCACCACCATGCGGCTCATCCTCGGCCTGGACGCGCCGACCTCCGGCTCCGTCACCATCGAGGGCAAGCCGTTCGCCGCCGCCGCGCACCCGATGCGCGAGGTCGGCGCCCTGCTCGACGCCAAGGCGATCCACGGCGGCCGGTCGGCCTACAACCACCTGCTGTGCCTCGCCCAGACCAACAACCTGCCCAAGTCCCGCGTGGGCCAGGTGCTCGAGCTGGTCGGGCTGACCGAGGTCGCCCGCAAGCGCTCCAAGGGCTTCTCGCTCGGCATGGGCCAGCGGCTCGGCATCGCCGCGGCGCTGCTCGGCGATCCCCGGGTGCTTATGTTCGACGAGCCGGTCAACGGGCTCGACCCCGAGGGCATCCTGTGGATCCGGAACCTGATGAAGGCGCTGGCCACCGAGGGCCGCACGGTATTCGTCTCCTCGCACCTGATGAGCGAGATGGAGAACACCGCGGACCACCTGATCGTGATCGGCCGCGGCCGGCTGGTCGCCGACTGCACCGTGCAGGAGTTCATCGACCAGAACTCCGAGCTGGCGATCCGGGTCAAGACCCCGGAGACCGACAAGCTCGCCGCGCTGCTGACCGGCAAGGGCGGGGTCGTCGTGCCTGATGGGGACGAGGCGATCCGGGTCACCAGGCTCGCCATGACCGAGGTCGGCGACCTGGCCTTCGACAACGGGATCCGGGTGCACGAGCTCTCCCCGATCCAGGCCTCGCTGGAGCAGGCCTTCATGGAACTGACCAAGGACAGCGTGGAGTATCACGCGGGCGTGCCGGGACAGCCGCACCCGAAGGCCGCCGCGACGCAGAAGGTGGACGCCTGATCATGACCTCGACCACCATCACCGGGTACGACCAGGTCGCCGCGCTGCCCGAGCCCAAGGGCCGGGCCGGCTTCGGCGGCGCGCTGCGCTCCGAGTGGACCAAGATCCGCTCCGTGCGCTCGACCGTCTGGACGCTCGGCACTGCGATCCTGCTCACCGTCGGCATCAGCGCCCTGGGCAACTGGGGCCGGGCCAACCACTCCGGCGCCACCACCGCCCAGCTCGCGCACGAGGACCTGATCCAGCGCTCGATGTTCGGCATCATCCTCGGCCAGCTGGTCATGGTGGTGTTCGGGGCGCTGGCGATCACCTCGGAGTACTCCACCGGGATGATCCGCACCTCGCTGTCGGTCCAGCCCCGCCGGATGCACCCGTTCTGGGCGAAGCTGCTGGTGATCAGCGCCCTGGCGTTCGTCGTCGGCGAGGTCATCTCCTTCGCCTCGTTCCTGATCGACTCCTCGTTCTGGCGGGGCAAGGGCGTGGCGCTCTCGCTGAGCAGCCCGCACGCGATGCAAGCCGTCATCGGCGGCGGCCTGTACCTGGCCGGCTCGGCGATCCTGGCCTTCGGCCTCGGCGCGATGCTGCGGCACACCGCCGGCGCCATCACCTCCGGCGTGGGCCTGCTGTTCGTGGTCACGATCCTGGCGAGCTTCCTGCCGGACAACTGGCAGAACCACGTGAACAAGTGGCTGCCGTTCAACGCCGGCGGCCAGGTGTGGGCGACGCAGCACGTGCCCGGCAGCGACCTCGGCGCGTGGACCGGCTTCGGCGTTTTCATGATTTATGGCGCGGTCGCGGTAGTTTTCGGCGCGTTGCTGTTCAAGAAGCGTGATGCCTGACACCGTGGAATCCTGACACCGTGGAATGATGGCCGCTGACCGGCGGCCGCCGGACACGGACGGGGAAATGGGGTAGGTGCCGTGATCGAAGTCAGAGACCTGGTGAAACGGTACGGCGACACGACCGCCGTCGACCATCTCAGCTTCACCGTGGAGCCGGGCCGCATCACCGGCTTCCTCGGGCCGAACGGGGCCGGGAAGTCGACCACGATGCGGCTCATCCTCGGCCTCGACCGGCCGACCAGCGGCTCCTCGCTGATCGACGGCAAGCCGTACCGCGACCTGCCCGACCCGCTGCGCTACGTCGGCGCCCTGCTCGAAGCGCGGGCGGTCCACCCGGGCCGCACCGCGTTCAACCATCTGCTCTACCTCGCGCAGACCCAGGGCGTGCCGAAGTCGCGCGTCAACGAGGTGCTCGCGCTGGTCGGGCTCGACACGGTCGCGAAGAAGCGCACGAAGGGCTTCTCACTCGGCATGGGGCAGCGCCTCGGCATCGCCGCGGCGCTGCTCGGCGATCCCAAGCTGCTGATCCTGGACGAGCCGGTCAACGGGCTCGACCCCGAGGGCATCGTCTGGATCCGGAACCTGATGAAGACCCTGGCCGCCGAAGGCCGCACCATCTTCGTCTCCTCGCACCTGATGAACGAGATGGCGGTCACCGCGGACCACGTCGTGGTGATCGGGCGCGGCAAGCTCATCGCGGACACCGACATCGAGGACTTCATCAGCCAGTTCTCGCAGCACGTGGTGCTGGTGCGCACCCCGCAGCCCGAAGAGCTGACCAGGGCGGTGACCGCGCTCGGCGGCGAGGTGACCGCGCGGTCCGACGGCGCGCTCATGGTGAGCGGGGCCGAGGCGCCGAAGATCGGCGAGGCGGCCGCCCGGGACGGGATCGTCCTGCACGAGCTGAGCCCGCAGCGGGCCTCGCTGGAGGAGGCGTTCATGGAGCTGACCAAGGCGGACGTCGAGTTCCACGCGCCCGACGGGCAGTGGGCCGTCCAACCGCCGGGGCAACCGCCGACGCCGGTCCAGGACGCGGTCTCCGGATCACTCGCCGCGAAGGCGCTGGGAGGCGACGATGTCCGCTGACACGCTCACCCGCGCCACCATCGGCACCGGCCACGCGCACTTCGGCCGGCTGCTGCTGGCGGAGTGGACCAAGCTGCGCACGGTGCGCTCGACCGTGTGGTCGTTCGTCGTCCTCATCGTCGCCGTGATCGGCTTCACGTCCCTCTTCACCGCCCTGACCGTGGGCCAGTGGTCGACGATGCAGGCGAGCGACAAGGCGCAGATCCAGCTCGACCCGGTGCCCCAGATCCTCGGCAGCGGCCTGTTCCTCGGCCAGCTGGCGGTGTGCGTCCTCGGGGTGCTCATCGCCTCGTCCGAGTACTCGACCGGGATGATCCGCTCCACCCTGCTCGCGTCGCCGCACCGGCTGCGGATGTTCGCGGCCAAGGCGATCGTGTTCACCATCCCGGTGTTCGTCATCGGCGAGGCGCTGAGCTTCGCCAGTTACGAGATCGGCAAGGCGATCTTCTCGGGGAAGGTGCCCACCTCGCTCAGCGATCCGCACGTGACGCGCGCCGTGATCGGCTCGGGTCTGTACCTCTCGGTGCTGGGCCTGTTCGCACTCGCGATCGGGCAGATCATCCGGCACACCGCCGGGGCGATCACCACCGTGATCGCGCTGGTGCTGGTCCTGGTCCCACTCGCCGGGCTGCTGCCGGGCAACCTCGGCAAGCACGTCTCGGCGTACCTGCCGACCAACGCCGGCCAGCAGATCATCCAGATCTACCCGAAGAACCAGATCCTGACGGCGTGGCAGGGCTTCGGCGTCTTCGCGATCTGGACCGCGGTCCTGCTCGCCGTCGCCGCCTTCTTCCTGGTCGAGCGTGACGCCTGAGTGCCGGTCACCGGCGCCGCGAGCGGGCGTTCCAGCAGGGAGTGTGCCAGTGGCGGCGGTCCTCGAGGCCGCTGCCACCCGACCACGCCGCTTGCTCCGTGTCGGCGGGCCAGGCGACGACGTGCGGGACGCCCGGCCTGATCTCCTGGGCGCAGCCGGGGCAGCGGTAGGTCTTGCCCGAGCCCGCGCCGGCCACCGAGCGCACGATCCAGTCGCCGTCCGGCGCGGACTCGATCCGCTGGTGACCGAACGCCTTCTCCACGTCGCGCGGCTCCGGCCGGCGGTCGGACCGGCCGGCGCGCGGCTCGTTCCTCCGCGGGCTCACCGGGCGATTCTATCGAGGGGGCGTCGCGACGGTCACCGCGCGTAGTCGCGGAAGCCCTTGCCGGTCTTGCGGCCGAGGTAGCCCGCGGTGACCAGGTGCTCGAGCAGGGGCGCCGGGGCGAAGCCGGGCTCGCGGAACTCGAGGTAGAGCACCCGCTCGATGGCCAGCGAGACATCCAGGCCGACGACGTCCAGCAGCTCGAACGGGCCCATCGGGTAACCGCAGCCGAGCTTCATCGCGGTGTCGATGCCGTCGGCGGTGGCGTAGTGCGCCTGGAGCATCTTCACCGCGTCGTTCAGATACGGGAAAAGCAGGGCATTGACGATGAACCCGGCGCGGTCCCCGCAGTTCACCCCGTGCTTGCCCAGCCTCTGCACCACCGCGTGGGCGGTCGCGAGCACGTCGTCGCCGGTGGCCACCGTGCGCACCACCTCGACCAGCTTCATCACCGGCGCCGGATTGAAGAAGTGGATCCCGACGACGTCGCGCGGCCGGGAGGTCGCCATGGCGCACTCGATCACCGGCAGGCTGCTGGTCGTGGTGGCCAGGACGGCGCCTGGCTTTACGATCCCGTCCAGCTCCTTGAACAGGTTCAGCTTGACGTCCAGGTCCTCGACCACGGCCTCCACGACCAGGTCACAGTCGGCCACGTCCGCCATCCGGGTGGTGCTGACCAGGTTCGCCAACGCGGCGTCCAGCTCCTCGGCGGTCAGCTTGCCCTTCTCCACGGCGCGGGACAGCGACTTGGCGATCGCGGCGCGCGCCGCGGTGACCTTCTCATCGGTGCGCGCGACCTGCACGGTCGCATAGCCCGCCTTGACGAAGACCTCTGCGATCCCGTTCGCCATCGTGCCCGAGCCGATGACACCCACGCGCGAGACCGCCCGCGCGCCCTCCGTCTCCGCGCCCGGAGTCGGGGTCAGCGCGTCCGGCACCACCGCCGGCACGTCGCGCTGCGCGTACGTGTAGAAGCCGCGTCCCGACTTGCGGCCGAGCAGCCCCGCAGTCTTCATCTGCTTGAAGATCGGCGCCGGGGCGTGCAGCCGGTCGCGCGACTGCTTGTACATCGTGTCCAGGATCTCGTAAGCGGTGTCGAGCCCGATGAGATCCAGCAGCGCCAGCGGCCCCATCGGCAGCCCGCAGCCGAGGCGCATCGCGTCGTCGATGTCCTCGCGGGTGGCGTACTTCGCCTCGAACATCGCGGCGGCGTGATTCAGGTAGCCGAAGAGCAGCGCGTTGGCGATGAAGCCGGCCTTGTCGCCGATGGTGACCGGGGACTTGCCGAGCCGGGCGGCCAGCGCCTCGACGTCGACCAGCACGGCCGGGTCGGTGACCACCGTGCGCACGATCTCGACTAGCTTCATCACCGGCGCCGGGTTGAAGAAGTGCATGCCGACCACGCGGGCCGGGCGCGAGGTCGCCACCGAGATCTCGGTCACCGACAGCGACGAGGTGTTCGTGGCGAAGATCGCGTCCTCGGAGCAGATCCCGTCCAGCTTCCGGAACAGCTCGCGCTTGAGCTCCAGCCGCTCCGGGATCGCCTCGACCACGAAGTCGGCGTCGGCGAAGATGCTCAGGTCCGTGGTGTATTCGATCCGGTCGATCAGCGCGGCCGCGTCCTCGGCGGACAGCTTGCCGCGGGAGACCGCGCGCCGGGTCGAGTGGGCGACGTGCGCGCGGCCGCGGTTCAGCGCCGCGTCGTCGATCTCGGCCGCCAGGACCCGCAGCCCGTTGCGGGCCATGACCTCGGTGATTCCGGCGCCCATCGTGCCGAGTCCGACGACGCCGACCGTGGCGATTTCGCGCCCCATCGCGCACTCCCTTGTCCGAGAAAGTCGCCCGCCGGAAGCACTGGGCGCTTGTTACTGACGAGTATCACAGTACGCCAGAATCTCGCCATAGCGGTGCTTGCTGTGACGGTGCTCACGTCTCCAGAACCCGCCCGATGCCATATAGAGAAGCGGCCGGGTCGGGTGCCTCCACACACCCGACCCGGCCTCCATTCCACCGACCCCGTCGCTACGACCCTTCCCCGCGTGGCGCCCTCCACTGCGCCCGCCGGCCGCACAACGGCGACTCCCCACCGTAGGTGGACTGGCTCCAGACCTCCTTAAGTCCGGCCACCTCGAGCAGAGTGTCCGATAGACCACTTCCCTTCCACGCCTTGAGGAATGCCGCCCGCCGACTACCGGCTAGCAGTCGCGCAACTCAGGTGACTGGTTCAACAGTTGCTCGCGGGTCGAGACGAACCGGCGGTAGGCGCCGGACTCCATCCCCGGTTGCCCTTCGGCGGCGGGGAAGGCGGCGACCCGGTGGCAGTTCTGGAAGGCGAGCTTGACGCCGAAATAGCGCTCGAGGCAGCCGCGGATGGCGTCGGAGGCCAGAGCGCGCAACAGCTGCCCGCGCTCCTGCTCGTCGGCCGGCGGCGTGGTGTTGTCGGCGAACGGGCCGCCCTCCACCAGCAGCCGGGTGGACAACTGACTCACCATCCGCCACGCGTACGGCAGCGAGGTGCGCACACACTCGGCGAATTGTTCGTCGGCCACCTCACCGCGCTCCGCCGCCGCCAGCAGGTCGGGGGACACATCCAGGGACACCGGCCCTCCTTAAGTTCTCTTCGACGTGCTCGGCGCTCTCTGTGATGCCGCCGCCACCTCACGTCGCGCTCACACCACTTCAATGGCCCGCGGTCGGCGGACTCACACCTACCGGTATGCCCAAAGCGGAATCGTGCGTCACCGGACTTCCGACGGTCCGTCGGCTCACTCATCAGATGTCGAACCACGTGCGGATTCCGTGCGCCCCCCGCCCGCGCCGGACGGAGCGACCGGTCCCGTACCCTCGTGTGCAGCAACCGCGAGCCGGGACGGGCCCGGCCGACGACGACGAGGATGCGAAGCCGTGCGGCTCTTGATCGCCCGATGCACCGTGGACTACAAGGGACGGCTCACCGCGCACCTGCCCGAGGCCACGCGCCTGCTGATCGTCAAGGCGGACGGGAGCGTGCTGGTCCACTCCGACGGCGGCTCGTACAAGCCGCTCAACTGGATGTCGCCGCCCTGCTCGCTCAAGGAGGAACCCGGCCTCTGGACGGTCACCAACAAGGCGGGCGAACAGCTGATCATCACCCTCGACGAGGTGCTGCACGACTCCACCCACGACCTGGGCACCGATCCCGGCCTGCGCAAGGACGGCGTCGAGTCGCACCTCCAGGAACTGCTCGCCGCCCAGATCGAGACCCTGGGCAATGGCTGGACCCTGATCCGCCGCGAGTACCCGACCGCGATCGGGCCCGTGGACATCCTCTGCCGCGAACCGCTCGGC
>NZ_DASZGI010000420.1:0-6113 GCF_035938995.1 Actinocrinis sp.
GGTCGGGACGTCGCGGGCATCAGTCGGTCGGGACCTCGAGGTCAGCCTTGGCCAGCTCCTCGACGTTGACGTCCTTGAAGGTGACGACCTTGACGTTCTTGACGAAGCGGGCGGGGCGGTACATGTCCCACACCCACGCGTCGGACATGGTCACCTCGAAGTAGACCTCGCCGTCGGCGCTGCGTACGTCAAGATCTACGTGGTTCGTCAGGTAAAACCGGCGCTCCGTCTCGACCACGTACCTGAAGAGCCCGACCACGTCCCGGTACTCCCGGTAGAGCTGAAGCTCCATCTCGGTCTCGTACTTCTCGAGATCCTCGGCGCTCATGCCCGTGCTCCCCTGGTCTCCTGTACTGCCTGTGCCTGCTCAGCGGACCCGGCGCTGTCGTTGCCTGCTCCCGCTTCTGCTTCCACGTGTGTGTCTGCGTCTGCCTCTTCTGCGCCTGGTCCTCGGAGTTCGCCCTGGACGGGCAGGGCGCTCCTGCTCCCATTCTGACCCACAAACCGGCCGATGGTGTCCTCTGCGCGGTCCTGTGCGGGCAAGGGGGTGGTCGCGGCGACCAACGCCCTGGCAGCGGCCACGTTCGCGTAGGTCATGCGATGCTCGGCGCACGGGCCCCAGCGCTGAAGCGCGGCCTGGTGGACCGCCGTGGAGTAGCCCTTGTGTGAGGCGAAGCCGTAGTTCGGGTGGGTTCCATCGAGCCCGGTCATGATCCGGTCCCTTGTGACCTTCGCGATCACGGACGCTGCCGAGATACATGCCGCCAGTCGGTCACCCTTGACCACGGCATGGCTCGGCACGCCCGCGTTGGGCACCCTGAAGCCGTCAAACAGCACGAACACCGGTTGGATGCCCAAACCGGCCACCGCGCGCCTCAGGGCCTCGTAATTGGCCTCCTGGACGCCCATCCGGTCAACGTCGGCGGCCGGGATCACCGCCACAGCCCACGCGGCCGTCTTGACGATCTGCTCGTACGCCTCGTCACGGGCCGCGGGGGTCATCAGCTTCGAGTCGTTGAGGCCGGTGGGGCGCAGGTCCGGGGGGAGGATCACGGCCCCGGCGACCAGCGGCCCCGCGCAGGCTCCACGGCCCACCTCGTCGGCCCCGGCGACCGGCCCGTAGCCGGCTTCGCACAGCGCCCGCTCATAGGCGTAGAGGTCTACCTCGTCGCTCAGAGCGGGCGGCTGTGGGAAGCCGACGTCGAGCTGCTGTTGGACTGACACGTATTCAGACTAGCTATACGGACTGGTCTGCTGGGCGCGCGGCCCGACGCTTGGCCCTTCTGATGTCGCGAGACCTCAGGCGACGGCGCATGAGGGTGACGGGGAACGCGCCCACCATCGCGGCTGCGGGGATTCCTCCCGGCGTGGAGAGGGCGGACAGGCCGACCTGCTTGAACGTGTTAGGCACCGGGAGTGTGCCCCAGTGGCTCGGCGGCCAGATGATCAGATCGGCTCGGCCGACAACGGCGCTGACCGGGATGGTGCCGCCGTTGAGCTCCTGGTGGGAGCGCGAGTCGAGGGAGACTCCGCGGTGGTCGCCCATCACCCACAGGCGCCCCTGGGGCACCGTGATGTCGAAGGTGCCGTTGGGGCCGGAGCCGGCCGAGTCACCCGGGTAGAGGTACGTCTCGTTGAGCGCGACGCCGTTGACCGTCAGCTGCCCTTGCGCGTTGCAGCACGCCACGTGGTCGCCGCCGACGCCGATCACCCGCTTGATCAGGTCGCCGTTGTCCTGAGGCAGCACTCCGATGAAGCTCAGCGCGCCGGTGAGCCAGTTGCTGCTGCTGGTGGTGGCCTCGGCGCCCTCCAACCAGCCGCCCGGGTCCTGGAAAACCACGACCTCGCCGCGCTGCGGGTTGCTGCCGAGCCACACGGCCGCGCGGTTGACCAGCACGCGGTCGCCGATCTGGAGGGTGTTCTGCATCGAGCCGCTGGGGATGTAGAACGCCTGCACCAGGAACGTCTTGATCAGGAACGCGAGGAACAGCGCGAAGACGATCAGGAACGGCAGCTCGACCAGGAACGGCCGCGGCGTCTTCGGGAACAGGAACCGCCAGAAGACGGCGAACGGCAAGGCGATCCAGCCGAGAGCCGACCGCGGACCCTTGGATCCGCCTTCGGCTTCAGTGTCCGGCGGCACCAGCCCGGCCGACTCCTCGGACCGATCAGACTGCTCGAACAGCGCCGGATCAGCGGGCGGCGGCGCGGCGGACGGATCCGCGAGCCGTTCCTCATGGCGCATCTGCGCGCCGAGGACCCCGTCTTGCTCGTCGGTCACGGTCCCGGGCTGCGTCTGAGCGCCCCCCGCTTCCGGTCTGTCCAGTGCCACGTCGCAACCTCGTTGTCTTGTCTTCGCCGTGTCGGGCACGCCTGAACCGCCACAGCCGGCGCCCGGCCAACCGCACCGGGAACGCGCCGAGCAGCGCCACCGCCCCGGGTTGGACCGGAACCGACGGCGCGACGGTCAGACCTTCCTGCTGAAAGGTAGCCGGTACACCCAGTCCCCCGGCGCGGCTCGGCGGCCATATCAACACGAACGCGTGACCCACCACATCACTGATCGGCACAGTACCGTCCGATCCGCCCGTCATGTGGAACCTGGAGTCGGCCGAGTCGCCGCGGTTGTCCCCCATGACCCATATGCGGCCGGCCGGGACCCGCACGTTGAAAGTGATCGTCGAGGGCGCCGCGCCGGGGAACAGGTAGGCGGTCTCGTTCAGGGGCACGCCGTTCACCGTCACGCGCCCCTTCGCGTCACAACACGCCACTTGGTCCCCGGGAATCCCGATCACGCGCTTGATCAGGTCGTGCTCATCGCTCTGGGGCAGCAGGCCGACGAAGGTGAAAACGTCCTTGATCCCGCGCACGAGCGCGTTGTCGCTGGTAGGTGTCGTGGTGCCCTCGAGCCAGCCGCCCGGGTCGTGGAAGACCACGATCTGCCCGCGCTGCGGCTGCGCGCCGAACCAGGGCGAGAATTTGTTCACCAGCACCCGGTCGCCGGGCATGATCGTGTTCTCCATCGACTGCGACGGGATGAAGAACGCCTGTACCAGGAAAGTCTTGATGCCGAGGGCGAGGACCAGGGCTATCGCCATCAGGATCGGGATCTCACGCCATAGGCGGATGGGCTTGAGGCGGCGCCGACGCCCCTTCTGGTTGGGGGCCGGCTTCGCCCGGCGTCGCCGCCCCTTGGTCACGGCCGATCCTCCAGTCGCTTCGCTCAGCGCCGCGCGCTGGTGTGTAGCCAACTAACCAGACTACTCATTCCGCCTGCGCCAAGGCGAACGCCCCCGATACCCGAGAGTACCGAGGGCGTGGGCTCAAAGGCGACTACTTGTTGTAGTCCACCTTCTCCTTGATCTTGGCCTTCTTGCCGCGCAGGTCACGCAGGTAGTACAGCTTCGCCCGGCGGACGTCGCCGCGGGTGACGACCTCGATCTTGTCGATCACCGGGGTGTGCACCGGGAAGGTGCGCTCCACGCCGACGCCGAAGCTGATCTTGCGGACGGTGAAGGTCTCGCTCACGCCGGCGCCCTGGCGGCGGATCACGACGCCCTTGAACTGCTGGATGCGGGACCGGTTGCCCTCGACGACCCGCACGTGGACGTTGAGCGTGTCGCCGGGCACGAAGGCCGGCACGTCGGCGCGCAGCGACTTGGCGTTGAGCTCAGAAAGCTTTTGCATCGTCTTCTCCTCGCGGATGCCACAGGTCAGCCGCGGTACTTTCGGTTCAGCGGGGGGCGCCGGGCGTTGATGGGCGCTCCCCCTGTGGCAGGGGCGCCGGTCCGTTCACGCCTATGGGACTGTGTTAGCCCCGGCGAGCGGAAATTCTCTCACGAGCCCTGCTTGTCGACGAAATCCTCAGCCTCGGTGCGCTCGACGCGTCCGTCGCGCACCTCCCAGCCAAGCCCGGCCAAGGTGGCTCGGTCGTACTTGTCGAGGGTGACCGGGTCGAGGCGGGCGAGCAGTTCCGGGCGGTTCGCGACGGTCCGGGCCAGGGCCTGGTCGCGGCGCCAGCGGGCGATCGCGCCGTGGTTGCCGGAGGTCAGGATCTCGGGCACGCCGCGGCCGCGCCACTGTGCCGGCTTGGTGTAGACCGGCCCCTCAAGCAGGCTCTCCATCGGTCCAGCGGCGAACGAGTCGTCGCGGGCCGAGTCGGCGTTGCCGAGGACGCCGGGCAGGAGTCGGCCGATCGCCTCGACCATGACCAGGACGGCGACCTCTCCGCCGGCGAGCACGTAATCGCCGAGGGAAAGCTCCTCGACCGGCATCCGGTCGGCGGCCGCCTCGATGGCACGCCGGTCGATGCCCTCGTAGCGGCCGCAGGCGAAGATCAGCCAGGATCGTTCGGCCAGCTCGGCGGCCTTGGCCTGGGTGAACGGGCGGCCGCTGGGGGTCGGCACCACCAAGGTGGGGGCGACCTCGGGCGATTCGGGCAGCGGGTTCGCGGTGATCGCGTCGAGGGCGTCGCCCCACGGCTCGGGCTTCATGACCATGCCGGGGCCGCCGCCGTACGGGCTGTCGTCCACGGTGCGGTGCACGTCGCTCGTCCACTGGCGCAGGTCGTGCGTGCGGATCTCGAGGACCCGGCGCTCGGCCGCCTTGCCGATGAGCGAGACGCCCAGGGGGGCGAGGTACTCGGGGAAGATGGTGACGACGTCGATGCGCATGGACGTCAGGGCTGCGTGGGGTCGGCGAGTTCGAGCAGGCCGGGCGGCGGGTCGACGACGATGGTGCCGCGCTCCAGGTCGACCTCGGGCACGATCTGCGCCACGAACGGGATCAGAGCCTCGCGGCCGTCGGGCCGCCGGACGGCGAAGACGTCCTGGATGGGCAGGTGCAGCATTTCGGCGACGGTGCCCACGTCGCGGCCGTCCACCGTGACGACGGAGAGTCCGACCAGCTGATGGTCGTAGAACTCCTCGGGGTCGTCCGGCAGCTCGTCCGGATCGGTCTCAACGATCAGCAGCGTGTTGCGCAACGCCTCGGCGGCCGTGCGGTCGCCGACGCCCTCGAAGCTCAGCACAAGGCGGCCGCCCTGGACCCGGCCCGCGGCGACGGTGAGCGGCCCGCGCTCGACCGGATCGGTCTCCAGTTCTGCACCGGGGGCGAAGCGCAGCTCGGGGTCGTCGGTGCGCACCTCGACGCTGACCTCGCCGCGCAGCCCGTGCGCCTTGCCGATCCGCCCGACGACGAGCCGCAGCGTTTCCTGCGGCTCGTCGGCGTGAGCGGTGTCACTGGCCGCCATGTGCTAGCGGTACCCGGGCGCTTCGATCAGGTCGATGCGCACCGAACGGCCCTCGAGGGCGCCGATCACGGTGCGCAGCGCCTTGGCGGTCCGGCCCTGCCGTCCGATGACCTTGCCCAGGTCGTCGGGGTGCACGCGGACCTCGAGGATCCGGCCGCGGCGCAGCGCGCGGTCCCGCACGACGACCTCGTCCGGGTGGTCGACGATCCCCTTGACCAGGTGCTCGAGCGCCTCTTCCAGCATGTGCCTAGGCCTCGCTCGCCGGCGCGGCCTCGTCGGCCTTGGGCTCGTCCGCGGGCTTCTCGGCCGGCTTCTCCGACCTCTTGCGGGAGGCGGTGGTGGCCGCCTTGGGCTCGTTCTCGGCCTCCTTGGCGGCGGCCTCGAACAGCGCCCTGCGGTCCGCCTTCGGCTTGGCGACCAGCATCGGCTTCGGCGCGGGCAGGCCCTTGAACTTCTGCCAGTCGCCGGTGACCTTGAGGATCGCGGTGACCGACTCGGTCGGCTGCGCGCCGACGCCGAGCCAGTACTGGACCCGCTCGGAGTTCACCTCGATGAAGGAGGGGTCCTCCTTCGGGTGGTACTTGCCGATCTCCTCGATCGCGCGACCGTCCCGCTTGGCGCGGGCGTCGGCGACCACGATGCGGTACTGCGGCGTGCGGATCTTGCCCAGACGCTTCAGCTTGATCTTGACTGCCACGGCAGTGGGGTCTCCTGATTTCGTAATTCGGGTGGGCCGCCGCGGCGCCGCGTGGGGATTGCGGGTTCGGGCGTCCCTGCGGACGCGGATCCGGCGGAGAGAGGGGCCGCACGGTCCGAGTACTCGACCTGCAATTCTGCCAGATCGACAGGGATGCTACGAACC
>NZ_DASZGI010000421.1:0-31546 GCF_035938995.1 Actinocrinis sp.
AGTGCGACGGGACTCTTCTCCGCTGCGAACAGCGTTCGGCTTTCCCGCCACCGCGTCTCAGCATCGCTTTCCGGGCGGAAACACGCCGCGGGGCCCCCAGGCGCACGCTCCGCCCTACGACGCCTCATGGCTGCCGCGGCAGAGCTGTTTTCCGAGAGCCCCGCATCCATTGGCGACGCTACGGTCTAGCGGCCCGGGCCGTCAATCGAGGGGCCCGAATGGCTGTGGATAACCCTGGGGATAGCCTGGGGAAAATCCGGCGTGCCGTTGTGCACAAGTCGAAACGGCTTGTGGAAAAGCTTGTGAATTGCCCTTCGGCGGCCGGGCTGACCAGCGCGGGGAAAGAATCTTGGGCCGATCGGTCAATCTGCGGCCTACGGGGTCGTCCGGATGGCGGTGTGGACAAGTTTTTCAGCCGCGTCTCGACCGCGGTACGGGCCATGACGCCAGTGAGCCGCTAGTTTGGACATCGTGGCAGCGGACCGCACCGATCGTCCCGCGGCCGGGACTGGTCCGACCGACCCGGCCGTCGAGGTGCGCCGCTCCCCACGCCGCCGCCGCACCGTGTCCGCGTACCGGGAAGGCGACCGAACGGTCGTGCTGATCCCCGCCCAGATGTCCGCGAAGGAAGAGGAACGCTGGGTCCGCGCGATGGTCGAGCGCCTCGAGCGTCGTGAACGCCGGAGCGCTCTCGACGAGCCTGAGCTGGCCCGCCGTGCGGCAGTGCTTTCCGCACAGTACTTGGGTGGGAAGGCGCGCCCCGTCTCCGTCCGCTGGGTGAGCAATCAAGCCGCGCGCTGGGGCTCGTGTACCCCAGTGGATGGCACGATCCGGATCTCCGACCGCGTGCGCAGCCTGCCCGACTACGTCGTGGATTACGTCCTGCTGCACGAACTCGCCCACCTGCTGGTGCCGAACCACGGCCCGGCGTTCTGGAACCTGCTCGCGGCGTACCCGCGCACGGAGCGGGCGAGGGGCTACCTCGAGGGGTACGCGCGATCGCCTCACGGGGCGGAGGAAGAGGACGGGCAGGGGCACGGGGAGGATGAGGACGTGGACGACGCGATGGGCGGCGACGAGAGCGCGGCGGTGTGAGAGTCGCGCGAAGGTAGCGGCGGCGGCAGGTGGGGGTAGTGGGGTGACGCGGCTGGTCAGTGGGGGTGTGGGCGCCAGGGGACGGGGAGGATGAGGACGTGGACGACGTGATGGTCGAGCGTGAACGTCGGAGCGCTCTCGACGAGCCTGAGCTGGCTCGCCGCGCGGCGGTATGAGAGTCGCGCGAAGGTAGCGGCGGCAGGTGAGGGGTAGTGAGGTGACGCAGTTGGTCAATGGGGGCGTGGGCGGCGGGGGGATGGGGTGGGGCGACCGCGTCAACCGGCGCCGAAGCAGACGAAGCCGCGGGCGTCGGGCACCTTGTGTTGAGCGACGGTGAGTGCGAGCGCCGGGGACGCGCCTGCTGCTAGCTGCTCGTGGAACACGCTCATCAGCGTCTTCGTCTCCGCATCGCCGACCGGGACTACCGCGGCTATGAGGGTGCGGGTGCCGAGCGCGAAGACTGCGCTGGCCACGCCCATCAGTTCGTCGCCCGGTCTGATGCCGGACAGCGCCGTATCACATGCCGACAACACCAGCGTCCTCGGCGCTTGGCGTAGCCGTTCGAGGTCGTACACCGTCAGCGGACCGTCGGCCAGGTCCAGGCTGGAGAACAACGGGTTGTCGGCTCGGAATCGGCCGTGCGCGGCGATGTGTGCCAGGTCGGCTCCGTCGAGCGCGTCCGCTACCGCCTGTGCTGTCGCGTCCTCTCCGTACAACGGCTTCGCGAGCGGATAACGCTTCGCCAGCTCCTCGATTTCCGCCTCCGCGTGCGGCGGGCCCGGCCCGCAGGCGAGCGCTACTCGCTCACCGCGTGAACTGGCGGCAGTGTGGGCGGGCCACTCGTCGTGCCCGTCATGGCCGTGCTTGCCGTGCGTGCGCTCGCTGTGTCCAGCGTGTGCGCTCATGGCCGTGAGCCAGGTGCGGGCGGACGGGGCCACAGTCACTGGCCGTCCGTCCGTCGAGGGCAGCACGGACCATGCCAGAGCGTGCAGTGACCCAGTGGGGACTAGTACCAGCGCCCGGTTCTCGATCAGCTTGCCCATCGGCCGCAGGAGTGCGTTATCCAGCGCCTGGCGTGCATAGTCGAACGCCGCGTACGTGGCCTGCTGCATCGCCGCGGAGCCGTACCTCAGGGCCATCCGCTGCAACGAGAAACGCAGCGACTCCAGTTCATCCAGCACCGCCTTGTACGAGCCGAGGCGATGATGCCGCATCCGCCCTTCGACGAGGCTCACCGCGTGCAGATCGTCGCCGTGGCGCACGAACTCGACCAGCGCCCGGTCTTCCAGGCGCGTGGCGAGTGCCTTCAGATCCAGCGGCGGCTCTGGCGCGTAGTCGCCTCCGGGTGCGAACCGCGCCAACTCCCTGATCTCGCGCTCCAGCCGCACCCGCAACGTCTGCAGGCCGCTGATGTTCTTTCCCGCTAGCCCGCCTTCGCTGATCTGCGCCACCACCGCGCGCAGGCGGGCCAGCTTCGCCGCGAATTCGGTGTCGTCGGGCGGCTGCACCGGGCGTCTTCGCAACGTCGCGGCACGCCATTGCTCGGCCCGCACCAGTACCTGCCGGGGCGACCCGCGGTCCAGCGCCAGCCGCAGGCCGCTTTGCGCCAGGTCCGCTCCGAGCTGGGCCGCCGCCGTGCGCAGGTCCGTCGCCCCGAGCGTGCCCGCGTATTCGGCGACCTCCCGCAGGCCGCGGTCGATCGCCCGGCCCGCCCCGGCCGAGTCTCCGCGCAGCTCGCACAGCGCGGTCTCGGCCTCCCAGCCGAACACCCGCAGCCCGGCCGGTCCGCCCAGCCGGCTCGCCGCGACCTGGGAGTAGAGCTCGACCGCGGTCTGCCGCCGCCCGATCGCCAGCGCGGTGTGCGCCGCCAGCAGCCGCGTCTCCTGCGGGGTGACCAGCCAGCCGGCCAGCTCTGTCTGCTTGATGTTGCGGATCATGTCGCGTAGGAGCGCGGCGCTGCGTTCCCCGGAGGCGAACCGCGCGCCGTGTTCCACCGTTCGGGCCCAGGCCGCCCAGCCGGGTCGCCGCTGCCGGGAGAACGCCACCCGGGCCGCGTGCGCCTGCTCCGCTGCCGCCGCCGGATCGCCCGCCTTGAGCGCCGCGCGCGCTACGGACAGCCGCGACTCGGCCAGGTTGAACGCGAACCCCGACCGCTCGTGGCCCAGCACCGCCTCCTGCGCGCACGCCCGCGCCTCGTCCGCGAGCCCGGCTGTAAGAAGAGCCTCGGCGCGGTCCGTGAGGACGGAGGCGATCGGCTTGCCGTGCTTGGTGGCGAGCACCCGCGCCTCGTCGAGGGTGCGCAGCGCGCGCGGCAGGTCGCCGGCGCGCAACGCGGCGAACCCGAGGTTGAACACCGCGTTCTGGTGCGTGACGGCGAAACCGTTTCTCCGGGCCAGGTCCGCAGCCCGGGTCAGGTCGCGGTCGGCTGCCTCGTGGTCGCCCCGATAGGCGAACAGCGTCCCGCGCAGGTTCAGCATGATCGCTTCCCAGCGTGCGTCGCCGCGCTCGCGCAGGATCTGCTCGGACACGGCGTAGCAGGCCAGCGCCTCCGCCGAGCGGCCGGTGCGCTGAAGCACCAGGCCGAGGTTGACCCGCAGCCGGGCGAGCTCAAGCTCTGTGCCGGCGAGGCCGGTCAGCGCGGCCTCCGCGAGTGCGGCCTCCGCCAGCGCCGCCTGTGTATTGCCTGCGTCGGCCAGGATGACCAGCAGCGACATCCGGGCCTCGGCCGCGCGCAGGGTGAACCCGCGACGCTGGCCGAGGCCTACGGCGGAGCGCAGTGCGGAGCGGGCACCGGCCAACTCGCCGAGCCGCTGCCGGGCCAGACCCAGCGCCCGCAGCGCGACGCACGCCGCTTCGTCGTCGCGGCGCGCCGCCAGCAGCGCCAAGGCCTTGTCGCGAGCCGCTCTGGCGTCAGCGTGTACAAGGTCGACGAGGGCCAGCGCCTCGCCGAGCCGCCGCTCGATGCGCGGAACCTCGGCCATGGTCACCGATTCAGTTTCTCAGGTGTCGACCCATTCAGTCACGACCCGCGTGCCGTCGGGTAGCGAACAGCGCAGCCGGACGAGACCGGCTGGAACAGAGGACAGAGTGAAGCGCCCGAGGTGGTCCACCGGCGCCTGCACCGACTCGTCCGCGCGATGTGCGATCTCCAGCGAGACGTGGTCGGGGCCGGCCGGAACCATTTGCCCGACCAGCCGTCGCGCCCCGTGGATCTCGGTCGCCTCGACCGCGACCGTCAGCCCCGGGGCCTCGAACGTCAACAGCCGGTGCTCCCCGTTGGCGCGCACACCGGCGTCCGCCAGGGATTCCGACTCGATCAGCCGCGCGACCGCCGCGTCGAAGTCGCGCCACGCGAACGCGGCGCGTGCTCCGGCGGTCACCGCGTCCGGCACGGGATCTACATGATCGAACATCACTCCGAGTTTCGCGAGCAGACGCGCGTCCTCGACGTTCTCGCCGACCGAGCGATTGCGTTCCATGTCCGTCCCTCTTCCCCCCGAGATCCCGTCACGATGCTGCCAGCTGGGCTCTTAACCGGTCCAGGCAGCGAGCCCGGGTCGGTCCTATCGATCCGATCGCCATACCCAGCGCCTGCGACACCTGCGCGTAGCTGTCCATCGGGTAGACCGCCAGGACGCGCAGCAGCGCCCGGCAGCGGTCCGACAGCGCCGCGAAAGCGTTCCATAACTCACGGTACTCGTCCTGCACGATGGCCTGGGCTTCCGGGTCGTGCCGCTCGTCCTCGTCGACCTCGTCCGCGCCGTCGAGCACCGGCGCCTCGCGGTCCTGTTTGTGCAGCACGCGGATCGCCTCGCGGCGGGCGGTGGTCGCCAGCCAGCCGGCGAGCCGGTCCGGATCGGTGATCGTCGAGAGCTTCTCCACCAGGCGCAGCCAGGTGGTCTGACAGACGTCCGCCGCGTCGGCGTCGGACAGGCGGAAACTGCGCGCGATGGACCACACGAGACGGCCATATCTGTCCACGAGAAGATCCCAAGCGTCCTGACTTCCGCATACGGCGGCGGCGAGCAGCTCCTGAGTGCTGGACTCCCCATCCATGGCCGTGCCCCTTCCCGCGCAGATCCAACGGTCAGCGCGGGAAAGGGTATCCACTGGTCTGCTCACTCGACCACTACACCGAACTCGTGATGGCGCTTTCGGGTGGCCGGGTCGAGCAGGTTGTCGGCGGCCTCGGCGGCGGTGGACTGCTTGGCGGCGGCCCACTGCGCGATGGCGCCGGCCACGTGCGGCGTGGCGAACGAGGTGCCGGACCAGCGGGCGAAGCCGTCGAACCGCTGGCCGCCCTCGCTCATCTCCTCCAGGAACGGGCCGACCACATCAGCGCCGACCGCGCAGGCGTCCACCCAGTAGCCGTGGTTGGAAAACTCGGCGCGCTGCTCGCAGCCGGGCTGCAGCGCCCCGACGGCGACGCAGCTCTTGAGCGCGGCCGGCCAGAACGGACGGTTCGAGCCGTTGTTCCCCGCGGCGACCACGATGACCGTGTGCTTGCCGAAGCGGGCCAGCGCGTCCGACAGCAGCGGCGAGGGCTCGTCGTCCAGGGTGTAGCCGCCGAGTGAGAGATTCAGCACATCGAGCGTCTCGCCGGTCGACGACAGGCGGCGGTACAGCCGGTTCAGCCCGCCCAGCAGCTGAAGCTCGTCGCAGACGCCGGTGTCGTCCAGGACCCGCTCGATCATCAGGAAGGCGGACGGCGCCTGGCGCAGCAGCACTCCGGCGACGAAGGTGCCGTGGCCGGTCTGCGTCTCGAGGCCGTAGTCCGGGGACCCGGTCAGCGGGTCCATCTGCTCGGCGGTGACCTGCGCGAACCAGTCGGTGCCCTCGAACCACGGGTGGTTGACGATCCCGGTGTCGAGCACCGCGACGAAGGCGCGCCGGGCCAGCGGCTCGGCCGAGACCGGGCGGGGCAGCGGCGAGGCCGGGGCCGGCTCGTTCCACGGGCCGCCCTCGTAGCCGGGCTCGCCGCGCAGCAGGTGGTTGGGGGAGACCGCGATCGGCCCGTCGGCGTGCTCGCGCAGCTCCCTGGCCAGCTCGCCCACGTGCACTCCGGCGTTCGGGTGCAGGTGCAGCCGGCTGACGCCGAGCTCGGGAAGGTCCTCGCGGTGCGCGGTCCAGTGGTCGGTGGCGTGCTGCGCCCGGTCGGCTTGCTGGATGGAGACGAGCAGCTGGTCCTTGCGGTGCAAGGCGAACGTGCCGTTGCCGCCCTCGCTGACGACGGCGTCCCGGTGCCGGGCGAGCAGGCGCTCCAGGCGGGCGCCGCGGTCGAGGCTCATGGGTCTTCCTTCCCTGTGTCAGTGGTCGTCGGCGCCGACCCGCGGGACTCGAGACCAGTCCTCGGGACCGCGATAGCGGCGGTACCGCCCGGTGGGGCGGCCGGTCCGAACCTGCGCCCGGACCGAACGATACGGGGTGGCGCGACCGCGCGGGGGCGCTCCGGACCAGGCCGTACCCCCGTAACGGCCTGACCGGAGACTGCGCCCCCGCGCAGCCGCTCCGGCGCCTGCTCGGATTTACTCCCCCCGCAGGCGCCGGAGCGGTCCCCCAGCATCCACCCCACACTGACCTTGCCGGGGCTTCTCCCTGCGCCTCGGTGACGGTCACCTACAAGAGCGGCGGCGCCGGGGTTCTGATACATCGGCGCCAAGAATTTTTTCGACCGCGCTCAGCCGCTGGTGGTGCGCGCTTTTTAGTACGTCGGGCGGGGGCGCTCGGGCGCTTCGGTGAGCGTCAGCACTCCGATACGAGGGCCTGGTCGCCGGTCGTGACGGTCGCGGTGGTGATCGCGGCCGTGTTCAGGGCGATCGCGTTGGTGGACATGAACACGGCCGCGATGCTGTCGCCGTGCGGTCCGCCGAGCGCGCGGCTGAGCTGCTGCGAGTGGAAGTCCACGACCTCGCACTGCGTACTCTCGACCCCCGCCACCGGGCGCGGGGCGCCGGGCGTCGCGTCCGAGGGCAGGTTCTGCTGAATCCGCGCGATCGCCTGGGCCAGCGGTTGGCTGACCAGCGTCTGAACGTAGCCGACCACGCGTCCCGCGCTGTCTACGGCGATCGCCGAGTAGCCCGCGGTGCCGTGATGCGCATTCCAGCTTGCTCGCATCGCGCCCACGCCGGTCAGGCTGTCGTTCGCCGCTGCGTTCGAGCTGCACCCTGAGGCGATCAACCCGAGCGCGGCGATCGCTGCGGCAAGCACGGTCTTTCGCATGTGCACACCCTGAGTGCTGATACGGACGGACAGTGAGCACGCTAGTCGAAATGCGCAGTTTGAAGCCACCCGATTTAGTCCTGGCCGCACCGGAGCCGGGCCGTGCGGCGCACTGAGGTGTAACCGGTATCACACCGGGTGTTCGCCGTCATCGGGTTGCTACGTCGTGCGCGCCCTGGCATATGGTTAGGCTTACCTAAGTTGATCGTGGTCCGCGGGGCCGCGTCAGTTGGGGCTGTGACCAACCGGGCCGGACGCCGCGCGTCCCGCCGACGAAACAAGCAAGGATCGACCGACACATGTGGAACGCCGCCTTTCCCAGTTTCCTGATCGCGGTGCGCGAAGGTCTGGAGGCGGGCCTCATCGTCTCGATCCTGGTGGCGACGTTGGTGCGGGCGGGCGCGGCTGCCCGGCTGGGGGCGGTGTGGGCCGGGGTGGGTGCGGCTGTCGCGCTCAGCCTCTCCTTCGCGGCGGTGCTGACCTTCACGGCGGCGGATCTGCCTGCGGGCGGTCAGGATGTCTTCGGGGGAGTGCTTTCCATCGTCGCGGTCGCCTTTGTGACGGCGATGGTGTTCTGGATGCGCCGGTCGGCGAGGTCGTTCTCCGGTGACGTGAAGGAGAAGATCACCGCCGCGCTCGGCGGGAGCGGTCTGGTGCTGGCGACCGCGTCGTTCGTGGCGGTAGGCCGCGAAGGTCTGGAGACCTCGCTGTTCCTGTGGACGACGGCGAGGTCGGCGGGGCAGGCGCGCGGCCCGATGATCGGCGCGTCGCTCGGCCTCGTCGTGGCGGTCGCCGTGTGCTGGGCTTTGTACCGTCGCGCGCTGAGGATCAATCTGACCCGGTTCTTCATGGTGACCGGCGTCGTGCTGATCGTCGTCGCCGCGGGCGTGCTGGCCTACGGGCTCGGGGACCTGCAGGAAAGCGGCCTGGTGCCGGGGCACACCGCGTACGCGTTCAATCTCGCCTCGATCGACTCCGGGTCCTGGTACGCGACGCTGATCGCGGGCACGTTCAACCTCACTCCGGCGATGAGCTGGTTGCAGGTGGCCGGATACGTGCTGTATCTGGTCCCGGCGCTGGTGCTGTTCACCCGCGGCGTGCACCCGGCCGAGCCCGCGGCCGCTGCGACGTCGAGTACTGAGACGCCCGCCATCGCGCCGACCCGGTCCGAGCGCCGCGCCGCCGCGCGTGCAGCAGACGAGGCCGCGTTGGTTGAGCGGATCTTGGCCAAGCGCGCCGCGCAGCGGGAACACGCCGCACACGACAGGCGGGTACCGCGCTGGGCCGTGGGCACATCGATCTTCGCCGTTCCCGCGGTCGGCGCGGTGGCCGCCATCGCCTTCCTCGGCACCGGAACTTCCAAGACGACGACCGCGATCGCGCTGAACGAGCAGACGTGCGGGACCGGCTGGTCCAACCCGTCGACCGGAGAGCAGACCTTTGACCTGACCAACAGCGGGGACAACACCGCCGAGGTCTTCCTGATCAATCCGGCGACGAACGCCGTCTTCGCCGAGATCGAGAATCTCGCGCCGGGCACCACTCGGCCGGTCCCGGTCACGCTATCCGCCGGGCAGTACGCCTTCCGTTGCGCCTTCACCGACGGCACCGCGCTGAGTTCGAAGACATATACGGTCTCCGGCAAGTCGTCCGGCGGCACCACCGCGTTCTTGCCGGTCACCGATCAGGACATGCAGCAGCCGGTCGCCGACTATCGCGCCTATGTGGGGCAGAACCTGCCAACACTGCTGGCGGACGGCAAGCGCCTCGACGGCGACCTCGCGGGCGGGAATCTGGCCGCGGCAAAGACCGACTGGCTGACTGCGCACCTGGACTACGAGCGGATGGGCGCGGCGTACGGCACCTTTGCGGACTTCGACGCGAAGATCGACGGACGGGCCACCGGACTGCCCGGCGGGGTGCGGGACGCCTCGTGGACCGGATTCCACCGGATCGAATACGGGCTCTGGCACGACCAGTCGGCCGCGGCGCTCAAACCCCTCGGCGACCAACTGGTCTCGGACGTGCAGGGTCTCATCACGGCGTTCCCGAGCCAGGCGACCGATCCGAACGATCTGCCGCTGCGCACCCACGAGATCCTGGAGAACACGCTCCAGTTCCAGCTGACGGGCATCGCCGATTACGGAAGTGGCACCGCGCTCGCCACCGCGCTGGCCAACGTCCAGGGCACCCGCGAGGTTCTCAGTACCCTGGTCGCTCTCATGCAGAGCCGCGATCCGGCCGCGCTCACCTCGATCAACGGTTGGTTGGACACCGTGACCACGGATCTGAAGGCTGCGCAGAACGCCGACGGTTCGTGGACGTCGCTGAGCGGTCTGACCACCTCCGCGCGGCAGAAGCTAGACGGAGACCTGAGCGAGCTGCTGGAACAACTCTCCGTCGTGCCCGACCTCCTCGAAGAGCGTTCCAGCGCATGACTGCCGTGACGCACCCACTCGCCGACACCCACACCCGTACCACCACGAACGACAGAGGTCTGACCCAATGACCGATGAGCAGCCCACCGCACCACAGACGCCGCCGAACGAGAGCGACGCCGGCACGGGATCGTGCCCCTTCGCCGCACTGGCAGATCAGGGCGCCGTCGGTGATCTCCGCGGTGTTGATCTACACGGCGTTGATCTACACAGCGCACTGCGGCGGCGCTCGCTGCTGCGCGGCGCCGCACTGGGCGCGGCGGGAATGGCCGTCATCGGCGGGGGCGCCGCCGGCGCCGCGACCGCGGTCGCGAGCTCGGACAGCGGCACTACCGGCTCCGGGCGGCTCTTCGAGTTCCACGGCCCGCACCAGCAGGGCATTGTCACCCCGCCTCAGGCTGCGCTCACGGTCGCCTCTTTCACCGTGACCGCAGCCAACGCCGCGGAACTCCAGCAGCTGTTTCGGACCCTGACAGCGCGGGTGCGATTCCTCACCACAGGCGGCACTCCGGACGACTTGGGTGTCGCCTCGCCGCCCGCGGACAGCTCAACCCTCGGACCGGTGGTGCCCAGCGACGGGCTGACCATCACCGTCGGCGTCGGCTCGTCGCTGTTCGACGCCCGCTACGGTCTCGCCGCGAAGAAGCCGGCCCGGCTGGCCCCGATGCCGGTGTTCCCCAACGACAACGTGGGTGGTTCCACCGAGCTGCACGGCGATCTGAGCCTGCAGATCTGCGCCGACAGCCGCGATACCGTGATGCACGCGCTGCGCGACATCGCCAAGCACACCCGCGCTTACATGCAGCCGCTGTGGAAGGCCGACGGTTTCCAGTCCCCGTCCCGCCCGAGCGGAACGCAGCGCAACCAGTTGGGATTCAAGGACGGCATCGCCAACCCGGACGTCGGCTCAGCCTCGGAGACCGCCGCGCTGATCTGGACGCACGCCAGGCAAGGTGGCGAACCGTCGTGGGTGGAGGGCGGCTCCTACCAGGTAGTGCGGATCATCCGGATGCTGGTGGAGTTCTGGGACCGGGTCTCACTGACCGAGCAGGAGAACATGTTCGGCAGGCGCCGGGACAGCGGAGCG
The DNA here is from genome assembly GCF_035938995.1 of Actinocrinis sp. GTDB lineage: Bacteria > Actinomycetota > Actinomycetes > Streptomycetales > Catenulisporaceae > DASZGI01. The sequence continues at coordinate 10,840 of NZ_DASZGI010000421.1, forward strand.
CCCCTGTCCGGCACCAACGAGACGGACATCCCGCAGTACGCCGACGACCCCGCGGGGAAGATCATCCCCTTGGACGCGCACATCCGGCTGGCCAACCCGCGTACCGCCAAGACCGACAGCCAGCGGATCCTGCGCCGCGGTTACAACTACGACCGCGGCTTGGACGTGAACGGCAACCTGGACGTGGGCCTGGTCTTCTGCGCCTATAACCAGGACGTGGTGCGGCAGTTCGAGGCCGTACAAACCCGGTTGATCGACGAGCCCTTGGTCGACTACATCTCCCCGACCGGCGGCGGTTACTTCTTCGCGCTGCCCGGCGTCAAGGACGGTTCCGACTACTACGGCTCGGGGCTGTTCGCCTAATCGACTCAGAGTCCTCGTATGCTCGGCCCCGCCGCCCGACGTGGGCGGCGGGGCCGAATGGGTCTCAGGTGCGGCGATCGCGTTGCCGCTACTCGCCCTTGCGCCGCCGGGTGCCGAACACGATCTCGTCCCAGGACGGCACGGTCGCGCGCTTGCCGGGCGTGACGCCGTCGTTGACCGCCTGCTGGTCGGTCTGGCCGCGCAGCCGCTCCTTGTGCGGCCCCACCGGACCGAACAACGCGTCCGAATACGCCGAGCCCGCACCGGCCTGCCGCTGCTTGCCCGCCGACTCGTCGGCGGCGGCCGGGGCGGTGCTCGGCGCCGTCGCGGAGGTCGACGCCGACGCCGCGGCCGCGACCGGGCGCAGCGGCGTGACGACCGAATCGCCGCTCCCGCCCGGGTTTCCGGTCCCGGAACCGACCGGCGGCGCGGTCGACGCGGCGGCAGCGGCGGGCCGCTGCTGACCGTGCCAGGTCGGCAGCGCGGTCACCGGCGACGGCGGGCGCGGCGCGGTCGGCTGCCCGAGTTCGGCGCCGGTCGGAACGCGTGGCGGGCGCGGGGTGAACGGGAACGCGTTCTCCGCCGCCACATCGCTCGACAGCAGCCGCGCCTCGTCGTCCGCGGGCGTCACCAGCCGCCGCGGCGCGTCGAAGGCCCACGTCGCGTCGTACGGCAGGCCGCCGATCCGGAACGACAGGCGCACCGTCCAGATCCCGTCGTCGCGCCGCCACGAATCCCACTGCGCGGAGTCGTGATCCGGATCGCGCTGGGCCAGCCGCTCGCGCACCACGTCGCCCAGCTTCGGACCGTGCGTCTCGCCGGCCCGGCGCACCTGGGTGTTCTGCGCCCGCTCGGCCATGAACGCCCGCTCAGCGAGCACCGGACCCTCGTACCGGCGCACCCGCTCCAGCGGGATCCCGGCCAGATCGGACACCTGCTCGGCGGTCTGCCCGGCCCGGATGCGGGCCTGGATGTCGCGCGGACGCAGCTGCGCGTCCAGCTCTATCTCGATCTGGCCCAGGCGCGCCCGGTCCCCGCGCACCGCGGCGCGCAACCGGTCGTCGATGGCGAGGAAGAACTCCTGCCCGTCCGGGGCGCGCAGCACCAAACGGTCACCGTCGCCGGTGACCGCCATCACGCGCAGTTCGGTCATGAGACCTCCTGGGTGGTGCCGCGCTGGAGCTTCCTCAGTGTGGCGCGTGAATCCGGAGTAGGGGAAGATGCCACGCCCGTTCGGCGCAACGTGCGGGAGCGCGCGCTACCCGATCGGGCGACCACCGCCGGGAAGGCACGCCGCAGACTGCGCCGTTCGGCCTTGATCCGCGCGGTCATGTCTCGTTATCCCCCCTGGCGCTGCCGGAAACCCTTGGCGTCGTCGGCGATCCTGGCGTGCAACGGCTCACTCCACCGTATCAGCGTGCGCAGCTTGAGCGGCTGCGCGACGCGCATGGACGGAAGGGCGGCGCGGCACGGATCTGGGCCGTCCGAGCCGGAATTCTCCGCCTGCCGGACCGTAGTTCCGTTATTGACGTTGAATTGTAGCGAAGACGGCGCCGCCGACACACGTGGAATCATTCGGTCAACGGCTGTGCCGACTTGAGAAGATGTCGGACGTGCATGCCAACGCTCTACATCTGCCGGTGCTGTTCGACCTGCTCGGCGTTTTCACCGCCGCGTCCTCCGGCGCGCTCACCGCGCTGCGCAAGGGCCTCGACCTGGTCGGCGTACTGGTCCTCGGGGCGGCCACCGGCCTGGGCGGCGGCGTCGTACGGGACTTGATGATCGGCGCGATCCCGCCGGCCCTGCTGACCGACTGGCGATATCTGACCATTGCGACCGCCGGGGCGGTCGCGGTGATCGCGGCGGAATACCGCGGGGTGCCGGCGGCGGACCGGGTGCGTCCCGGCACGCCGCTGGCCACGGCCTTCCACCTCGCCGACGCCGTCACGCTGGGCTGTTTCGCGGTTTCCGGAACTGGCAAGGCGCTCGAGTACGGATTGGCCTCCGTCCCCGCCGCGCTCATGGGCGTGGTGACGGCGGTCGGCGGCGGAGTGATCCGCGACATGTTGGTCAACGAGGTGCCGTGGGTGTTGCGGCGCGAGCTGTACGCGGTCCCGGCGCTGATCGGAGCCCTGATCATCGTGGCCTGCGCCCGTTTCGAGCCGAACCTGGCGCCGATGGCGTTCGTCGCCGCCGCGGTGACCGCGGCGCTTCGGCTGATCTCGTTGCGCCGCGGCTGGAACGCGCAACTGCCGCGCGCACGGCGGTAACGGCCGCGAAACCGCCGAATTGACCGGCCGGGCGCCGCTCGAAGAACGCGCATATTCGAGGTCTGGCGCCGACGCCGGCAATTCGGCGGCTATTGAAGCGCGATTCCCGATTTCGTGCACGGTGCGGGGAATCCGCGCCACGGGGCGGCGGTCCAAGGATCCCGAGAACGGCTACACGACTACTACAGCGGCAGCTACTACGAGGGCAGACGAGGACGGCTACTACAGGGACAGCGGCACGATCTCTCCGTTGCGGTCGAAGAAGCACCGCCCGAGGTCGACGTAGTCCGCTCCGCGCGGACCGTGGATGTGGATCCCGGTGAAGACCGCCACGTCCGCCGGTACGTCGTCGTCCCGCAGCACTTTGATCACCGCGTCGGTGTCCTGATCGATCAGGTCCCGCGCGATCCGGAGGATGGCGAGCAGGTCCGTGTTCGCCGGATCGGCCACCCGCGGGGTGATCCGCTCGCGCAGTCGCGATTGCTCCGGGTCGTACTTGTCCAAGTACGGGTAGTCCGAGGTGTGCACGTCCCCGCCGCGCAGCTCGTCGTGCAGCGCCATCAGGGCGCCGCAGGTGTGCGACGGCCCGGGCACCCCCGGCCGCTCGCAGTTGCCGAGCACGCCGGCGTCGTCGACCCCCACATGGGTCAGTCCGATCACGACGAAGGTGCGCCGCCCCCCGACGATCGGGGCGTGCCCACGGGCCGCCGCGACGCCGGTGCGCCCGAGGGTGAGCAGCCCGGCCAGCCCGGCCATGTTGAACGCGGGGCCCCAGGCCCGCTGCAGCTCGGCGGTCAGCGCGAACGCGAGCTCGTCCCGGCAGGTCGCGATCAGCGGCAGCGCCGAGCCGCGATGCACCCCGTGCGGCGCCAGGCAGTCCTGCGTCGAGTTGACGAACTGATTGGCGGGCAGGGCGTGCGGGAAGTCGCGGGCCATCGTGTTGGTGAAGCTCACGACAAAACCCCCGTTCAGTGTCGGTTCCGGCCTTCGCCGTCCGGGCGCGGTCTTAGCGATCGTCGCACAGACTTTGGCGTAGGGCGGTTGCGGGCTCCTAGAGCACCGGCCGGACAACGGCTACCCGGGTGCCGCGCCGGGGCTAGGATGAGGTATCTTGACGTCGAGATAATTGGGAATCAGTGAGGAGAGCCGCGATGTCAGCGAGCAGCGCGACCGGAAACGCCGGGCCCGACAGCTTCGGCGCCCGCGGGCGCTTGAGCGTCGGCGACGAGTCGTACGAGGTCTTCCGCCTCGCCGCGGTCCCGGGGGCCGCGCACCTGCCCTACTCCCTCAAGGTGCTGCTCGAGAACCTGCTGCGCACCGAGGACGGCGCCAACATCACCGAGGCGCACATCCGCGCGCTGGCCGGCTGGGACCCGGCCGCCGAGCCGGACACCGAGATCCAGTTCACCCCGGCCCGGGTCATCATGCAGGACTTCACCGGCGTGCCCTGCGTGGTCGACCTGGCCACCATGCGCGAGGCCGTCGTGGCGCTGGGCGGCGACCCGGCCCGGGTCAACCCGCTGGCCCCGGCCGAGCTGGTGATCGACCACTCGGTCATCGCCGACGTCTTCGGCACCCCCGACGCCTTCACCCGCAACGTCGACATCGAATACCAGCGCAACCAGGAGCGCTACCGCTTCCTGCGCTGGGGCCAGACCGCCTTCGACGAGTTCAAGGTCGTCCCGCCCGGCACCGGCATCGTGCACCAGGTCAACATCGAGCACCTGGCCCGCGTCGTCGTGGCGCGCGCCAGTGCCCATGGAACAGTCCAGGCCTACCCGGACACGCTTGTCGGCACCGACTCGCACACCACGATGGTCAACGGCCTCGGCGTGCTCGGCTGGGGCGTCGGCGGCATCGAGGCGGAGGCGGCGCTGCTCGGCCAGCCGGTCTCGATGCTCATCCCGCGGGTGGTCGGCTTCAAGCTCAGCGGCAGCCTGCCGGCCGGGGCCACCGCCACCGACCTGGTGCTGACCATCACCGAGATGCTGCGCAAGCACGGCGTGGTCGGCAAGTTCGTCGAGTTCTACGGCGAGGGCGTGTCCGCGGTCCCGCTGGCGAACCGGGCCACCATCGGCAACATGTCGCCCGAGTTCGGCTCCACCTGCGCGATCTTCCCGATCGACCGGGAGACCGTGGACTACCTCAAGCTCACCGGCCGCAGCGCGCAGCAGCTCGCCCTCGTCGAGTCCTACGCCAAGGAGCAGGGACTCTGGCACGACGCCTCCCACGAGCCGAAGTACTCCGAGTACCTGGAGCTGGACCTCTCCACCGTCGTCCCGTCGATCGCCGGCCCGAAGCGCCCGCAGGACCGGGTGATCCTCGCCGAGGCGAAGGCCAAGTTCCGCGCCGCGCTGCGAGACTACGTCAAGGACGCCGACGAGTCCGGCTTCGAGTCGTTCCCGGCCTCCGACTCCCCCGCCGTGCACAACGGCTTGGCGAAGCCGACCCCGGTGACCGCGCCCGACGGCAGCACCTTCGAGATCGACCACGGCTCGGTCGTCATCGCCGCGATCACCTCGTGTACGAACACCTCCAACCCCTCGGTCATGATCGGCGCCGCGCTGCTGGCGAAGAAGGCCGTGGAGAAGGGCCTGCACGCCAAGCCGTGGGTCAAGACCACGCTAGCGCCCGGCTCGAAGGTGGTCACCGACTACTACGAGCGCTCGGGCCTGACCCCGTACCTCGACAAGCTCGGCTTCAACCTCGTCGGCTACGGCTGCACCACCTGCATCGGCAACTCCGGCCCGCTGCCGGACCACGTGTCGGCGGCCGTGAACCAGGCCGACCTGGCCGCGGTCTCGGTGCTGTCCGGCAACCGCAACTTCGAGGGCCGGATCAATCCGGACGTCAAGATGAACTACCTGGCCTCGCCGCCGCTGGTGATCGCGTACGCGATCGCGGGCACGATGGACTTCGACTTCGAGCGCGAAGCCCTCGGCGCCGACCCGGACGGGAAGCCGGTGTACCTCAAGGACATCTGGCCCTCCCCGGCCGAGGTGCAGGAGGTCATCGGCTCGGCGATCTCGGCCGAGATGTTCTCCTCCGGGTACAGCGACGTCTTCGCGGGCGACGAGCGCTGGCAGTCGCTGCCGACGCCGACCGGCAACGTCTTCGAGTGGGACGCCGACTCCACCTACGTGCGCAAGCCCCCGTACTTCGAGGGCATGCCCGAGACCCCGGCCCCCGTCGAGGACATCTCCGGTGCGCGCGTGCTGGCCAAGCTGGGCGACTCGGTCACCACCGACCACATCTCCCCGGCCGGCTCGATCAAGGCCGACTCGCCCGCCGGCAAGTACCTGGCCGAGCACGGGGTCGAGCGCCGCGACTTCAACTCCTACGGGTCCCGGCGCGGCAACCACGAGGTGATGATCCGCGGCACCTTCGCCAACATCCGGCTGCGCAACCAGCTGCTGGACGGCGTCGAGGGCGGCTACACCAGGAACCTGCTGACCGGCGAGCAGACCACCATCTACGAAGCCTCCGCCGCCTACCAGGAGGCCGGCGTGCCGCTGGTCGTGCTGGCCGGCAAGGAGTACGGCTCGGGTTCGTCCCGCGACTGGGCGGCGAAGGGCACCGCGCTGCTCGGCGTGAAGGCCGTCATCGCCGAGTCCTACGAGCGGATCCACCGGTCGAACCTGATCGGCATGGGCGTGCTGCCGCTCCAGTTCCCGGCCGGCGAGGGTGCCGCGTCGCTCGGCCTGACCGGCGAGGAGACGTTCGAGATCACCGGCATCACCGCCCTCAACGACGGCACCACGCCGCGCACGGTCAAGGTGAAGGCGACCGGTTCTGCCAGCCCTGCCGTCGAGTTCGACGCGGTCGTGCGCATCGACACCCCCGGAGAGGCCGACTACTACCGCAACGGCGGCATCATGCAGTACGTCCTGCGGAACCTGATCAAGGCCTGACCGGCTGCGAAACCTGTCGCGAAGCTGCGGTGGCCCGCCCCCGAGACCGTTCGGGGGCGGCCCGCCGTGCCGTTGCGCCCCCCACGTGCCGCTCTTCGGCGAAAAGCAAGGGATATCCCTGTAGACGGGTACGGATACGGGCCGGTAACTTCACTGACGCCACAGGTCGAGGCTGTAAGCACGCTGTCTTCTCCGCCCGTCGTGCCCTCACCGCACTTTGAGGAGCTCATCGCGGACTACCCACACCCGCGAGGGGAGCGCAGCACGGCGCCCGGAAAGCGGTGGCCTCCACCGCCGCGAGGGGCCGGGCGGTCTTCGGCGCAACTGCCGCGTCGAGGCCGCCACGGCCGGCTCGAACCTTCTTCAAGGCGGGGAACGTACAGCCATCCCATAGAGGCCGGCGACGACCTAGCGCGCGCTATACGTACACCTACCACGACGACGTGACCGTCTCGCGGCCTGGTGTAGCACCATCCGCCGGCCGGCGACTCGGGACACAATCCCGGGCGCCGGCCGGAGGCACAGTCGTTCCGAAGGCACAGTCGTTCCGAAGGCACAGTCGTTCGGGGAGACAGCCACTCTCCCGTACTTACCCCGGGCTTACGCCGCGGCGCGCACGATGTTTCCATGGCGACTAGTCAGGACCGCGCGCTGATCGGGCACCTGTTGCGGCGCAGCGGATTCGGCGCGAGCGGGGCGGAGATCGACGCCGCGACGGCGGCCGGCTACCCGGCGACGCTGGCCGCGCTGTTCACCCCCACCGCCGACCCCGGGGTGGCGGCGACCCCGCCGCCGTCCGCGGCCACTCTCGCCGAGCCGGCGAACGGCTCTTCCCCCGCTCAGAAGAAGGCGGCGAACACCCGGCGCGCCCAGCAGAGCTACGACCTGGTCGCGTGGTGGATCGCCCGGTTGACCGCCGCGCAGCAGCCGTGGACCGAAAAGCGCACCTTCTTCTGGCACGGCCACTTCGCCACTTCCATCCAGAAGGTCCGCAGCGCCGCGCTGATGCTGCTGCAGAACGAGACGATGCGCACGCTCGGCGGCGGCGACTTCCGCACCCTGATGCGGACGATGTTCACCGACCCGGCGATGATGCTCTGGCTCGACGCGGAGGGCAGCACCGTCAAGGCGCCGAACGAGAACCTGGCCCGCGAGTCCATGGAACTGTTCTCGCTCGGGGTCGGGAACTATACGGAGACGGACGTGCGCCAGGCGGCCCTCGCGCTCACCGGCTGGCGGCTCAACCGGACCTCGGGCGCGGCCGTCTTCGCCCCGCGGTCGCACGCGCCGGGGCCGGAGACGATCCTGGGCAAGACGGCGTCCTTCGACGTCGACTCCTTCACCGATCTGCTGATGGCGCAACCGGTCAACGCGCGCTTCATCACCTCGCGCATGTGGTTCAGGCTCGCCTCGTCCGACGCCGTGCCCGCCGACACGCTCGCCAGGCTGATCGCCGCCTACGGACCCGGCCGGGATCTGACCGCTCTGGCCCGCGCAGTCTTCTCCGACGCGGCTTTCACCGGCGACGCCGCCCGCTACGCGCTGGTCAAGCAGCCGGTCGAGTACGTCGTCGGAACCCTGCGGGCCCTGAAGATCACCCCGCCCTCGAGCGGCTCGGACAAGAACTCGGCCGTCCTGCGCACCGTGCTGAACGGGCTCGGCCAGGTCCCGTTCGCGCCGCCCAACGTCGGCGGCTGGCCGTCCGGGCGGCTGTGGCTGACGACCGCCGCGACGCAGAGCCGCATCACCTTCGCCGAGTGGGCGGCCGCGGCCGGCGATCTGTCGGAGGTCGCCGACGCGGCGCCCAACGCCAGGATCGACGCGGCGGCCCACCTGCTCGGCGTCGACGCGTTCAGCGACCGCACCCGCGCGGCCCTGGCCGACGTCGCCGCCGACCCGCGCGCGCTGGTCGCACTCGCGCTGCTCAGCCCCGAGTACGCGGTCAACTGAGCGGCGCCGGACACACCGCATGCCAGACATACTGCACGACTGGCTGTAACAACTGGAATTAACTGGGCTGTAACAACAGCACTGGGACACCGGGACGGACGCAACGATGGACACCCTCACCCGCCGCAAGTTCCTGCTCGCCTCCGGCGTCACCGGCGCCGCGGCGCTCGCGGTCGGCGGCGCCGCGCTGACCTGGGACACGCTGCACCGCGCCGCGGCCTCCGACCCGCTGCCGCCCGGGCAGGGCATCCTCGTGCTGCTCACCATGTACGGCGGCAACGACGGGCTGAACACCGTGATCCCCGCCGCCGACCCGGCGTATCAGAAGGCCCGGCCCGACCTGGCCTACCAGCCGCAGGAGGTGCTCGACCTCGGCGGCGGGCTCGGCCTGAACCCGTCGATGGGCGCGATGCACGACCTCTGGAAGAGCGGCAAGCTCGCCATCGTGCGCGGAGTCGGCTACCCGCAGCCCAACCACAGCCACTTCGTCTCGATGGACATCTGGCAGACCGCATCGCCCACCGACCCCGGCACGTCCGGATGGCTCGGGCGGTGGCTGGACGCCCAGCCGGACGACAAGCTCCGCGCGCTGCGCGCGGTGTCGCTCGGCGGTGTGCTCCCTCCGCTGCTCGCCGGGGTGAACACCGCCGGGTCCGCGCTGCCGCTCGGCCGGTTTCACCTGCCCAAGGGCGCCGCCGGGACCGCGCTCCAAGCACTCGGCGACCCTTCCGCGCAGGATTGCCCCAACGCGGCCTACGCTGCACGCGACACCGCGGATCTGTTCACCGTCGCCGGCGCATTCGGCTCGAGCCTGACGCCCGCCGGGGGCTCGTCCGGCGCTTCGCGTTCCGCAACAGGCTCTCCAACGGCCTCCGCGTCGCCTTCCACAGGCACGACGAAAGCCGCAGGAGGGGGCGCACTGGCCCAGCAGCTGGATATTGTTGCCTCCTGCATCGAATCCGCTGTGCCTACCCGTGTGTATGCGGTCAGCCTGGGCGGATTCGATACCCACTCCGCGGAAAAGGGCACACAGGGCACCTTGCTCGGTCAGGTCTCTGACGCGATCGGGGCCTTCCAACAACGAATCTCGGCAGGCACGCGCGCCAACGACGTCGTTCTGGTCGCCTATTCGGAGTTCGGCCGGAGAGTCGCCGCCAACGCCAACGACGGGACGGACCACGGCACCGCGGGCCCGGTCTTCGCCGTCGGGGAGTCGGTGCGCGGCGGGTTCGTCGGCGAGCAGCCGTCGCTCACCGATCTGGACGCCGGGGACCTGAAGTTCCACACCGACTTCCGGTCGGTGTACGCCACGGTGCTCGAGCGGGCGCTCGGCGCGGACTCGGCGGCCGTTCTGGGCGGCTCCTTCCCGACCCTGCCGTTCCTGTAGGCCGGGGACCGGCGACGGGGTGGCCGGGTCCGCGGGGGTGGTCCGGTCGCCCCGTTTCGGCACGTCAGCGATCGCGGCCGGGTAGCGGGCGGATAGCGAACAGGTAACGCGGAGATATCTGACGAGGCATCAGGTTGCGATTGGGCAACACGGCGTACCGCGCGGGCCGCGCAGTCGAACGCCGGGTGAAGTGTTCGAATTGTTGCGAGCGGCTTCCGGCGCGGCACCGGCGGAGCACGTCACCGGGTGGACCATGGGGACTATTGGTGTAGACCAATGTTGGTACGAGCCAAATTGATGTGAACACCGTGCGATCATGGCCCCCGCAGCACGTTTCCCAATCGTTACGCCGTCGCGCAAATTCATCCGCATGACCTCTTCACAACGGCCGCCGTGCGCAATACGTTGCCGGTCACAACATTCCGCAGGAGTGGTCACCGGCACTATACGGACGCCAGGGTCGGGACGCTCAGGCCCCTCCGCTCCACCGCGTCCGCAATCCGAACAACTTCAACGTTCCGACGAAAGGGACCCGCGCGATGATGCGAAAGGGAATCCTGGCCGCAGTGGCGGCTGGTGTGACTGTCACGACAGCGCTGGCCGGCTGTAGTTCCTCCAAGGCCCCGGCTACTTCGTCCTCCACCACCAACAACAAGGTCGGCGTCCTTCTCCCCGATACCGCGTCCTCTCCGCGGTGGACCGCCGCCGACCCGGACGAGATCGCCAAGCAGTGCACGGTCTACAAGCTCAACTGCCAGGTGTACAACGCCAACGGCTCCGCCACTGAGCAGGAGACCCAGGCCCAGCAGCTGATCAGCTCGGGCGTCGGCGTCATCCTCCTGGTCGACCTGGACCCGGCCTCCGGCGCGCAGATCGAGGCCAAGGCCAAGCAGGCCGGCGTCGTCGTCATCGACTACGACCGCTACACCTCGGGCGGCTCGGCCGAGTACTACGTCTCCTACGACAACGTGCAGGTCGGCAAGGACCAGGGCACCGCCCTGACCCAGTGCCCGCAGGTCGCCGGCAAGAGCTCGGTCGGCTACGTCGAGATCGACGGCGCCCCCACCGACAACAACGCCACCCTGTTCGCCCAGGGTTACAACTCGGTCCTGAGCACCCAGGCCGGCTGGAACAAGCTGGCCGACCAGACCGGACAGTGGAGCTCCACCGTCGCGCAGACCGTCTTCCAGAGCATGCTCGCCTCCAACGCCTCGAAGATCGACGCGGTCATGGTCGCCAACGACACGATGGCCCAGTCGGTCATCAACGTGCTGACCGGGCAGAACCTGGCCGGCAAGGTCGCGGTCTCCGGTCAGGATGCCACCCCTGGCGGCCTGGACAACATCATGGCGGGCACTCAGTGCTTCACCATTTACAAGGCCGTCACCGGTGAGGCCGACGTCGCGGTCAAGCTGGCCTCGCAGATCCTGGCCGGGACGGTCAAGGCCGGGACGATGCCGTCCGGCGCCGTCTCCTTCACCGGTCCGGACAAGCGCACCATCCCCGCCTACCTGGCCACCCCGACCGTCATCACCAAGGCCAACGTCTCCCAGCCGGTCACAGACGGCTACGTCACCGCCGCCGCTGTCTGCGACAACACCAGCCTGAGCGCCTCCGCGCTCGCGACGCTGATCGCCGAGTGCAACGCGAACGGCATCAGCTACCAGCCCTCCAGCTGACCTGCTGAAGCGCTAAGGACATCCCCGGCCGCTACACGCTCCCGCCTGGGCGTGTGGCGGCCGGGGAGACGTACGTCATGGACCGTACGGAATTACCCAGGAGATGGCGGTAGAACGTTGAGCACTACACCCGACACGAGCACACCTGCGTTGAGGCTGATCGGAGTCGAGAAGTCCTTCGGCCCGGTTCAGGTCCTGCACAGCGTGGACTTCGAGGCGTACAAGGGCGAGGTAACCGCCCTCGTCGGCGACAACGGCGCGGGCAAGTCGACCCTCGTCAAATGCATCGGCGGTACCTACCAGGCCGACTCCGGGGAATTCCTCTTCGAGGGCCAGCCCGCCCACGTGCACACTCCGCGCGACGCGGCGGCCCTCGGCATCGAGATCGTCTACCAGGACCTCGCCCTGTGCGACAACCTCGACATCGTCCAGAACATGTTCCTCGGCCGCGAGCGCACCACCCCGCGCAACACCCTCGACGAGGGCGTGATGGAACGGCTGGCCGGCGACACGCTCGCCTCGCTGTCCGTACGCACCGTCAAGTCCGTGCGCCAGAAGGTCTCCAGCCTCTCCGGCGGCCAGCGGCAGACCGTGGCGATCGCCAAGGCCGTGCTGTGGAACTCCAAGATCGTCATCCTCGACGAGCCCACGGCCGCCCTCGGCGTCGCGCAGACCGCCGAAGTGCTCCGGCTGGTGCGCAACCTCGCCGACAAGGGCCTGGCGGTCATCCTCATCTCGCACAACATGAACGACGTGCTCCAGGTCTCCGACCGGGTCGCCGCGCTCTACCTCGGGCGGATGGCCGCGCAGGTCAAGCGTTCCGAGATCACCCACACCCAAATCGTCGAGCTGATCACGGCAGGCCGTTCCGGCAACCTCGGGCTCGGGCTCGCAGAGGCCACGAACGGAGCCGCACTATGAGCGCGCCGACCACCACAGACATCCAGTCCTCCGGGCAGGACGCGCAGCCCACGAACCTCGCCGACTACACCCAATCCTATGTCCAGCGGGTGCGGTCGGGCGAGACCGGCTCGATTCCGGCGCTGCTCGGCCTGATCGTCCTCGTCATCTTCTTCGTGATCGTGCACCAGGGCTTCCTGTCCGCGTACAACGTCGAGAACATCGTCGCGGACGGCGCGCCGACCATCGTGATGGCGATGGGCCTGGTCTTCGTCCTGCTCCTCGGTGAGATCGACCTGTCCGCGGGCACGGCCTCCGGGGTCTGCGCGGCGCTGATGGCCGTGATGATGGCGCGACACGGGCAGCCCTGGTGGCTGACCTTCCTCGCCGCGATCGGCACCGGCGTCGTCATCGGGTTCTTCATCGGCTGGCTGCGGGCGAAGGTCGGCATCCCGTCCTTCGTCATCACGCTGGCCGCCTTCCTCGGCTTCCAGGGCGTCACGCTGATCCTGATCGGCCCGGCGGCCATCCAGCTGCACGACAACATCCTGATCGGCCTGGAGGGCGGCAACAACGACTTCGTCCCGATCTGGCTGGGCTGGACCATCCTGGCGGCGTTCACGGCCGGATACGCGCTGCTCAAGGTGCGCACCGGCGCGGCGCGGCGCAGGAACGGCCTGACCCCCGAACCCCTGTCCATCACCGCCCTGAAGGTCGCCGCGCTCGCCGCCTTCGGCGGCGCGTTCATCTACTACATGGGCATCAACCGCAGCCTCGTGGCGAAGAGCGCGTTCTTCGCCGGGTCCAAGTCCGAGGGCATGCCCTGGGTCGTCGTGGTGATCCTCGTCCTGTTCGTGCTGCTCACCTTCGTGCTCAACCGCACCCGCTACGGCCGGCACGTCTACGCCGTCGGCGGCAACGACGAGGCTTCGCGCCGCGCCGGTATCCGGGTCGACCGGATCCGCATCTCGGTGTTCGTGATCTGCTCCACCATGGCCGCCCTGGCCGGCATCCTCTCCGCCTCCTTCACCGAGGGTGTGCAGTCCGACGCCGGCGCGGGCAACACCCTGCTGCTCGCCGTCGGCGCGGCCGTCATCGGCGGAACCTCCCTGTTCGGAGGCCGGGGCCGAGTGGTGGACGCGGTCATCGGCGGACTCGTGGTCGAGGTCATCGCGTACGGCATGTCGAACCTGATCCAGTCGAGCAACTCCGCGGCCTGGCAGCAGATCGTCACGGGCCTCGTCCTGCTGATCGCCGCCGGCTTCGACGCGGTCTCCCGCCGCGGTTCCGGCGCCGGTTCCGGCAGCTTCGCCCGGCTCCTCGCCGTGATCTTCCGGCTCAACAAGAAGACGGGGGCGTGATCAGCACCGGACCGGAGGCGTACGGAGACACCGATACGGAAGGCCGAGCCTAGATGAGCGCCGCGCACGCCGGAGCGACGCAGGACGAGGTGCGTCGGCACAACGTGTCGACCCTCCTGCGGTACGTCCACGTACACGGGCCGACCTCGCGCGCGGAACTCACCGCCGTGATGCAGCTCAACCGCTCGACCATCGGCGCGCTGACGGCCGACCTGGTGGGCTCCGGCCTGGTGCGCGAGGAACTGCCCGCGCGCGGGGCCGGAGCCGGGGCCGGACGCCCCTCCCTGGTGGTGGTGCCCCGGTCCGAGCGGGTGTACGTGCTCGCGTTCGACATCGGCGTCGACTACCTGATCGCCGCCCGGGTAGGTCTCGGCGGAGCGATCCTGGACCGGCGCGAGCTCTACCGGCCGCGCGGCGACTATGCCCTCGACGACGTCGCCGCGCACCTGGGCCGGTTCACCGGCGAGATGCTCACCCGTGCTGGAGCGGACGCGATATGCGTGGGCGTCGGCGCGGCGATCGCCGGCGTGGTGCGCGACACGGACGGCCTGGTCCGCTTCGCCCCGAACCTGGGCTGGGTCGACGCGCCGCTCGGCGAGACCCTGAGCACCGTCCTCGGCCAGCACGGCATCCACGCCCCGGTCGCGATCGGCAACGACGCGGACCTCGGCGCGCTGGCCGAACACGTGCGCGGCGCGGCGGCGGGCGCCACCGACGCGGTCTATCTGACCGGCGAGGTGGGCGTCGGCGCCGGGATCATCGTCGGCGGCGAGCCGTTGCGCGGCGCCGGAGGCTATGGCGGCGAGCTCGGCCACATGGTCGTCAACCCGGCCGGGCGGCTGTGCCGCTGCGGTGCCCGCGGCTGCTGGGAGACCGAGATCGGCGAGAAGGCCATCCTCGACGCGGCCGGGCACCCCGACGGCCCACGCTCCACGGTGCCCGCGGTCGTCGCCGCGGCGGCCGGAGGCGACGCGCGCGCGATCGCCGCGATCCGTCATGTGGGTGAATGGCTCGGCATCGGCGTCGGCAACCTGGTGAACATCTTCAACCCCGAGGTGGTCGTCTTCGGCGGCCTGCTGCGCGACATGCTGCCGGCGGTGGAACCGCAGCTGCGCGCGACGCTGCGCACCTCGGGGCTCGTCGCCCCGCGCGAGCAGGTGCGGCTCGTGGCGCCCGGGCTCGGCCCGGACTCCACGCTCGTCGGTGCGGCGGAGCGGGCGTTCGGCCCGCTGCTCAACGACCCGCCCGGCGCCCTCGCGCCGCTGGTGGCGGGCCTTCCCGCGGCCCAGGCCGGCGGCTGGTGACCCGATCCCGCGGTGCGAGCGGGATTCAGGTGAAGATCATGTGGAGGTCCCGCACGGGCCCGGGACGCCGACCGCTCGGCGATTAGACTCGGAGCCTCGTCCGATCCGGTGTGCCGCCCGCGAGCGCCGTCGCGCCGGGTAGGGGACGATGAACTGCGGGTTGCGTAAGGCCGGTGACACCCTTCGGCCCGGCCCGCGGGACAGACCGTGTGTATCACCGTTCGGACCCTCGTCGCGCGAGGGGGATAGGAGGCCACCCGTGTCGCTGCCGGAGAGCGTGCTCAGCTCGGTGCACGGACCGCGCGACCTGGACCGGCTCAGCCGCGAGAAGCTGGACCGGCTGGCCCGCGAGATCCGGGACTTCCTCATCGAGAGCGTCACGAAGACCGGCGGCCACCTCGGACCGAACCTGGGCGTGGTGGAGCTGTCCATCGCGCTGCACCGGGTCTTCGACTCCCCGCGCGACACCATCGTCTGGGACACCGGACACCAGGCTTACGTGCACAAGATCCTGACCGGGCGTCACGACTTCTCCAAGCTCAAGCAGGAGGGCGGGATCTCCGGCTACCCCTGCCGCGCCGAGTCCGAGCACGACGTGGTGGAGAACTCGCACGCCTCCACCGCCCTCTCCTACGCGGACGGCATCGCGAAGGCCTACCAGGTGCGCGGGCAGACCGACCGCCGGGTCGTCGCGGTGATCGGCGACGGCGCGCTCACCGGCGGCATGGCCTGGGAGGCGCTGAACAACATCGCGGTCGCGCAGGACCGGCCGGTCGTCATCGTGGTCAACGACAACGAGCGCTCGTACGCGCCCACGATCGGCGGCCTGGCCGAGCACCTGTCCACGCTGCGCGCGACGCAGGGCTACGAGAAGTTCCTGTCCTGGGGCAAGGGCACGCTCAACAAGACCCCCGTGGTCGGCCCGGCAATCTACGACACCCTGCACGGGATGAAGAAGGGCCTGAAGGACATCGTCGCCCCGCAGGGCATGTTCGAGGATCTCGGCCTGAAGTACATCGGCCCTATCGACGGGCACGACGTCATCGCCGTCGAGGCCGCGCTGCGCCGGGCCAAGGGGTTCCGCGGCCCCGTCATCGTGCACTGTCTTACCCGCAAGGGCGAGGGTTACCAGCCCGCCCTCGACGACGAGGCCGACCACTTCCACGGCATCGGCGTGATCAACCCGGAGACCGGCCTGCCGTTCCAGATCGCCGGGCCGAGCTGGACCGACGCCTTCGCCGACGAGATGGTCAAGATCGGCAACGAACGGCCCGACGTGGTCGGCATCACCGCCGCGATGATGATCCCGGTCGGCCTGCACAAGTTCGCCAAGGCCTACCCCGAGCGCATCTACGACGTCGGCATCGCCGAGCAGCACGCCGCCACCTCCGCGGCCGGCCTGGCGTTCGGCGGCCTGCACCCGGTGTTCGCCGTGTACGCGACCTTCCTCAACCGCTGCTTCGACCAGGTGCTGATGGACTGCGCGCTGCACCGGGCGGCGGTCACCTTCGTGCTCGACCGCGCCGGGATCACCGGCGACGACGGCGCGAGCCACAACGGCATGTGGGACATGTCGATCCTGCAGGTCGTCCCCGGCCTGCGGATCGCCGCTCCGCGGGACGCCGCCCAGGTGCGCGCCCAGCTGCGCGAGGCTGTGGACGTGCACGACGGGCCGACTGTGGTGCGCTACTCCAAGGGCGCGGTCGGACCCGAGATCGAGGCGGTGGACCGGGTAGACGGCCTGGACCTGCTGCGCGCGCCGCGCGGGGGCGAGGGGGACACCGCGGACGTGCTCATCGTCACCGCCGGGCCGATGGCGGTGCAGGGGCTGGAGGCGGCTGAGATCCTGGCCGCCGAGGGCATCGAGGCGACGGTCGTGGACCCTCGATGGGTCAAACCGGTGAATCCCGCTCTGATCGCCCTGGCGCGCTCGCACCGCGCGGTCGTCACCGTCGAGGACAACGGCCGCGTCGGCGGAGTCGGCGTCGCGATCACCCAGACCCTGCAGGACGCGGGCGTGAACGTGCCGGTGCGCGTGGTGGGCATTCCGCAGCGCTTCCTGGACCACGGCAAGCGCGCGTCGATTCTCAAGGCGGTCGGGCTGACCGGTGACGGGGTCGCGGCTGCTGCGCGCTCCGCGCTAGGCTGACCTGCGCCTGGCCCGCCACCTCAGGCTTCATTCATCCGGCCTTCGTTAAGTTGTTGCAGTGCGGGAACACTTCGTTACCTGCAGGCCACGCTGCGCCTTCGGCTCGCCTGAAAGAATCTGCTGCTTGTGGACGCCATGACCAAGCCTGACGAAACCAAGCCCGCGACCGTCGTGATCGGTGCCGGACCGGCCGGCCTCACCGCGGCCTACGACCTGTCGAAGCACGAGTACCCGGTGCGGGTCTTCGAGTCCGAGGGCGTGGTCGGGGGGATCTCGCAGACCGCCGAGCGCGACGGCTGGCGCTTCGACATCGGCGGCCACCGCTTCTTCACGAAGGTCGCCACGGTCGAGTCGCTGTGGCACGAGATCCTGCCGGACGAGGACTTCCTGCTGCGTCCGCGTATGTCCCGCATCTACTACCGCGGCAAGCTGTTCGACTACCCCCTCAAGGCCGGCAACGCGCTCAAGGGCCTGGGCGTGGTGGAGGCCGCGCGGTGCATCGGGTCGTACACGGCGGCGCGGATCTTCCCGCCGAAGGACCAGACGCACTTCGACGCCTGGGTGACCGCCCGGTTCGGCAAGCGGCTGTTCTCGATCTTCTTCAAGACCTACACCGAGAAGGTGTGGGGGATGAGCACCGCGGATCTTCCCGCCGACTGGGCCGCGCAGCGTATCAAGAACCTGTCGCTGTTCGGGGCGATCAAGAACGCGCTGCTGCCGAGCCGCAACCAGAAGGACATCACCTCCCTCATCGAGGAGTTCCAGTACCCGAAGTACGGGCCCGGGATGATGTGGGAGACCGCGACCGACAAGGTTCGGGCCCAGGGCGGCACGGTCGAGCTGAACACCGGCGTGCAGAAGGTGTACTGGGAGCACGGCAAGGGCGCGGTGTCCGTGTCCGTGGAGAGCAAGGACGGGGAGAGTTCGCAGGTCCCGGTGGACCACGTGGTCTCCTCCACCCCGATCTCGGCGCTGGTGCGGATGATGGAGCCGGCCGCCCCGGCCGACGTGCTCGCCGCCGCCGACGACCTGCGCTACCGCGACTTCCTCACCATCGCGCTGGTGGTGCCGCTGGAGGCCGGGTTCCCGGACAACTGGATCTACATCCACGATCCGGGCGTCAAGGTCGGCCGGATCCAGAACTTCGGCTCCTGGTCGCCGTATCTGGTGCAGGACGGGCGCACCTGCCTGGGCCTTGAGTACTTCGTGAACGAGGGCGACGAGGTCTGGAGCACCCCGGACGCGGACCTGGTGAAGCTGGGCACCGCGGAGCTGGAGAAGCTCGGCCTGATCAAGCCGGGCAGCGTGGAAAAGGGCTACGTCGTGCGGATGCCCAAGGCGTACCCGGTATACGACGACCGCTACGCGAAGAACCTCGACGTGATCCGGGCCTGGCTGGACGCCGAGGTGCCGAACGTGCACCCGGTCGGCCGCAACGG
This sequence comes from Actinocrinis sp., assembly GCF_035938995.1. Lineage (GTDB taxonomy): Bacteria > Actinomycetota > Actinomycetes > Streptomycetales > Catenulisporaceae > DASZGI01. Next base: position 29,553 of record NZ_DASZGI010000421.1, read on the forward strand.
CATGCACCGGTACAACAACCAGGACCACTCGATGCTCACCGCGCTGCTGACCGCGGAGAACATCCGCACCGGGTCGAAGCACGACGTGTGGTCGGTCAACGTCGAGGAGGAGTACCACGAGGAGGGCGGCGACACCAAGCGCGCCACCCCCGCCGGTACCGGCCGCGACGCGCCGCTGACGCCCCGTCAGAGCACCAAGCCCGCGGACGAGACCGTCTCCGCCTGAAGGCGGCGGCCGTGACCCACGATCTCGAGATATCGCCCGCCCTCGTCGAGGCGACGGCTCCGCCCAGGCGACGGTTCGGCGGATGGTTCGCCGACGGGCTGGTGGCGACGCTGCCCGCGTGGCTGGTCGGCCACCTGATCGTCTGTCTGGCCTCCTGGCGTATCAACCCCAAGCACCCACTCGGCGGTCTGTTCGACTGGGACACGAAGTGGTATGAGCTGATCGCGCACAACGGCTACGACCACGCCGGGGTCCTGGTCCACTTCTTTCCGCTCACCTCGTACACCGCGGCGGGCATATCCACGGTCACCCGGATCCCCGTCACCTTCGTCTTGTTCGGCTTCACCTGGCTGATGGCCCTGGTCTTCGGCGCGCTGGTGCACCGGCTGGTGATCCGGGAGACCGGCGACCGGGGTGCCGCCCGCCGCGCGGCGTGGCTCACGCAGCTTGTGCCAGGCGGATACGCGCTGGTGATGGCGTACACCGAGCCGCTGGCAGGTGCGCTCGCCGTGGTCTACTTCCTGGCCGTGCGCTCGTATTCGGACCGCCCGCCGCGGCTGTGGGTGGCGACCGCGGTCGGCTTTATGAGCGGGATGGCCCGGCCGACCGGACTGCTGCTGGCGATCCCGGGGATGGTCGAAGGGCTGCGGACGGCGCGCGCGTCAGGATGGCGTCCGGCGCTCGTGGCCAAGAACGCGGCGGCCACCGCCGCTCCGGTGGCCGGCCTGGCGGCGTTCCTCGGCTACTCGAAATACCGCTACGGCTCCTGGACGCTCCCGTTCCAGGAGCAGACGGTGAAGACCAACCGCGCCGCGATCGTCAACAGCCCGAAGCGCTCGTTCCACATCGTCTGGTACGACACCCCGCACGGGCACCAGGTGGCGATGATGATCGCGGTCGTGCTCGTGCTGAGCGCCGCGCTGCTGCCAGTCCTGGCGCGCAAGCTCCCGGTCTCGTACCTGGCGTGGACGCTGCCGATGTACATCCTCGGCGTCACGTCGCAGAAGTTCACCTCGATGCCGCGCTACATCGGCGCCCTCTTCCCGCTGCTCATCGTCGCGGCGCTGATCAGCCGGCGCATCTGGCAGCAGGTCATCGTGATCGCGGTCGGCGCCGCGCTCCTGCTCTGGACGACGCAGATCACCCTGCACGGCTGGCTCGTGGCCTAGGGCGTGACACGTGTGGCCCCGGCCGACCGGCCGGGGCCACACGTGTTGTCGGTGCGTCAGGCGGGGAGGGACGCCAGGCCCACCGGCAGGAAGCGGCGGCCGGCAACCTTCTCCGACACGCCGGAACGGTCCAGGTACGGGGTGATGCCGCCGAGGTGGAACGGCCAGCCCGCGCCGAGGATCATGCACAGGTCGATGTCCTGGGCCTCGGCCACGACGCCGTCCTTGAGCATCAGGTCGATCTCCTCGGCGATCGCCGCCAGGGCCCGGTCGCGCACCTCTTCGGCGGTCGACGGCTTGTCGCCGACCTCGAGCAGCGCCTCGACCTCCGGGTCCAGGGTCTGCGTGCCGGGCAGGTAGAACGCCCGCTTGCCCGCGCCGACCAGCCGCTTGACGTTCGCCGAGACCGAGAAGCGGTCCGGGAAGGCCGCGTTCAGGGTCTCCGAGACGTGCAGCGCGACGGCCGGGCCGACCAGCTCCATCAGCACGAACGGGGACATCGGCAGGCCCAGCGGCTCGAGCGCGCCGTCGGCCACCTCGATCGGGGTGCCCTCGTCGAGCACCTCGTTGATGACCCCGAGGAAGCGGGTCAGCAGCCG
>NZ_DASZGI010000422.1:0-4956 GCF_035938995.1 Actinocrinis sp.
TCATCGAACGTGTTCAGAAAGATCGGAAGATCAACTGAACGTGTTCAACTCTGAACAGCCGGGTGATCGCTAAATCGATCCGTATGACCGACGGACGATTTGTCGGCAGCCACAGGCGTGATTCCCCGCGCGATGCGGACCTCGGCGCACTTCAGGGCACTGAGTCCCCGCTCGTGGGCGGCCGCACAGGCGGGGACGACACGTCTTCCTACTCGCACTGCCAGGTGAAAGTCGCCTTCTCGAACCGGCCGGCGGCCAGATCGTCGCGGCGGATCATCCAGTACAGCCTGCCGGCGTCGCCCCAGCCCATGGCGCTGCGCGCGTCGCTGTCGATCTGGGCCAGCAACACCAGCTGCGACGCGACCTGCTTGCGCGCCGCCACGGCCTGCTGCGCCGTGCCCGGGTACAGGACCTGCGCGCCCTCGGGTTCGACGGCGCCCTGCACCGGCAGGGCGTACCCGCCGACCCGGTGGTGCGGCGAGTGGTCACGGCGGAACGTGGTCAGCGCGTCCCAGAACCCGGTGCCGTTGGGGTCGGTGGTCGGGTAGTCGCAGTAGGCGACCGGGTCGTCCGCGTTCCCGTAGGCCGCGATCAGCGCGGCGTTCTCGTTGTCCGGCGCCGTCGCGATCAGCTCGCCGCCCAGCAGCAGGCGCGGGTACGCCGTCGCGCCCTCGGGCACTGCACGCTCTGTGACCTCGGCATCCGCGGGGATGTGGATCACCCGGGTGCCGTGGATGACGCTGGCGGGGTCCGAGTAGACTACCGAACTGTCTCCCAAGCCGTCGAAGTAGAAGAACAGCAACTGCCCTGACGTCGGCAGCGGAATGTCCAGTTCCTTGGTCGGCACCTGGGAGCAATCGAGTGCGGCCACGAAGCACAGCGGGCCGTGCCCCTCCCACACCGGCCACTCGACATCCTTGGGCAGCAGCGGCTCGCCACCGAGGTACGCCACCACCGACTCGCCCGCTGCCAGGGCGCGCAGATGGTATGCGGGGCGCAGCAGACCGATCCAGGTCTCTGCGTCCTTGGAGCTGAAGAAGCGGCGACCGGCCTCGGCCAGCGGAGATTCACTGATCTGCATGGCGGTCATCGTGACAGACCCCGGCGAGGGTCCGCGCCGGTTGCGCGGAGGGTTGTTCCCGCCGCCAATGCTTTTCGTTCCGGACCATAGATGACGCTCGCGGTGTCCGACCGGCACTTGGCGGACTGAATCTCATCCACCGGTCATGTCGCACGCCGCACGGGATCGGCATGGGGCGCGTCGCTCGCGCTTCACGCCTCACTCTTCACCGGGGTCCGTCCGCCTCGCGGAAACGTTTCGCGGACACGTCAGCGCGACCGCGATCGGCGATGCGCTCGGGGACAGGTCGGGGGTGCGCGTTGGCGGCTGCCGGGGTGCGCCCCTGCCACCGCGCTGTGGCCGGGTTCAAGCGCACCGCGTACGCCGCGGCAGCCAATTCCGCGACACCGTGCGGGTCGGACAACGAGCGGCCGGTCAGCTCCTGCAGACGCCGCAGTCGGTAGCGCACCGTGTTCGGGTGGCAATACAGGACCTCGGCGGCGCGTTCCGCCGAGCCGTCGTGGTCGAGGTAGGCGTTGAGGGTGTCCAGCAACGGCGCACGGTCCTCCTCCGGTAGCCCGAGGACGGAGCCGAGGACGTCATGTGCCAGGCGCTGCCCCTCGTCCGGCTCGCGGACCATGAGGGCGGCCAGCGGGCTGGGGTTGAACGTGCGCACCTCGGCCCGGCCGAGCGGAAGACCGGCGAGCGCGCACTGCGCCAGGTGCAGGGAGCGCGGGGTGTCGGCCAGCGACTGGTACGGCGGGCTGACGCCGGTACGCGCCCGCGCGCTCTCCCGCAGGAGCTGGAGCATCACGTCGTGTTGGTCGTCGTGCAGGGACACCACGCCGAGTTGCTGGGCCGGGGTCAGGCGCCATCCCGAGACGATTCCGCGGGCGGCCAGTCGGCGCTCGATGTCGGGCAGGCTCGCCTCGGCCAGGCCGTGGGTATCGGCGGCCACGACCACCAGGTGTCCGTCGGAGGGCAGGCCCAGCAGCGCGGCCGCCTCCCAGGGCCCGGCATCCGGGCTGGGGTGGCCGGTGAGCAAAGCCTCCACCAGGGCGGAGCGGCGTTGCTGACGGGCGACCAGCAGCTCGGCGGTCGCCGCTCGGTACGCCTCGGTGAGCGCCAGCGCGTGCTGGTCGGTGAGTCGGAAGATCATGCCGGCCGCGGTCAGCAGCGCTTCGGTGGCACCCGCCCGCCGGTTGTCGCGGGCGTGTTCTACCAGCGCGTCCCACAGCGTCGTGAAGCAGATCCGGTAGCACTGCAGCACCTCGGGCAGCGGCGCACCCTGGTGGGCGCGCCGACGACCGGTCGCCTCCGGCGCGGCCAAGTCGAGCGGCGCGGTCGGATGGGCGAGCGCAGTGACCAGGAACCGCAGGTTGTGTTCGACAGAGCGGCGCAGCTCCTCGACCGGGACGATCCGCGCGTCGCGGTAGAACGGGATCCGTTCGACGGTCGCGGCGCACACGTCGTCGATCAACCACGCCAGCTGTGTGTCGGCCCATGCAGCCAGCTCGGCCAGTTCGGCACGGATCGCAGGATCCTCGACTCCCAGTCCTTGCGGTATTGCCGCACCTGATGCGCCACCGACCCCCGCCTCGCCTGCCCGTTGATTCACGTCGTCAGTCTTAGCACCGCCCCCGCCTGCGCGTCACACTTCACCCCCATGGAGCCTGAACGCGCCGCCCGCAACATCGCATCCCATCACCGTCCCGTAGTCGTGGGAGCCAGGGTGGACTGTCGTCGCCACAACGCTCCGGGGTAATCCGGCAGGCCGCGGCCTGGTCACGACGGGGCAGGCCGGAGTCGATGTGCGGCGTTTCACCCGAGTGCTGGTCCCTGCGCGTGCGAGCTCGCTCGGCCCAAGCCTGCAGACACAGCCGCACCCGGGTGCGTCGGGACGGACGGTATTGCAGCGCGGCCGTGTGTGCGGCCGAGCGTGCTACGGGCTGTGTACTTTGCGCGCCGAGCCAGCTCTGGGGCGGTGTGCTCCGGGCGATCGCGCGCTCGTGGACTGCGACCTGCTGGTAGGGGTTGATGTGGACTCCCGGGTCTCCGAGCCCGACGTCCCAATACGGTCCGAGGTCTTGCGGTGTCCACGCGGTGACCTGACACCGTCCCTCGATCTCACACTGCGTGCCGGGACGGGACGTGATCACCTCCCGCCGCGGCGCAACTATCGGCGTGCCCGACGCTGCGCGCGTATCACGCGGGCCGGGGCCGGGACCTCTGCGCGGCGCGCGAACGTATGGCCCGAGGCTGGCCGCCAGGATGACAAGTATGGACGTCGCGATGATCGATATCAGGAGCGGCATGGGGCCCTTTCGCCTCAGGTCGCGCGGTCGGGAGATTCACGCCGCTGTCCGGGCGTGCTAGCTGCCTGACAGGCTCTTGAGCTCACGCTCGAACGCCTTGGCGTCGGCCTTTTCAAGCCTCTGGATCTGGTGCGCCGTGGCCTTGAGCGCAGCGGCGAACTGGTGGTCGACCTCGGTACTGCTGATCACGACCAGACTGGCCTCTCCCGCGTCGAGCGCCTCGCCGAGGTCCTTGAGGTCACCGCGCGAGATCCCCCGCCACAGATGATCGACGAGCCCGCCGGTCGCCGCCCCGAGGACCGTGGTCGCAATCAGCGCGGGCGGGAACAGGATGCCCACGAGAGCGCCAACCGCCGCGCCACTCCAGACAGCGTGGTTCATCGACCCCTCGTGACGATGCAGGTGCACCTTGCCGTCGGAATCCCTGACGGCAACCGCCGCGTCGTACGTGCGAAGCACGTCGCTCGCGTAGAGGTCCCGAACCACCTCGAGATCAGCCTTCGCCGCATCCTCGCTTGCGTACGTTCCGATGTAGACATATACCGGGTCTGACATGGACTCACTCTCGCTATCGGTGCTTCGGCTACGTAGGCCCGATGCTAGGCGAGCGCAAACCAGCACGTCATTGGCGCCCGCCACGGTTTCGGTTGGAGTCCGCAACAAAGCCAGGCCGCAATCCGCACCGGCTTGGTCGGGGACTTGCAAAACCAGATCGACCCGACCAGACGCCGATAACGCACACTGTCGCGAGATGCCACACCGTGCGCACGACGCGACCCCGGTAGCGACCAAACGGCACACCCTGACACACGCTGACACGATCCGGCAGCCGACTCGTCATCAGCAGGCGCCGGGTTCAACTCCCCCGCCGCGGTACTTGCGGCGACGCGGCAACACTTCGCGGACGGCGACAGCACGTCTCATCAGCCTGGATGGCGCGCTAGCATCACGCGACACACACCGTGCTCAACCTGCAGCCTGCGGGCTCATGAGTGTATTGCTATACGGAGGCTCCGCTTGTCAGAACGCACGGGTTCAGTCGGCGCGGCCTTGATGTTCATCGGGTCGCGCCTGCCTCGCCGACGCGGGCCAGGCCGCGCCGTTCCATGCGCTGCCAGCGCAGCCGGGTGCCGAGCAGGGCGGTGACCACGGACTGGATCAGGACCAGGTACATCAGTTGCCGGTAGACGAACTGTTGTAGCGGTAGGGTCCACAGCACCCTGCGACGCTCGTGGTCGAGGGTGAAGGCGTACCAGGACGCGATGATCTGCACGCCGAGGAACCCGAGCCACACCAGGCCCATGCGCGCGGCGTCGTCGAAGACGAGTCCGAAGACTGCGAACACGTCCACGGCCGGGGCGAGCAGCGGCAGCAGGATCTGGAACAGCAGCTGGTAGGGCAGGCCGCGTCGGCCGAGCCGCCCGGAGCCGCCGGTCTGCACGAGGGCGCGCCGGTGTTTCCACATCGCCAGCATCGTGCCGTAGGACCAGCGGTAGCGCTGCTTCCACAACTGGTTCAGGCTCGCGGGCGCTTCGGTCCAGGCGATCGCGTCCTGCTGATAGACAACCCGCCATCCGGCCC